>JAUUPT010000013.1 GCA_030843315.1 Bacteroidaceae bacterium | reverse complement strand
TACCTAAAACCAGATGTAAAAAGAGGCAGACAAGAAACGTTTTTTTCAGCATAGAGACCTTATTCGTTGTATGATATATAGTGATAAAGATATATTTTATCTCCGAAATAGAAGTATCTTCCCTCTTACAGAATGGTACAATTGACGTTTTTTACCTTTTTATTATATTAAATAAGTCTAAAGCAAGCGCATCAGAGCGAACAAACAAACTTTTCACTTTCGCAGTATTCGGAGTCAGCTCATGCAAGAGAGAGTTAGTTTATTATCAATTAATTACAATTAAAGTTGTGCATTCTTCCGACATCAGAGTTCAAAGGCAAGGCGGCATTTGTATACATATCGGTAATATTGCCCCAATAAATGCAATAATCCATCTATTTATCATGCTAAATAGAAAGATATTCCTACTTTTGCACGCAAAACAACGCGTTATTTTATGGTTTTAAATTATATTTGGATAGCATTCTTCGTTATCGCTTTCATTGTGGCACTTATCCAACTCCTGTTCATGGGCAACACTGAAATCTTCACGGAGCTTGTCAACTCCACGTTTGCTTCCTCGAAAACTGCATTCGAAATATCCCTTGGACTGACGGGAATACTCGCCTTGTGGCTGGGCATCATGAAGATAGGTGAGAAGAGCGGCATGATTAATGCCCTGTCCCGCTGGTTGAGCCCTGTGTTCTGCCGTCTTTTTCCCGAGATACCGAAAGGGCATCCGGCTATGGGGTCTATCTTTATGAACCTCTCCGCCAATATGCTGGGACTGGACAATGCCGCCACGCCAATGGGGCTGAAAGCCATGAAGGAGCTGCAAGAGCTGAACCCAAACAAGGACACGGCAACCAATCCGATGGTGATGTTCCTGGTGCTCAATACTTCCGGGCTGATACTTATCCCGATCAGTATCATGATGTATCGCGCACAACTGGGAGCGGCACAGCCTACCGATATCTTTATCCCCATACTTATCACCACTGCCATCTCCACCGTAGTGGGTGTTATTGCCGTCAGCATTGCCCAGCGCATCAACCTGCTGAACAAGCCTATCCTGATCCTTATCGGCTGCATCAGCCTCTTCTTTGCCGCTCTCATCTATCTGTTTACCCGGATAAGCCGCGAAGAAATGGGCATATACTCCACGCTGATTGCCAACGTGATACTCTTCTCCATCATCCTGCTGTTCATCCTGTGGGGGCTATGGAAGAAGATCAATGTATACGACGCTTTTATTGAAGGAGCCAAAGAAGGCTTCACTACGGCCGTACGCATCATTCCCTATCTGGTGGCTTTTCTCGTTGGAATCGCGGTTTTCCGCACTTCCGGCGCGATGGATTTGCTGGTGAACGGCATCGGCTATGTAGTTGGCTTCTTCGGCGTAGACACCAGCTTTGTAGGTGCTCTGCCCACTGCATTGATGAAATCGTTGAGCGGTAGCGGTGCCAACGGACTGATGATTGACACAATGAAGCAGTATGGAGTGGACTCCTTCGTTGGCCGCATGAGTTGTGTAGCCCGCGGCGCTTCGGACACTACGTTCTACATCCTTGCCGTCTACTTCGGCAGCGTAGGCATCACCAAGACACGCAATGCCGTCACCTGCGGACTGATAGCCGACTTTGCCGGTATCATCGCTGCCATCATCATCAGTTATATATTCTTCTTTTAATTCTTAACCCCTACTCGATATGGTTTCTTATCAAACAGACGGCGTAGAAATGCCCGCCATCAGCAAACGCGAAACGACGGAATGGATTAAATCCGTTGCCGCCACTTATGGAAAAAAAGTCGGTGAAATCGCCTATATCTTCTGCTCCGACGAGAAGATACTCGAAGTAAACCGCCAGTATCTGCAACATGATTACTACACCGACATCATCACCTTTGATTACTGCGAAGGCAACCGCCTCAGCGGCGATCTCTTCATCAGCCTTGATACCGTGCGCACCAATGCCGAACAGTTCGGCAGCGATTACGATACGGAGCTGCATCGCGTCATTATCCACGGCATCCTACACCTGTGTGGCATCAACGACAAGGGACCGGGAGAACGGGAGATTATGGAAGAGGCGGAAAACAAGGCGCTGGCAATGCGATAAAAAGCCACCATCAACGGAACTTCACAACGAAAGTTCCTTCCCTTAAAACAAAGATGCCTCTCTCCACCACAGGAAAGAGACATCTTGTTATATAATATCTGTCCGGGAATTAATATCCGGGATTCTGTACCAGATTAGAGTTTATCTGAATCTGATCCAACGGGATAGCCAGCCAATAGCTCTTAGGAACATCGAACACTCTCGTTCCGCTCTCTCTCATCTCTCCCAGTTGGTAAAACTCTTCAGCAGTTCTCCCCTCAAGGTTCCATGCAGTCTGCTTGCGCATCATTTCCTTATCTGCAATCTTCCAACGGCGGATATCATGGAAACGACGTCCTTCCATAGCGAACTCGATGCTACGCTCATCGTGCAATACCTCGCGCAACTTTTCACCCGTAGGTATGCCTCCTGCCATTGCCCATGAATCCTCAAAATTGGGCAAACCGCAACGCTGACGTATCTTGTTCAGGTAGGATAAGCTGGTAGGACTTAATGTACCGTTATACTCAAAATCAGCCTCGGCATAGCTCAGATAAATTTCCGCCAGGCGCATGAAGGGGAAAGCATATGTACTGTTAGTATACGCCTTACTGTTCCAGTCGTAAGAATCAGCCTTCGACACCCATTTCTGGCAGAAGTAACCGTTGTCCGACTGATATTCATGGCTCACGTCACCGTCATTCTGCTGTTCTTCGCCACGACGGCAATGCAGGATACGCGTACCGCCCTGTATCTCATATTCTCCACGGTCAAAGCCAATAGAAGCGTAGAAGCGCGGTTCACGATTGCGGTGGAGACGCACGGTACTGTCACCCGGAGCAATCTCATACGGATCAAGATTCTTGGTTTCAGGATCATCCGCCCACGGCAACCCGTTCTTGGTGTAGTAGCGGTTGATACAATCGGAAGTAGGAATCAGATAACCACGGAAACCTTCGCCCGAATATTGGTTGATGCCTACACGCGGCCCCATATTCTTGATGTTGTAGCTGGCCGTTCCCTGATCGGCATATCCGAAAAGCGTTTCATTCCAGTTTTCCAGATTGAACTTACCTGAAGGACCGGTAAAGGCTTCATGATAGTTGTCCTTACCTACCTTAGGATCAGAAGTAGAGCCGCCGTAAAGTTTGTAGCCATTCTTTTCACAGAAGTCAATGGCTTCTTTTGCCGAATCCATCGCTTTTTTCCACTTTTCCCTATCATAGGTCAGATTCATCAATGGAGTGCCGTCCGGATTCTTAAAGTTGGCATAGTATTCGCTGTTTCCATTGACCAACGGCGAAGCGGCATACAACAGCAGACGAGCCTTATAAGCCAATGCAGTAGCGGCAGTAGCACGGTTGTAATTACCGGTTTCCGGCCAACGGGCAGGAAGATAAGTGGCCGCTTCCGTATACTTGTTTGATATAAAATCCACACACTGGTCGTAAGTACTACGAGGTACATTCATTTCGGCAGGCGAACTGCTCATCGGTATTTCTTTATCTACAATAACTACCGGTCCATAATATTCCAGCATAATCTGATGATAATAACCAATCAGGAACAGGGCTTCGCCCTTGTAATAGTTCAACTTCTTAGGGTCGATATTGGGCACACGGTCTATGTTGTTCAATACGTTATAGCAGTAGCGGATACCCTCCCATACACTCTTTTGCTGTACACCGGTGGGATAAGACGCAGCCGTATTACTCCATAAGGAGTAGTAAGTAGAAGTAGGAGACTCCAATCCATAAAGCAAACTCTTGAAGTGGAACCAACGTACAGATCCGTACCATCCCGTCACAAAGTCGTTTCCGGCTGTCCAGTCAGGGAAAGCCTGCGGATGAAAATAGTTAGGTATCTCCTTGTAGCAAGAAAGAACCATCTGTTCAGCCTTGTTCTGAGTCTTATAAATATCATCTATTGTAGCCGAACTCTGAGGGACTACGTCCAGGAAATCGCAAGAAGCACACAGCACGCTGACAGCAGCTATGGCCAATAGTTTGTTACATATTCTTCGTATCATAATCGTCTGTATATTACTCTAATTAATAATGAAACTGAATGCCTATTTTGGCTGTACGCTGTAAAGGATAAGCCAATCCGTTTCCACTACCCATTTCCGGGTCCCAACGGTCGAACGGAGAGAAGGTCAGCAAGTTGGTACCTGCTGCATACACACGAAGCCACTGGTTGAATGTATATCCTATTTCAGCGCTTTTCAAACGCAGGTAAGTTGCATTGCGCAGATAGAATGTACTCGGCTGCACATTATTCTGTACGAAGTTGGGTGAGAGGCGTGGATAACCGGCATCGGCCACATTATTGGACTCCGACCAGTGGTCGTCTACAATAGCTTGTGCGATATTGTATCCCTGGTGCGCCGAATCTCCAAACGGGTTAATATCCGTCATCATCAGGCTCACTTTAGCTGCCCCCTGGAACATAAGGGAAACATCCCACTTCTTATACTTCACCGTACCGCCCAAGCCGTAGACAATTTCAGGTATCTCAGGATTACCGATGGTGGTAATATCATTCCCATCTATCTTTCCGTCACCATTCAAATCCTTGTATTTAACGTCTCCTATCGTATAGGTAGACAAGGTTTGCTTGGGCGAATTATCTATCTCCTCCTGCGAAGTGAACAAACCTTCGGCTACATATCCGCGAAGACTGTTGATAGGATGCCCTATTTCGGAATAATAGGATTCTACGTTTTCGGGCTCATCCTTATCTACAATTTCATTGTGTGCATAGGTAAAACTCCCATTCAGTCGGATAATCCAGTCTTTACCGATTGCCCTGTTGTAGACGATGCTCATATCTATACCCGAATTCTTCACCGCACCGATATTGGCATAAGGCAAGTTTCCGGCAAATCCCAGTGAAGAAGGGATGGAGCGGCGCTGCATGAAGATACCCGTACGGTCTTCCTTGAAATAGTCAATACTGAAGTCCAATACGTGGAGAATACTTAAGTCGATACCCAGATTGAGCTTCTTGGACTTCTCCCAAGTAGCTCCTTCGTTTCCATAGACACTGATTAGCGGACCGTTTCCTCTGTTGAAGTTCGTACCATACCACCAATCCAGCGAGTTACTCAGGCTCACTTCAGTGATATAAGGGAAGCGGGTACCCAATGCATCATTTCCTGCCAATCCGTACGTACCACGAAGTTTCAGGTTATTGATCGCCTCTTTTAGAGGATTGAAGAATGCCTCGTTCGATACAGTCCAGCCTAATGCTATGGCAGGGAAAAAGCCGAAACGGTGGCCTTTCATAAAGTTCTCCGAGCCATTGTAACCGAAAGTAGCCTCTACCAGATAGCGATGGTCGTAATCGTAAGTCAGACGTCCTGCCAATCCTTGCTCACGGAAAGGAAGCAGCTCTTTCTCAGTACCGCCGTTCTTGTCATTGCGGGTTTCTTTCATATGATAAACGAAGGTGGCACCCACATCATGCTTACCGAAAAGACGCGTATAGTCCGCCTTTGCCTGGAAAGACCATACACGGTTGGTCGGGTTCTGACCGGAAGACGACTTAAGGGCTGTGCTGCCCGCCGTACCGATGGGAGATTCCTCGTAGATGTAATTACCGCTACTATCTACCGTATATTCATCGGATACTTTAAAATAGTAAGGCTGAATCCAGTTGTTCAGCCAACTGTAGCTGTAATTATAGAAAGAAGCCAGTGCACTGACACTCAGACCGGGTGTGATGGCCTTTAAATCCTGTTCGAGGTTGAAAGCCGTAGTCATATATACATAACTGCGCTCCGTATATCCACTACTCATCTTGGCATAAGGGTTCACGTCCACATTACCCACGTCCCACGAAGTATTGTTTCCGTAACGCACGAAGGTATCACCCTCCTGAGCCGGAAGTACAGCCGGGAAACGCACCGGGTTTCCACGCATCGTGGCATAAAAGAAGTCTTGCAACTGCAATTCACCGCGCAAGTCACCCGAGTCAGTACCCGAAAACGGAGCATGATATTGTGAAATCTGCGCATTCATATTCAACCCCATTTTGGTAGTCGGAGTCAGGCGTGCAGTCACATTACTCTGGAAGAGGTATTTCTTGCTGTAATTGCTCACATCGAGCGTTGTCTCTTTGGGTTTACGCACAATACCGTTTTCAAGGAAGATACCGGCATTCAAGAAGTAATCTACATTCTTGCTACCGCCTTTCACCGTGGCATTCAGGTTCTGATTCACGGCAAAGTCCTTGAACAGCAGATGATACCAGTCATTATCCGGGAACAGATAAGGATTGGCGCCGGCACGTGTTTTGTCTATCTTGTCCTGACTGTAAAAAGGAGAGTACTCCGTGCCGCTTGCTTGCGCTTCATTACGTTTGGCCTCGTTATACATTTCCATATAGGTGGCACCGTCAGCCATTTTCTGGATAAAGGTAGGCATGGAGAAAGTATTGTCGAAGCGGATATCAATGGACATTTTCTCCGAGATTTGTCCTTGCTTGGTGGTGATGATGATTACACCGTTTGCTCCGCGCGAGCCATAGAGTGAAGTTGCCGTAGCATCCTTCAATACAGAAAAAGAGGCAATAGACTCCGGCGGAATATTGTTCATCATGGTTGCATTGATTTCCACTCCGTCCAGGATAATCAGCGGTGTGGTGTTAGAGCCGAAAGTAGAAATACCCCGGATGTAGAACTCGGCTGTATCATATCCCGGCTCACCCTTAGTCTGGCGGGAAATGATACCCGGAACATTACCTGCAAAAGAGGTGGTCAAGCTACTGGAGGTCATTTTCAGTTCTTCCGGTTTCACTGCCTGCACAGCTCCTACCAGCGATTCCTTCTTCTGTTTACCAAAACCTACAACTACCACCTCATCAAGCACCTTATTGTCGGGTATCAGGGCGATAGCGACAAAAGCCCTTCCCTTCACCAGAATATCCTTGGTGAGATAGCCGATATAAGAGATAGTCAAGGTAGCATTGTCCTCAACACTCAGTGTAAACGTTCCGTTTGCATCTGTGGCTACACCATTGTTTGTACCCTTCTCACGAATAGTGGCACCAATGGCAGGCTCACCATTCTCGTCGCCGACAAATCCTTTCACTGTCTTCTTTGCGACTTGAGTAATTTCATTTCTCTCAAAAACTACGCCCATACTCCTCTCGGAGATTTCGTCGGCCCAAATAGACTGGCAAAAAGCACTCAATCCCAATAAGAGAAGAGATAGCTGAGCTTTTCTTTTCATTCTCATAAATAGCTTCATTTTGAATTGTTTAATTAAAGATTAATTAGAAAGACCAATGCATTTGCTCTTAATTACATCGTAAAAGAATAATTCTAAAATTACACTAACATTTCAAAACAAAACCAATCATATAACAATATGAGCTAATAAATAGAAATGCCGCCTCATTGCTGGGCAGCATGCTATAAGACACATATACTATATAGATAGGAAATTACAAACCGATTAATAAACGAGCACACATTCCTAAAAAAGCGGCATCATTCACTAAAAAAGGTAAAGGTGGATATGACTCCTCAGTCCAGTAATATCCATATGAAGGATATATGATAAAAGAATTCCGCCTTGATAAGAGGAATCCTACCAAGGCGGAATATATGCAAGAAAAAACAGATTACTTATTTAGCGTTACGATGACAAGCAGAGCGTACGGGTTAGAGGCTCATTACTTCTTCACCGAAAACCGATAGATGCAATGGCTATCGTACTTCTCTCCCGGTTTCAGCAGAGCCGAAGGCCATTCGGGTTTATTCGGGGAATCGGGGAACTTCTGGGTTTCCAGGCAGACGGAAGCGCGATAGTTATACACGATGCCTTTCTTTCCGGTCAATGTACCATCGAGGAAGTTGCCGGCATAGACTTGGATGCCCGGTTCGTTGGTATAAACATCGAGGACAATGCCTGTGACGGGAGATTCGAGGGTGGCACACGGACGGGTGATGTCTCCCCCGGTATTGAGTACCCAGTTGTGGTCGTAGCCCAAACCGTTCTTCAACTGTATAAAGTCATTATTGATGCGGGCACCGACGGCGGTAGGAGTACGGAAATCCATATCCGTGCCTTCTACGGGAGCAATTTCACCGGTAGTCATGAAGGTACTGTCTACGGGGGTGTAGGCATCGGCGTCAATGGTCAGCAGATAATCACTGTTTGTTTTGGAGGGGTCGCCGTCCAGGTTGAAGTAAGAGTGATTTGTCATGTTAACAACCGTGGTGCGGTCGGTCTCGGCACTGTAACGGATGTCGATAGCATTATCATCGGTCAGCGAGAAGGTGACTTTGCAGGTCAGATTGCCGGGGAAACCCTCTTCTCCGTCTTTAGACAGATAGGTCAGCTCCAGGACTTGCTCGCTCAACTGATGACCGTCATACACTTGGTATTGGAAGCCTCTTGGTCCGCCGTGCAGGCAGTGACCGAAGTTGTTCAGCGGCAACTGATAGTCTACTCCTTCTATCGTCATCTTGCCGTGGTTGATGCGATTGGCGTAGCGCCCGATGCTTGCACCGAAATCAGAAGGATACTTGACGTAGTCCTGAATAGAATCGAAGCCTAATACTACATCACGCATGATACCGTCCTTATCCGGCACCATCACAGACACGATGCGTCCGCCGAAATTCGTTATGCAGACTTCCATGCCGTTCTTATTCTTTAGCACAAACAAGTCTGTTTGTTTGCCATCCACTTCCGTACGGAAGTCGGCAGGGTTCAGTCCCGAAGCTGTCGCTTCACCTGCCTGCTTGCTGCTTGTGCAGGCTGATGCCAATAGCACCAGTCCTGCCAACAAAGTCATGATTTTGTTCATATCACTTATTTACATTTTATTTCTTCAAGAAGAACTGCTCAGCACGTCCCGGAGAGAAAAGCTCCCACAGAGAAGCCACCGTCCAACCCGGAGCGAAGATATTGTTGTAATATCCCTTTCCGTTGCGTCCATAGTCCCAGTTGGTATGCTGCACCACTTCGGGATAATAGCCCACCTTTGCAATGCCGCACATATGTCCCTCATACGGCAGCAACTGACGCATGGAAGTAGAAATAACCTCGGCAAAGTCGGAGAAGCGCGGTTCATTGTAGTGCTTGGAAAGCCAGTGCAACACATCGGCAAAGTCAAAGATAAACACGTCGATGTGGTTGTTCTCTACCGATACATTTCCCCAGCCGCGTGTCTTCAGACCTATATCGCCCAACATCTGCCCTTCGGCAAAGGGAACATCCCAGGTATAGTACCATGATAAGGCGAAATAAGCCGCTTTCTTTGCCAGTTCGGCATAGTGTGCACGTTCCTCTCCTTTCGTGGCAAGAGCCAGATAGTAAGCAGCCGTAGCGGCATACAGGGAAGCCTCTTTATCCTCGCAGTTGGCATCCAGTGTAGAAGAGAAATAGTCGGCTTTGGATATCAGTTCGTTTTCCAGATACTCTACCGTGCGCTTTGCACTTGCCAGGTAACGTTTATCCTTGAAATACTTGTATCCCATCACCAGCGGCAATGTAGCCGAAGGTGTGCTGCCGCCGCTGCCATCTACAATAGAAAAGTCGTCCTTGAACTTACGCGGGAAACTTCCGTCCTCGTTCTGAAGGCTGAGGAAGGTATCCAGCATACTCTTCATGCGCTTTTCCCATTCGGGATGTTTCCGTTTCTGCTGCTTTTCGTAATTCAGATAATGCAGTACGGCATATACACCTTCCGACTGGCGGCGGATACTGTGGGCAGGTTCCTTGAAATCGCGGTTATAATGAACCACTTCATTGAAGAATCCGGCCGGAGAGAAACCGTTCTGAAGATAAGTATCGAAGATGCTGTTGGCACTCTTCACCAATTCCGGGCGATTCTTTGCCGCTCCGTATTCCAGCGCATTGAAAGCATTGAGCAGCGTACGTCCCACGAAGCCGACCTCGGCAACATCCGTACTGGCACAGGTAGCTGTCTCCAACTCTACACCGGAATAGTAATGGGTAGGCGTGTTATCCACATAGCTTTCTACGAAGAAGTTGCTCATCACCTCTTTCATCCTATCCACCGTATAAGGCGTATCAACCGATTGCGGACGGTTGGTATCGTAGCAATACTCCCAGGTGCGCTGCACGCATTCCGAGAAATCATTGGCATTCCGTTCGGACAACTCCCAAGTCAGCGAGATGCTATCTCCCTTGCGAAGCAACTGGAAAGCCTCAACAGCAGGCGCCAACGTCAATTTGCGGATATACGTCTTAGGAGCTTCCTTATAGGGGAAACCATAAGCAAGAACCGTCATGCCGTCCACATTCTCGAAGCCGGTATAGCCGATAGAAGTTTCTCCGGACAAGATTACCTCGCCTTCCTTATGTGTCGTCAAAGCTTCCTTATCGAACTTATCGATACGGATTACCGACATTGACTTTCCGAGGGCAGGGTTGAAAGCTGCCGTCAGCGGAGTGCTCAAGCGGTCTTCGCGCACCAGCCAGCTATCGGAAGTATGGAATGAAGGCGCCTCCTTGGGCGAACGCAAGTTGCGGCGATACCAAAAGCCGGGCATATAGAACTGGCAATCATCGTGCTTATAGCCGGTCTTCACTTGCTCCCCATAGTTGAAACAAACATTCTCCAGTGCCTTGATAACCACCGTAATGCGCTGCTTACCATCCTTATCCACTACCTTCCGGGTAATGTCCAGCGGCAACTTCTCGGCTGCCTGGCAGCTATACACACCGTTCTGCATCTTCTGAAGAGCCAACGGATATTGCTTGGCATCATTCCCCGGAACTTTCAAAGAAATGGAAGCCGAAACATCTTCCGGAGCATAATTTGCTGCTCCTACACTCGTAATGCCTGCTAAAAGCATTACTCCTAAAAACAATCTCTTTACTCTCATATTTATCTTTGTTTTGTTATTGTTAGAATACAGGTTTATCAGCTTCTGTCGAAGGAGAACTTCCCTCTACCGAGGGCCATCCGTCCTTCCATTCAATCCTGTCCATCATCAGTACACGTCCTTTTTCAGGTGCCTTAGTTCTCACTGCGTGATAGAAGAACCAGTCGTTGCCGGCATTATCCGATACAATCTCCGAGTTATGCCCGGTACCAACAAAAGAATTATTCTTATGAATCAGGACTTCATGTTTATTGTCGAGCATACGTCCACCGTTCTTGTCCGTATAAGGACCGAAAAGGCTCTCCGATCGACCTACAACGGTAGTATAAGTACTGTTCAAGCCCTCACAGCAAGTGCCTATGGAAGCAAAGAAGTAGTAATAGCCGTCTTTCTTATGGATATAAGTTCCCTCATAAGCTGTTCCGCCTATTTGTTGCAAGGGAGCGCCTTCCTTCAGTGCAAGCCCGTCTTCCGACAGTTCCGCACCATAGATGCCGCTAAAACTGCCCCAGAAGAGGTATTTCTTCCCGCCATCTTCTATATAAAAGGGGTCGATAGAGTTCTGCACATTAATTTCGTTGCTGCGGAACATCTTTCCATGGTCGGTGAAAGGTCCCTCCGGCTTATCAGCAGTAGCACAGCCGATGCCGCAAGTCAACTCTCCACCCCATTTGGACATGGAATAGTAAAGCACATATTTATCACCTATTTTATTGATGTCCGGTGCCCACAGTCCTCCTTCTTCTTCAAAGTTGGGGCGGGTACGCTCAGTGAAGGCAGTTCCCAGAAATTCCCAGTCCACCAAGTTCTTGGAACGGTGGATAGGCAAATTGCGGGTATCTTCGGTGGCATACAGATAGAAATAACCGTCGTCTGCCTTGATTACGGTAGGGTCGGGTAAGCTGTAGTTCACCACCGGGTTGCGATATACATTTTTCGGCTGTTCTTCCGGTTTATCTTCTTTGGCCGATGTGGATGAAGAGCAAGCCGACAGGCAGAACAGTATTGATAACATTAATAACTTTTTCATAATTCGTATTTTCATTCCTTTTGTTATTTCATATTGAGTCTCACCGGGAAAGATTTACTTCACCACTTGCGGTCTGATAATAGCCCCGTCGATAGAAACCACTCCATGACCGGAGATGGCAAAATCCTTGATATAAGAGGTGCGTGGCTGTACCTTGATGCTATCCCAATGTGCATGGAAGATGTACTTCCAACTACCATCCTTGCAACGGAAAGGAGCGCCGTGGCCGGTACCCACCAATCCGTCGGCACGTTGCAGTACCGGGTTTCCTTCGTATTTCTTCCACGGGCCCATCGGGTTGTCCGAGGTGGCATAGCCCACTCCGTAGTTCTTACTTTCAAAATGATTGGCCGAATAAATCAGGTAGTAGACGCCGTCTTTCTTCAACAACGAAGGGCCTTCCGCTACCTTGGCAGGTTTGTCTTGCGAGAGTTCCCAGGGCTCACCTACCTTGATGCACTCTGTCAGCGTCTCTTGCTTGATGCCCATCAGGTCATCGGTCATCTGTGCCACCCAGATTACGTTGCCGTCCGTGAAGCGGACAAAGTAAAGATAAGACGTGCCGTCATCGTCGATGAAAAGGGAGGTATCGATACTTTTCTCTTCCCAGATGGGCTGTTTCACCTCCTGGCGGAACGGACCTTGCGGTGCATCTGCCGTAGCTACGCAGATATGTTCTTCGGTGGAATAGAAGAGGTAGAATTTCTTCTTTGATTCGACGTAATAAACTTCGGGTGCCCAGAATCCCCATGTGCCATAGGAATCTTCGGCAGACAAGGCCTGGCCTTCGCGTTTCCAGTTCTTCAGGTCATCGGAAGAGAAGCAGGCAAAGCCTTCGCCTTCCACCGTACCTCCGGTGCCATAAGCATAGTACTTGCCATCATAAAGCATCACATAAGGGTCGGCTATCGGCAGACGGTCCGACTCTACCACCTGCTTCGTCTTGCATCCGCCCAGGCAGAGGCAAAGCAGCAGCAACAGAAAATAGTTTTTCATCATATTCATTGTTCTTTATTATTTCACCACCTTGGGCGTCATGTATTCCTTACTAATTCTCATACGTTCCACTCCGTCCACTTTCTCAAAAGAGACATCGCTGATGTACATGGCACGCGGGTGGATGTTGCTCTTATCCTTATGGGCATGGAAAACGGTGCGGAGCTTGCCCGCCTTGTCCTTAAATATAGCGTTATGCCCTACTCCAACCAAGTCGCCGGGTTTCTGAAGCAAGGGATTCTCGTCATATTTGGTCCACTCGCCCATCAAGTCGGTGGCTGTGGCACAGCCTATGCCGTAGAAAGGACTTTCATAGCTGTTGGCAGAATAAGTCATGTAATACAGACCGTTATGTTTCATCACGAAGGGGCCTTCGTTTACCCGCGGCCATACTTCCTCCCATGCCTGGGAGACGTGGATGCAAGGATGCATCGTTTCCTTCTTAATGGTGATGAGGTCTTTATCCAACTCCGCCACCCAGATATTGAGCCCATCGTTGAAACGGTCGAAGAACAGGTAAGGAGTACCGTCATCGTCGATGAAAAGGGAGTTATCGATGCATTTTTCATCGACAATCATGGGTTCTTTTTTGTCTTGAATAAAGGGACCTTCGGGTGCATCGGCCACTGCCACGCAGATATGTTCGTCGGCAGAATAATACATATAGAACTTTCCATTCACCTCGTATACTTCGGGAGCCCAGAACCAGCGGTCGGCCCACACATTTTTCTTTTCGAGCGCCATGCCTTTGTACTTCCAGGTTTGCAGGTCGTCAGAGGTGTACACCTCGATACCATCGTCGGCATTGGTGCCATAGGCATAGTAAGTGCCGCCATGCAGCATAATGAACGGATCACCGAAAGGTACGGGTGTCTCTACTCCATCGACAACAATCTCGTCAACGTCCTTGTAGTCCGAGGAACACGACTGGCATGAAACCAGTGCGGTCGACAAGAACAAACAAATATAAATAAAACTCTTTTTCATGGTTCTTCTTTTAATGTCTTGTAAAAATTCATTCATGCAATGCATCCATCGTTCCTCCCCCGCCTGAGTACCTTCTGAACGGGGTACTTCTCCGGCACCGAGAAACGAGGGGTTCGGCACCGGGGAACACCCCCTCCGACACCGGGGAACACGTCCTTCCCCGGTGCCGGAGAAAGCAGTGCTCTGCGTCCCCCACCCGGATGTTAATATATTTATCTCTTCTCGCCGATGTGGTAATACAGCACTCCATCATAGACCGAAGAGCCCTTCTCCGAACAGAATCCGATGCGCGATGCAGGATACTGCTGCACATCCAGTGCACCCAGTTCACGCCCGTCCACAAAAATATAAAGTTTATCTCCACGGCGCACAGCACGGAAATTATATGATTCCTTCAACTGCTCACGGATGCCAATCTTATAGATATGGCGCGACAAATCTTCCGCATCTTTGTTGATGAACCGGATTCCTTCCGCTTTCACCGTAGGGAATGCCAAACGATTATACGCAGGATGCTCCGCCACTTCACTACCCCGGTTCTCTATCGGATGCCATTCTCCGTTGTTCAGATACTCGATATTGAACTTGCTGAACATATCTTCCACAAACTCGGATTTATTGCCTGCTTCATGACGATTCAAGTAAAGTGCATCCAGATAAGTAGGTGTAGCAAAACGGTAACATTTCTCGATGAAATCGGTATATTTCACATCCGGGTAGACTGTTTGCAAGTATTCCAGCGGGAAGTCTTTCCGCCAAGCCTGCTTGCCCTTCTTCACGGCAACGACTTCGAGCATACGGGTAGCGCCGTTGAATTGTGCCTTCACATAATTGTTCTTATCCACATACACCGGATAGCTGCCTGCCATTCCCTGGGGAGACAGACCGGACAACTGGAAGCTGAACTCATAGTCGTTCAACAGGTCGCCTTTCAGCGCTTCTGCCTTCTCTGTAAGTTGCAGGTGGTCGTCATCAAAGCCGATGGTATAGATGGTTCCTTCGAACAAGGCATCCTTTGCCTCGTCAAATACTCCGGGAACACCTGCCTCAGCAGCAGGAATCATGTCCGCAAAAAGATGCTTTCCGGGAGCGGGAATTTCGTCCAGCCAAACCTTTAAGCAACCGACATTGCGCTCTATGCGCAGCTGGTGGTAAACACCCCAACGGAAGTCAGCGGGCAAAGCGTATGATTCCTTGCTTTCTTTTCCGTTGATGCGGGTACGCAGGTACCAGGATTGGGCTTTTGCATCCAAGCCTATGTAAGCGCAGTTATCGGCATCCTTCCACCAGGCTACTATACCTGCTTCGGAGTTCGTCTTTACGCTGGTTTCAAATAAATAAGCAGTCGATGCCTGTACGCCTTGCAGTACGCCGAAAGAAGATTCCTCTCCTTTCTTGGAGAAGGTAGGCAAAGAAGGTTCGGGATGATAGCCTGCGGTTTGAGGGCCGGTAATGCCATCTACAAACATCGTTTTATCGAAGAACTGAACGCGGTTGATGTATTGTCCGCGACGTTCGGCATTCTTGTTTGCCATATAGATAAGCCACCATTCGAAGCCGTTCGGTCCTCTCAGAATATTAGGCTGTCCCGGTGTCATCAAAATCTCGTCGGCAACTTCGTTCTTCATATCGAATAGAGATACGTCGAAGAATTGGGAACGTCCTTTGTTTGTTTCTACGGCAAGCAGATTCGTACCTTCTTTCAAAGCGGCACGCAGCTTCTTATCCAGATTCACTATACAGTAATCACGCCCCTGCTTCTCGTAGACCAGCGTTCCATTCAAATAAATTCGGGTATCTCCGTCGTGGGCCACTCGTAAGGCCAGATTTCCCACCTGCTTGTCGGCAAAGAACGTTTTGCGCAACCATAAGGAAGGAGAATCCCACACCGTGCCCTGATGACGGGTGGTAGAGCCTTTCACTTCTTCGGAAGAGAATCCCGTCTCGCCCTGTTTCCAGGCGGAAGCATCATAAGTAAGTTTTGTATTCCAGTCACCTGCCGGTTTGCTTTCGGTATACGCAAACAGAGGTTCGTAGGTAGTGCCATACCGCAGTATGTCCACTTGTTTTTCTTCCAGTTGCGTCTGATTGCATCCTACAACCGGATAACTATATTTATTCCCATGTTGAAAACCTAAAGGAGAGTCAGCCTCAGCCACTCCCAACTGATAATTACCCCATTCGGTAGCCGTGTGATTTGCGTTGTACATCATGTAGTAGCGGTCTCTATACTTCATCACCCAAGGGCCTTCCGCTACTCTGTTATCCATTGTCTCCCATGTATCGGGCAGTGAAGCGAACATACATACAGGGTCGCCGGCAAACTCTGCCGGATTCTTCATCTTGCGTGCCCAAATGGTGTTGCCGTCGGTGAAGCGCACCATGTACATGTATAGTTGTCCGTCGTCGTCTTTGAATACCTTCGGATCGATACGGTTATCCATCCAGGTCTTTTTATTAGGTTCCGTATAGGGGCCTAAAGCATCTTTACCTTGCGTGTGCACAATGTGAACTGCGTGCTTGTCTTTTCCCCAATAGTTGACAGACCAGTACAGGTGGAAATCACCATTCAGATAAAGCATATCGTTGGCATGAATCTGATTGTTGCCTGCTCCGGTACCTTTTGTCCACTCGTTATCCATCGTCACCACGTGGACGGGTGTGCCCCAATGAACCAAGTCATCAGAAACATAAAAGTCTCCGTTTGTATAAACTCCGCCGATATAGTACTTGCCGTTGTATTTCATTACACCGGCATCTGCCACTCCGGGAAGTACCGGATTCTGGATATTCTGTGCCATCAAAGCGCTGCAACAAGCAAAAGCGAATGGCAATAATAGTTTTTTATAGACAAGCATAAGGTATAAGATTTAAGAGAAAAAAGGCTATGCCGGAAGCACCTAAGTGTAAGAAAGGGCTTCCAGACATAGCCTTCTTTGGTTATTAATAATTCGGGTTCTGAGTCAAATGAGCAACACCGCCTACGGTACTGTTAATCACCTCGTCTCTCGGAATAGGCAGACGTCTGTGCTTACCAACGATGAAGTTATCAAAGTCCCTGTCGCGAGCTTTCAGTTCGTCGATACCTTCCTGAGAATCAAGCAAGCCCCAACGCTTCAGGTCGGCCCAACGCCAGCCTTCGAAACAGAGTTCCAAGGTACGTTCCATTTGCAGACGTTTGAGGAAAGCATCCTTTGAGCTCAAACAATCTTTCCATGGACTGTCTTTCAACTTAGTCATGCCTGCACGTTCTCTTACTTTGTCTACGTAAACCGCAGCATCGGCAGTAGAGCTACCTGTTTCAGCAAGACATTCTGCATAGTTCATCAGGATGTCGGCATAGCGCATGATACGATAGTTGTTACGTGCAAAATAATCTTCGGTATTTCTGTAGTAAGCAGTATTGTATTTGCGGATATAGCAATCTTCCGGGTCTGTTCCCCAACCCTCATTCCAGTCCGCATTTTCAACTCCATAGTACTTCTTCGGTTGGTCGGGGAAGTCTTGTGAGAATCCACGATAAAGAATACTGCCATACAGACGCAAGTCATTCTTACCATCGGCACGTTTTTCTTTCAGGAATTCATCAACCAGCCATCGACGGGCCTTACCGTCGCCCCAACCAATACCGCTGGGAGCAAAGAACTGAGTACGTTGGAAACCGAATGCCATGCTGGCGTCATTGCCCGTACCACCCTTATTCATGTCATCAAACTGAATCTCGAAGATACCTTCCTTGTTGTTCTCGTCCAGGTCGGTGAAGTTGTCTTCACGGTTGTCAATAAGTCCATACAGAGAACCTTCCTTGTCAATCAGCCACTGCAACTGTTCCTTTGCCTTGTCGTACTTGTGCTGCTGCATATAAGCCTTTCCGAGCAATGCTTTGGCAGCACCTTTGGTTGCACGTCCCAAGTTGGCGGCATCCCATGATTCGGGCAAATACTGCATAGCAAACGTCAAGTCTTTCTCTACCTGGTCCCAAATTTCCTGCTCGGAAGCATCTTCCGGGATATAAGTGGCGTCCTTAGGCTCCAAAGGCATCGTTCCTTTGTCCCACAACAGATTCACCTGGAAATACCACAAAGCACGCAAGAAAGAAGCCTGTGCCAATACCTGGTTTTTCGTAGTCTCGTCCATTTCAATATTAGGAACTTTGGACAGCACCTGGTTGCAACGGAAAATACCTACATAGAAGTGCTCCCAATGTATATTGTTGCCTTCGTAGAAGTTGTAGTTATTGTAAAGGAAGCGTGTCCAGTCGCCCAACTCAATCCAGGGAGAAGAACTCCATCCTTCGTCCGAAGTCAAATCATAGCGGAAAGAGAGCCAACGCATCCAGGTTCCTTCCTTATAGAGGAAGCTGTAGCAGGCATTTACACCGGCGGTAGCATCTTCCGGCTTATTCCAATAAGTATCATTTGTCACTTCATTGGGATTATCGATATCCAATAAACTTGAACTGCATCCGGTGCACAATGTCAGGGCACCTGCGAGCATTAATCCATAATATATCTTTTTCATAATTTATAAGCTGATTTATTAGTTAAAAGGTCAAATCCAATCCAAACATTACCGAGCGGGTATTAGGATAAGCAAAGCTGTCCGTACCACTGTTCCATACAGAATTTGCTCCCTTGAAGTCAGGATCCAGACCGGAATATCCGGTGATAGTAAGCAGGTTGCTGCCGGTAGCAAACAGACGGAGTTTCTCAACGCCCAGGTTAGTCACCCATTTCTGCTTGAAGTTATATCCGATAGAAATATTCTTCATGCGGAAGTAAGAACCGTTCTCCAGGAAGCGGTCGGCATCGCGGGAGTTGCGGAAGTCACCGTAAATGATACGCGGAGTATTGGAATTGGGATTCACCTGATAAGGCTCTTCACCCTTCTTGAAGCGGATATAGTTGGAGTTATCCGCAAACAGACGACCTTGCCATTGAGCTACATTGTAGATCTTGTTACCGAACTGTCCGTTCCACATCATGCTGAAGTCGAAGTTCTTCCATTCTGCATTCAGTACCAATGACATTTGCATCTTTGCCCACGGGCTACCGCAAAAATCACGGTCGGCATCGGTAATTTCACCATTGTCATCCAAGTCAAGGTACTTGACATCACCCAATTGCGGACGCTTACCTTCGATCATAATCGGCTTGCCGGTAGATGTTACATAATTGTCAATCTGTTCTTGTGTCTTGAAGATACCGTCTGTCTTTCTCAGATAGAATTCAGCCAAAGATCTGCCCGGTTTTGTTCTTGCCTGACCTGAATCGATAAAGTCTCTTTCAGTACCATCACGACCCAAACTTAATACTTCGTTGTCCATCGTGGTGACATTCAGCAAAACACCGTACTTGAAGTCTGATACCTGGTCCTTCCAACCGAGTGTAAGCTCGAAACCTTTGTTGCGCAAGCTGGCAGCGTTCTTCCACGGAGAACCACCCTGGTTACCGGTAGAAATGGCAATCGGAGTTTCAGCCAAAACGTCGCTGGTCTTTGAGTTGTAGTATTCTACACTGGCAGTGAGGCGCTGGTCGAGGAAGCTGGCATCGAAGCCGATATTTATAGTTTCTTTGGTTTCCCATACAAGACCTGTATTCACCAGCTTCACCTGGGTAGAACCCGGAACAACCGCTCCGCCGAATACGGTTACGATACTCTGGTTGATGGTTCCGATATAGTCCCAGTCACCGATAGAAGAGTTACCCAGACGTCCCCAGTTACCTCTAATCTTCAGGTCATTGATCCAAGGCACATTGAAGAATTCTTCGTTTGAAATTCTCCAGGCAGCAGATACGGATGGGAAGTTGCCCCAACGGTTTTCTTTAGCCAGGCGGGAAGTACCGTCACGACGGAAAGTAGCAGTCAGATAGTATTTATCGTCATAGATGTAGTTTGCACGTCCCAGGTAAGAGATCATCGCATTTTCACTGATGCTGTTTGAGTTCTGCTGGTTGCTCTGTCCGGCATTCAGTACGGTCAGATAATCGCCGTTACCCAACATCGGGAAGTTCAGACGGGAAGCCCAAAGACCTTCCCATTCGTGGTGCTGGTAAGTAGTACCGACAACAGCATCCACATGATGCTTGCCAAAGTCTTTGTTGAAGTTCAACGTATGCTCAATCAGCATATTGTACGTATTGTCACGTGCCTTCTGGCTTTCCGGATCACGATGTTCCTGATTCTGAGTCCAGTTACCTTCGCCACGGAACCAAGAGTTCTCATAGAAATAAAGGTCTACACCACCATTGAACTTATAAGAAAGAAAATCGAAAGGTTTGAATTCCAACCACAAAGAACCATTCAGACGATTCTGACGGAAGTGGCGGTATTCCAAATCTTCACGGGCAATCGGGTTCACACCGAATGTATTGTACTTGGCAGCATCACCATAGCCATATCCACCGGGGTTGTTTTCATCGTAGATAGGAATGGTAGGCATCATACGCAAGAAGTCGTTATACGTATTTGTCTGGTTAGGGTCAGTGTTCGTCAATGAATAAGCCAGATTCTCACCGAAAGAGAACCAGCCCTTCTTGCCTTGCGTGTTAACGCGGAAGCTGTAACGGTCGAATGTATTTCCGTAAGATACACCGTCGTTGTTGTAATAGCCGGCTGATACATAGTAGCTGCCTGCATCACCACCACCCGAGAGTGCTACGTTATAATCTTGTACCAATGCGGTTTTCAAGATAGCATCTTGCCAGTTAGTGTCATATTCAGAGTGCTTCTGAGTACTGTTCACAGTAGCAATACCATCTTTAATAGCTTCGTTATAAGCAATATCATTATACTTGATATACTCTTTCGCATTCATCAAGTCGTACTTGGGGCTCCATTCCAATGTTTCCTTTACGCTTACATTTACCTTCATGGGACCTTTAGAACCTTTCTTGGTAGTAACGATAATCACACCGTTGGCAGCGCGGGAACCGTAGATGGCAGCGGCAGAAGCATCTTTCAAAATTTGGATAGATTCTGCATCCGCAGGGTTGAAGTCAACACCCGGGTCAGTAATCATACCATCGATAACCCACAACGGAGAGTTGTTACTCAAAGAGCCGACACCACGAATTTCGATAGAAGCATCTTCACCTGCACGGCCGCTACTGCGTACGTTAACACCGGTTGCCAAACCTTGCATCTGGCTAACCAAAGTTCCGGCAGCGCTTTTCTTCATCTCCTTCGTATCTACCACGGCAACAGCTCCGGTCAAGTCTGATTTCTTCACGGTCTGATAACCGATTACAACGACTTCATCCAGCAGTTTCGTATCGTCCTGCATCACTACACGCATGGCAGTTCCTTTATAAACAACTTCTTGGGAAAGCATACCGATATAAGAAAAGACAAGCGTACTTCCCTTCTTTCCGCTTAACGAGAAATTACCGTCGAGATCGGTAATAACACCCGTAGTAGTACCTTTCACTACCACATTTACACCTGTCAAAGGTTCATTATTTGCATCTGTTACCGTACCCTTTATAGTCACATCTTGTGAATAGGCGGTAGCTGCAAACACAACAAAGAATAAGAATAAGATTTTCTTGATCATTTTTTATAGAATTAGATTTTAAAACTATGCGGAAACTCAGGTCCGCTTTTGGCTACATTTTGTAATAAGAGACTTAGTCCCTCTTACCAAGCATAGAAGATTAATTAGGATTTTTTACGTCATAGGCATCTTGTTCGTAGTATTACAAATTGGTTAACTTTTGTGCTGCAAATATATTCGCATAGAACAAGATACAATGCAAGTATATCACCAATCTATGCAATTATAAATTCAAAATCGCCCCTGGAACATATTCCAGGGGCGGTTGATTGGATTGTTCTATTTCAATGAATAATCGGTCTATTATTTCACAAAATCCTTGGGCAAGATTCCGAATTGCTTCTGGAAGCACTTGGTAAAATAGGACGGTGTATTAAAGCCGGTCATATAGCAAACCTCATTGATTTTGCATTCCCCTTCCTTCAAAAGTTGCGCAGCTTTCTTCAATCGTTCCAGACGAATGTAGTCGTTCGGCGTCATATCCAATATGCCTTTTATCTTCCGGTTCAGACTTGAGCGGCTCATATTCAGCAGACTTGCCATATCATCCAGACAGAAATCAGGGTTCTGCATATTGGCAACAACCACCTCTTTCAACGTTTTAAGGAATGTCTCATCCGCTTTGGTCATAGCCATACTGCCCGTCTGCACAAAAGGAGAATGCACAAAAGAGGCACGCAGCTTCTCGCGATTACTCAGCAAGTTGGAAACACAAACCTTCAGGTATTCCACCGAGAATGGCTTTTCTATATAGACGTCCGCACCCAATTTCATACCTTCTATCTTCGCCTGAAGAGTAGTTTTAGCTGTCAGCAGGATAATGGGGATATGGCTGTAGTCGAGTTCCGATTTCAGATGCTCGCACAACTCCAATCCATCCATTTCGGGCATCATAATATCTGTGATAACCAGGTTGACGGTATGTTCTTTCAGTACATTCAAGGCCTCTACCCCATTCAAGGCAGTCAGCACTTGATATTCTGATGATAGCTGCTTCACAACGAACGATTGCATCTCAGGGCTGTCTTCCACCACTAAAAGAGTATAACGGTATTGCTTGGAAGCAAGCTCTGTCCCGCTTTCTCCGGCAGGTTCTTCGCTGGCTACCGACTTTTTCCGTCCTATGGTCACCGTTTGGGCATGCTTCAACGGAAGGGTCAATAAGAAGCAATTGTTTTCTGTGGAGTCTGCCATACACAAAGTACCTTCATGGAGCTCGGCAAGCGAACGAGCCAGCGCCAACCCGATGCCGGTGCCGGATACGGAACGCAGCACGCCCGTCTTATACTGGATAAACGGCTTAAATATCTCCTCACGCATCTCTACCGGAACGATAGCTCCATCGTTGCACACAGAGAGTATCAGCTTCTCACCTTCCACATACAGTTTGATGTTGATATACGTTTCCGAGTACTTCATTGCATTGGTCAGCAGGTTACTGATAATCTTGGTCAGCCCCTCCTTATCTACCGAAGCATACAGATTTTCAGGCACATCTACGGTCAGTTCCAGCCCCTTCTCGCGTGCCAAAGGCTTAAAGCGCTTGTAGGTTGTTTGCAAGAGGTCCGATATATTGCATTCCACAAAGTCCAGTTGGAAGCCTTGTGTTTCTGTTTTCCTGAAATCGAGCAACTGATTAACCAGGTCGAGCAGACGATTGGTATTCAAATCCATTATTTCCAAGTCGTCCCTTATCTCGTCGGAAACAGACTTGGACGTCAGTACATTCTCAAGCGGACTCTTTATCAGAGTAAGCGGCGTACGTATTTCATGGGCCACGTTTGTAAAAAAGTCTATCTTTGACGCATACAGTTCCCGCTCCTTCTCGCGCTCAAACTTCTCCATCGTCTGTTGATGCTTCAGCAACGTCCGCCTTCTCAAATAGAAGATGACGGCAGCCAGCGAGCATAAAGCCAGCACTACATAAATCACATACGCCCACACCGACAGGTAGAAAGGAGGGCGGATATGTATATCGAGCACACGCTCCTGTTCATTCCACTTCCCATCACTATTGGAGCCCTTTATACGCAGCGTGTAACTTCCATAAGGCAGATTGGAATAGTTAATGGTAGAATTACGCCCCACCGCATACCATTCGCGGTCGAAGCCTTCCAGCTTATATTCCAGCCTGTTCATTTCGGGTGCCTGATAGCTCAATGCAGCAACCTGAAGCGAAAAAGAATTCTGGTCGGCTTCAAGCTCTATTTCATCCGAGTAGATAATACTTTTCTTCAAAGGAGAATCCTGACTATTCACAGAAAGACGCTTATTGAACAGGTAGAAATCTGTAATGACCACCGGAGGAAGGAAGGTGTTCTCTACGAAAGTTTCAGGGTCAAAAGCAATGAATCCGTTGATACTGCCCAGGTAGATGCGTCCTTCTTTGTCGCAGTAACCCGACTGGAAGTTGAACTGATTACTCAGCAACCCGTTAGCAGTAGTATATGCGTGCTTGCTTCCCGTATCCGGGTTAAAGCAAACCAGCCCGTAATTACTGGTTATCCAAAGATTCCCCCGCTTATCCTCCACCATTTTATAGATGGTATTGCTCGGAAAGCCTTGCGACATATCGTAGCGGGTAAAGTTATCCGTTTCGGGATTATAGCGGCAGAAGCCCTCGCCCAGCGTCATAAACCACAAGCGCTTCTTGCTATCCTCGTAGATGCTGATTACTTTGTTATAGGAAAGTGAAGTCGAATCTTTTTCATTGGAAAGGTAATTCCTCCACTGCTGGGTACGGACATTATAGCAGAACACTCCGTTGGAGAAAGTGGTAAACCACAAATTCCCGTTGAAGTCCTCCAGAATACTATAAGTAAACATATTCCTCAACTGGGGAATACGGGTAAAGTCATCGGTAGAGCGATTGTACTTCAGCAGGCCGGAGGTAGTGCCTACCCATACATCGCCCGTAGTTGTTTTGCAGATGGCAAAGGCATCGTTGGCTATCATCGAGTTCTCGCTTTCACCCTTGGAGTAATGCTTCACCTGCCTGGTGCGCAAGTTCACCCGGTTCAGTCCGCCGGAAAAAGTGCCTACCCACAAATCATCCCCATCCATACAAAGCCCGTGCACATTCTGGTAGATGGCAGGATGCTCGAATGGCTCTATCTTTCCGGTTTTAGGATCAAAATTGAATAATCCCTTATCTTCCGTACCTATCCACAGTGTACCGTCATTGCTCTCGCATATCTCGCGCACACGGCGGCCGAAGTATCTGAGATCCTCCCTGGGATAGAATTTCTCAAAATAAGTCCATTGGTAAGGGTAATAGTTCACGCCTCCAAAATACGAGCCTATCCACATGCCATTCTCCTTGTCTCGGCAAAGCGAATAGATGGCATTGTCCGACAACGCATAAGAGTCGTCCTGATTGGGAACAGTGAGATGGGTCACTTTATCGGTCGTCAGGTTATAGATGTATAAACCGGACTCGGCACCTACCCACAGTTCATTGTCCGACCTGAACTGCAATGCACGCACATAGGTATTCAGAAGCCTGCGTGTCTTGCCGTTGGTCAGGTTTATTTCAGTCAAGCCATTGAGTGAGGCGATATAAACACAGTTATGGGGGCCGTTGACCTGCCAGTTGATGATGTCTCCCTTGAATATCTCATTCCCGTCGGCATCCTTGAAAGCCTGTAAGGGAGTTTCAAAGTTATCCTTTGTATAATAAAGATTGTCGGCATAAAGAGCCAGCCAACAAGTATTTCCGTTCAGCCAGAAACGCGTAACGTTAGCCAGTCCCGAATCGTGCAAATAGTTCAGCAGCGTCTTCCCGTCCTGCTTGTAGCAGAACAAACCCTGGTTCTCTACCGACATCCAGATGTTATCCTGGTCATCACTCCCTATCATAGTGACAAAGTCCCTGACAGTAGTTCCCTTGTCGCTCACCTGATTGAAAGCAGTGAAAGAATCCCGCACCGGATCATAAATAAAGACTCCGCCATCGGTTCCTATCCAGATATTCCCTTCATGGTCTTCATAAAGCGCAGTAATAAAGTTCTTTCCTAAATCGGAATTCTCTTTCTTGTATACGCGGAAAGCCACTCCGTCATACCGGTTCAGGCCATCTTTCGTCCCGAACCACATGAACCCCTTCTTGTCTTGCAGTATCTGATAAACCGTGTTCTGCGAAAGGCCGTTGCGGATGTCCATCGTTCGGAAGTAGTAATGAACAGAGTTTTGTGCATAGCAGGGTAATGCCGCTACTATGCACAAACAGAGGAAAAACTTTAGAATGATTCGTTTCATACCTCACATCCTATATAAGTGGAGAATTTATTTCTTCAATGCATTGCAAATGCGCTTGTTAGCTTCTCTGATACGCGTCTCGTCCATCTTTATCACCTTGCGGTCGTAAGTGATGAAACCGTTCACCTCTACTTCCACATCGGTAGTCTGTGTATAAACGGCTGCCGAGAAACCTCTGTCGATAAGCTGATACAGCATATCGGCGTACTTCACATATTCGTCCGTCACTTCCTTGGGAGAATTGAACTGAACATAGCCCCAGTTGCGGTTCGGTTCCCAGATGTGGTCTTTCAATACAAGGCCTATTCCGCCGTATTCACCGAGAACGGTGGCACGTTGTGCATCATACAGGTACATTTCCGGGTGCGGATAGTTATGAAGGTCGAGCATATCGCCACAAGTATAGTGGTTACCGCCACTTGCCGGATTCACCAGGCGGGTCGGGTCATATTGCTTTGTCCATTCCACAATTTCGGGAGTCTTGAACTGTCCCCAGGCCTCGTTGAACGGAACCCAGGTACCGATGCAGGGATAAGAATAGAGGCAGTCCATAATTTCTTTCCATTCCTTGCGATAGCAAGCCTCCGATTCTGCCGAACGCTTCATCTCCGTTCCGTCAAAGTACTTGCGGTTCTGCCATTCGGGGTTGCGGTCACCGCTCGGCATATCCTGCCATACGATGATACCCAGTTGGTCGCAATGCGTATACCAGCGGGCAGGTTCTACCTTGATGTGCTTACGAATCATGTTAAAGCCAAAGTCTTTTGTCTTCTGAACATCGTACAGCAATGCCTCATCCGTGGGAGCGGTATACAAGCCGTCGGGCCACCAGCCCTGATCCAGCGGGCCGAACTGGAACAGCGCTTCGTTGTTCAGTTCCAGGCGCACAATGCCGTTGGCATCGCGACGGGTGGAATATTTGCGCATAGCTGCATAGCTATCTACCTTATCCAATACTTTATCACCGCTTTTAAGGGTTACTTTGAGCGTATAAAGGAAAGGGGAATCTGGACTCCAAAGTTTGGCATCTTGGGGCATAGCCACTTCTACGGCTTCTGCATTGATGCTCTTACCGGTGGCTACCAATTGGCTGCCATCGTAAACGCTCACTTCTACAAGGTCAGAAGGATCACACACATTCAGTTCCGCTTTTACAGTCAGCAGATTGCGGTCGATATCGGGAGTAATACGAAGATTCTCGATGTGCTTGGCAGCAACGGGTTCCAGCCATACAGTCTGCCAGATGCCGGATACGGGAGTGTACCAGATGCCTTCAGGGTTGCTTACTTGCTTGCCGCGCGGCTGAGGGCCTTTATCCGTAGGGTCCCAAACCTTCACCACCAGGCGGTTGTTGCCTTTGGCAGATAAAGCGGCGGTAACGTCGAATGAGAAAGGAGTAAATCCACCGGTATGGCTTCCTACCTTAACATCGTTCACCCATACATCGGTCTTCCAGTCTACAGCGCCGAAGTGCAGCAGCACTTTCTTGCCACGCCAAGCCGAAGGAACATCAAAGCTACGTTGATAAATCAGTTCTTGTTTCTCGTTGATGCGCTTTCCTACTCCCGAGAGAGAAGATTCCACTGCAAAGGGTACCAGGATTTTGCCCTCGAAAGTAGCGGGCATTTGTTCGCCTTTATTAATTATGGTATAGTCCCACAGGCCATTCAGGTTTTTCCAATCGCTCCGTTCCATGATAGGACGGGGATATTCGGGCAATACATTGGAAGGATCTATCCGGGATGCCCACTCCGTTTTAATTTTATCACCTACCGGACTCCATTGTGCCCAACTACCTATTGCAAACATCGTCAAGAGAGACGATAAGAAAAGTATTCTTTTCATAGTATTATTATTTTTATTGGTTTCAACGGAGGCAAAGATAAACGGATTCGGAGATATAGACTAAAACTTTAGAACCAATTAATAACACTTTTCGCGCTTTCAGGGCCGGCAGATGATGATTTTAACTCATCACAGAGGGCACAGAGTCCCGCAGAGTTTCTTCAAAACAATCAAAACTCTGTGGGACTCTGTGCCCTCTATGGTGAATCAAATTATTATTTGTATCCTTCGTTCTGCTGATTCTTCAACGTCGGATTCGCATTGATTTCATCCTG
Source organism: Bacteroidaceae bacterium (assembly GCA_030843315.1). GTDB lineage: Bacteria > Bacteroidota > Bacteroidia > Bacteroidales > Bacteroidaceae > Bacteroides. Next base: position 46,944 of record JAUUPT010000013.1, on the reverse strand, counting down.
CGAGATAGGAAGGACAATCTTTCCGAAAGTGCGGTCTATCGTTTTTTCGCGATGGCTGACGGGCACATCCTGAAAATCATCGTTGAATTCGATGGTTTTATTCATTCGCATCATGTCGAAGAAGCGCTGTCCCTCGCCGAAAAGTTCTTTGCTGCGCTCATCCAGAATCATATCATCGGTGATAGTGGAAGCGGTGGCGGGCGCTAATTGGGGAGCACGCTTGCGAATTTCGTTCAGATAACCGGCAGCAACATCTGCACCGGCATCCGCCTTTGTAGAATGCAGGGCAGCCTCAGCAGCAATCAGATATATCTCGGAAAGGCGGATGATTTTGACGTTAACAGCTGTATTGGTAGCTTTGCCGTCGCCCGGCAGGGAAGTGCCGCCCATATACTTGTAGCAGGCGCCTTTGCGTTCAATGTCAAAGTCATACCAATATTCATCGTTGTCCATTACGCCCCAACGGACATCAGTCTCGTCCTCACCCAGGCGGTTCAAGAAGTAATCGCTGGCAAGATACCAGCCCATAGCGTTCTTCAAACGTCCGTAACGCATCAGGTAGAAACCTAAAGAAGCGGTTCCCAAATCGGACTCTTCGGTAGTGATGCCCAATTCAAAGATAGACTCCGAACCGAATTGCTTGCTCCAGGAAGCTGCCCACTCTTCGGGAGTATAGAGCCCGTATTTGCCGCTTTCTATAACTTCACGGGCTGCGGTCAGCGCGCCGTCATAATCTTCCATATAAAGCTTTACACGAGCTTGCAGAGCTATATTGGCATAGTAGCCTATATATCCGTTCTGCTTTGACTTATCTTCGGAGAGAAAAGTGGCGCCATCCGACAAATCCTGCAATATCTGCCGATAGTTTTCTTCGACAGTAGCACGGGCGGGTTGTGCCTGCAATGCAAGAGGCTCGGTAATGTTAGGTACCCCGTAAGCCGTCTTGTCGTAATTGTAAGGAAGCCCGTAGAGGCGAACCAGGTCGAAGTAGAACAACGCACGAAGCGTCAATGCCTGTCCTTTGACGTAGGAGAAATCTTCCAAACTGCCTTTTTCTTCTTGCTCACTAATATTCTTCAGCAGTGAGTTCACCTGCAAGATGCAATAATATCCACGGCTCCAGAAGCCGGAATAACTATTGCTATTAGGGGTATGGTTAAACGTATAGAATGCATCCAGTCCTCGCCCGGCAGAATAAATCGTCAGGTCGCCACCTTTGGCATCGCCATACATAATGAAGTTCCTGCCATAGTAAGACGAAGATGTCATCGCACTCAGCACACCGTTCAGAGCGACTTTGGCATCGCCCACAGTGACGATGGCGCCATCCGCATTGCCGGAATTGGTAGGTTGCATATCCAGGAAACCGTCACACGAAGTGAATGTAAAAGCACTCAAGACAACAAGTGCCAATAAATGATATATCTTTTTCATTGTATTTCTTCTCCTATTCATTAAAATTTCAACTCAACGCCTACTACGAATGTCTTTCCGATAGGTGTTTCCCAACCGCGCGTACCGTATTCGTTCACTTCAGGGTCGGCATCCTTATACTTGGATATTGTCCAGAGGTTGCTGGCACTGAAGAATACGCGTGCATTCTCAATAAAGACTTTACGTGTCATTGCCTTGGGCAAAGTATAAGCCAGTGAGAGATTCTTCAAACGCAGATAACTGGCATTGAAGAGGTGGCGGGTACTATACTCCATCGGGTCTGTCAGGTCGAGGCCTTCGATACGGGGCTCCGTGCCGTTGGTATGTTCAGGTGTCCAAAGGTTGTCGTAGTAGTTCTTGGAACGGATACGCTCCCAGTAGTAACCATCGTCCGCCACATCCTTGTAGGCTCCGTCGTACAGGTCGCCACCTATCTTGTAGGTGAAGCCCAAGGAAAGAGTGACGCCCTTATGGGAGACGGAAGTATTGAAACCACCATAAACTTTAGGAACAGCGTTGCCGATAATTGTATAGTTGGCATCGTTGTAGTCGTACGTAGCGCCACGTCCGTTGTACTCAAAGTCTCCGGCTTTCGGATTCTTAGGGTCGTTCACGTAGTACACGCTCTTACCGTTGGTCTTATCTACCCCCGCCCATTCGTAACCATAGAAAGCCAAGGTAGATTCTCCTTCTCTATATACATATTGTGCACGGTCATCGCTGCCGGTAGGATCATACCAGATGATATCGGAACCACCATACAGCTCTTTCACTTCAGAACTCAGGAAGGTGGCATTGGCGCTGGCACTCCACAACCACATTCCGTTGTCTATGATGTCACCGCCAAGTTCCACCTCCACCCCGTGGTTGTTGATGCGTCCCACATTCTGCAAGGTAGAAGAGAGCCCTGTTACCATGGAGATGGGCACGTCTTGCAGCAGGTTCTTGGAATCGCGGTTGAAGTACTCTAACGTACCACGCAGCCGTTGACCGAAAAAGCCGAAGTCAATGCCGACATTGGTGCTGTAACTGGTCTCCCAGGATAACTTTTCGTTGGCAATCGTAGTAATGGCTCCACCCGGATTGCCCAAGTACTTATTGGTATAACTCATCAAACTCATATACCCGTAATTATCCGAAGGCAGCGTACCGTTGACGCCATAAGAAGCGCGTACACGCAGATTGCTCAGGAAAGAAAGATTGCTCAGGAAGTCTTCCTTGATGATATTCCAGGCTCCCGCCACAGACCAGAAGTTACCCCAACGGTCGTCCTTGCTGAGACGGGAAGAACCGTCGCGACGGAAAGAACCGGAAATGAAGTAACGGTCATCGTAATTATAATCCAACTTGGAAAGAACGGAAACCATCGAATTTCCCCAGGAATATCCGGCGGAAGTCTGTGTTCCGGCAGTAGAAACCGTGTGGATAGTGCTGGTTGCAAGATTGCTTCCGGAAGCACGCACATAGTCCGCCTTGTTCTTCTCTGCCTCAAACCCCACCATAGCGCCTATGGTGTGCTTGTCAAAAGTACCACTATAATTGGCAGTGGTAGAAGAAACCATCTTCTCGTAAGTAGTGCGGTATTCGCTGACGTTTCCGTTATCGGACGAGCCATTATAGTGGTCGGCACTATAATAGATGTGATCCTTCACAGCGGTATTATCGTAGGAATAGACCGAACGAAGGTCTAAGCCGGGCATCAGATGCAAGGTCAGGGTTTCGGCTGCCATAATTTTTGTGCTGGTGGAGTTATTCTCCCATTCCTTGTCATAGTAAAGTCCGTTATAAGCATAGCTGCCGTAGCGTTCGGTCCAGGGCTCGCCTGTCTTATAGTCGGTAGGCCAATAAAGCCCCCACAACAAGTTACGGGTCTGCATAAAATAGTTGCTGCCCGTGCTGCGGGTATCGTTATAACCGCTCTTCTTGGTGCGTGCCAGGCTGGCATTGGTAGTCAGCTCAAAGAACTTGCCCACCTTCTGCGTCAGATTCAGACGACCGGATACGCGGTCGAAGCTATTCATCTTCAACCGGCCTTCGTCCTGGGTATAAGATACTGAGGTATAATAATTCGTATTCTGCGTAGCACCGCTCACCGACATATCGTAAGTCTGATAAACGGCGGTACGGAAATATGCCTTGTCCCAATCGTAGTACTTGCCACCGCGGCCGGAGTTGTCGTACTCGCCGATATTGACGTTCTCGTAAGCTCCCGTTCCGTTCGTAGTAAACTGGTAACCATGCTGGTTGAAACGGTCGTTCAACTGTCCCAATGCCCATGCCGTAGCCTTTTCGTCTGTCTCGCCCTTACCGGCAGTACGGCTATCATGGAATACGGTATACAGCATGTTCACATTCTCTTGCACACTCGCCGTTTCGTAGTTATCCGTCGCCCAAGAGGGAGTGAAACCGACTTCTGCTTTCAGCGTCACCACCGGCTTGCCTATCTGCCCCTTCTTGGTAGTAATCAAGATAACACCGTTTGCCGCACGCGAACCGTAGAGTGAAGAAGCCGCCGCATCTTTCAATACCGAGATAGACTCGATATCTTCGGGATTCAGCGTATTCATAATATTATTGGTAGAATACAGTTCACCGCTCATCTGCCCGGTGTTTCCCGAAGAAACGGGTACGCCATCCACCACATACAGCGGCTCGTTGCCTGCATTCATAGAACCGATACCACGGATGCGGATGGCAGGTGCGGAACCTGCCTGACCGGAGTTATTGGTCAGCTGCAAACCGGCAACCTTACCATTCAGCGCATTTTCAAAGCTGGTAGTCGGAATATCTTTCAGCGCATCTGCCTTCACCAGCGAGGCAGAACCGGCATAACTGCTTTTCTTTGCCGTGCCGTAGGCCACCACCATCACTTCATCCAGCAGTTCCGAGTCCGCTTTCAATATTACCTTCACATCAGGTGCGATAGGAACTTCCACTTTACGCATCCCCACAAAAGAGACAACCAATGTCTTTGCCGTGCCCGGTACATTCAAGATTGTAAACCGACCTTCGATATCAGTCACTGCTCCCAGTGTTGTGCCCTTCACCAATACCGATGCCCCAATAATCGGCTCATTGTTGTCCTCGGCAAACACCGTTCCCGAAACTTTGGACGTTTGAGCCATCACCCCCATGCTTACAAATAAGCAGGTGATGAGTAACAAGAAGAATCTTTTTCCCATAACTTCTCTGTCTTAAAATTAATCAATGCAAGTTGTCTATAAATATTCAATCCTTGCAAAGATATGTATCTTTTTCATAAAGTAAATCAACTTTAAGCAAAAAGTTGCATTTTGATTACATTTTAAGCCAAAAAGAAGAAATAAGCCATCTATTTTAGGATAAAGCAAATACTATTTGCCACCGTCTCCCCATCCCCACTGCGGAAGCCAAGATAGGTCACAAGTTCATCTTTCTCCCATTCCTTCGGGATATCCAATTCCGCCTTTTCATCAGAACGGCGGGCAGTGGCATCACTATATACAGCCTCCCAACGCGTCTTGTTGAAGACCAACAGAAGGGCGGCATCAGCAGCAACAGCATTGCCTTCACCACTATTGTCAGTCCATTCGAAAGAAATATTGTTCGCAGTCTGTACTGAGGTTGCCTGATGTACCGCGGTCAAGGAGCCACGGGAAACGAGTGCCTTTTCAAAATCAATGGCATAGCCATCGGCGGTTTCTGCCACGGCATTTTCCAGAAAGGAAGAGACTGCCGCATGGAAGGGATGCCCTGCCCCGGCAAATTCACGATAACTAATACGCAGAAAAGGGGTAAGTGCACGGGCAAACCGCATGGCTACGGCAAACTTGCCGCGATGTGCCTGCTGCCGCTCCGTCTGCGGATTGTTGACGTGCTGAGGACGGGAACGCACATAATATCCCGTCTTGCCTTTGCAGCCTATCACATTGCCTATCTTACCTGAAAAATCTCCAAAAATCCCGTCTTTTGTCCGTGCCATAATTTTATGCTTTTTACAAATGAATATTGTTAGTGCAACTACTCAAAGATGATTGTACTTGAGCAGTCACTTGCTACCTGCAAAAGTAAGAATAAAGGATGAATAATATGAGGATTTTCCACGGATTAAGAAAAGTATCTACAAGGGACCTGCTTCATAGCAAGTCCAATACAAATCCAATACATCTCCAATGCAAGTCCAATTTATAGTATTGGACTTGCATTGGAGATGTAATGTATCAATAAAGGTAGAAATAGGGAGCGGATAAGGGTAGACTGGGACAACGCTACTTCAGGATACCGCTTTCCGAATCGCTGTTCTCTATCTTCTTCTGCAAGGCTCTGTATTGCTTTCCGAAGTTCAGATTCCAGGAGAAGGAAACCAGCAGACAATGCTTCAGATTGGGATAGTGCATCGTCTTTGTACTGCCGACCAGGGCAGCATAGTTTCGGGTGACGCTGGTGCTGAATTCTCCGAAAGGATCCTGAATACCCACACTGAGGCGCATGTTGTTGCGGAATTTATAGCCTATCAGATATTGGTTGTAGCGATTCCAGGTACTCATGGTTTCACCATAGAAGGAGTTCTCCTGACGGATGAATTGTGCGATGAAAAGGAAGTTTTTGTAATCTGCCTGTATCTGCGAAATATAATAAAAGTCGGTGTAGCGGTGGCGGTAAGCGCGACCGGTAGAGATGAAATGATTGACACCGCCGTTGAAATACAGATTCACATGGTCCTTCCAAAGGGAGATGTTGGCATAAAGTTCCGCATTCATCGTCTCGAAACGGCGCTGATTGGCGTAGGTCTTGACAAAAAGGGAGCGGGCGGCATCGTAGGAAGTCTCTTCCATCACGGGGTGGTGTTGCAGGTAGTAGAGCAGGCTCAGTCCCAACTGGAAGGAAGGGCGGTTGACATCCAGGTTCAGCCCGAAAGTATGGCGAAGATTACTGTCGAGGGAAGGGTTGCCACGAAGCAATTGCAGGGAGTCGGTCTGTTGCTCCACGTCGCTGAGTTGCGAGAGAGAAGGGTTGACATTGCGCAGAAGATAGCGGAAGCGCATGGAAAACACGTCATTGAAGGCATAGAGCAACTTCAGCGTGGGACGGAAATTCCATTGGTTCAATGCCGGTTGGCCCTGCTGGCTGATATGGGTGCGGGCTGCACCGGCACCGAGGGTATAGGTCAGACGACCGGTTTTTCCGATGAATTCGGCATATCCGTAGGTGTCGGCATCACGCGCATGGGTGTCGGTGTGGGTATCGCCACGATAGGTATTGTCGGTTTTTGCCTGGGTATGCTTCAGGCCGGCGGTCAGACGATTGGTTCCCCATACTTTTTCGTAGATGGCTTCGGCAATGAGGGAGTAGCGTTTGCTATGCACATCGGTCAGCAGGTCGGTAAAGACCTCTTCGCCGTGGCTGTCGCGAAGAGAGGTTTTCTCATGATTTCCGTTATAGGTTCCTACTACATCGAGGGCGATGGATTGGTGGTTTTTGAGTTTCCGGTAGAGGTAAATGTCGAGCGAGGGGCGGTTCCACCAGCGAGGGTTATTGCGCTCGCGTGAAAGGCGGTAATCGGGATTGGCAAGGTTGTAAACCTCCCCACGATCAAGAACCTTGCCGACATCATACTTCAGAAGAGAGAATTTGGCACTGAGCATGAAGTTCTCATCGGTGGTATAGTTGTAAGTGGCACTTCCCATGTGGAGAATCTCGCTGTTCTTGCCGGGCAGGCCGTCCGTCCGACGGGAAAAGACGGAGCCGTCCGGGAGTCTGAAATCCTCCTTTTCATCGGCATAAACGTCATCGTAGGAATGGAAATTGGTGTAATAGCTGAAACCGAATTGGGAGCGTCCGTAGTGGAAGGTTCCATACACCTGGTCGGCACCCACGGAGTTGGCTTGTTGCAAGAGGCTGGTGCCGACGTTGCCGCCGGACGTGCGGCGCACGGTGATATAGTCGATGACGGCACCCACGCCTTCACCGTAACGCAGACCGGGATTGTCATGGTACTCTACCCGTCGGATATCCTCGGGAGACAGAGCCAGGACTTCCTGTGAAGTGGCTTCCACTCCGTTGATGCGTAGTTGCAGGGTTTCGCCGCCCGCCATACTGATGCTGCTTTGGGAGACGTTAACAAACACACGGGGCAGCGAAAGCCGTTGAGTCAGTTCCAGCCCGTTGACGGACTTTTCCTTTTGTTCGCTTGTGGGGAGAATGACCTGGCGGTCCGATTTACGAATAACGCGGGAAGCGCGGATAGTAACTTCGCCCAGCGTATCGGTGAGCATATTCAGGGAATCGGTATGCACAAGCACTTGCGCGTGCATCAATATGCCGCATAAAGCAGCGGCAAGGCTCAAAAGAATCTTTTTCATCTTTACTTTCCAGTTTGATTTTCTGAAAGCAAAGGTAGGGGGAAAGAGGGTTATGGCAGGGTTATATGTTTCTGTTTTTCAGGGTGCAGAGACGCAAATAATGCATTGATAGTAAACACATTACAAAACAAAAAGTTTATATTGGAGAGCGAATGGGGTTATATGGAAGTTATATGCTCCACAATATCTTCCCCTTCTTCCATCCGTAGTTTACGTCGGATGTCCGACTTGCGCTGATAGACGGTACGTGGACTTTGGTTGGTAACTACACTTATCTCCTTAGTAGAGAACCCGGCGGCAAGCAGACAGCAGAGCTGTACTTCCCGTTCGCCCAGCAGATGGCCGAAGCGCTCAATGAGCCGGGCATGGAAGTCGTCGTAGAGGGAGTCGATGACGGGATAAAGATCCGCCCAGTTCAGCAGGCTGTCCGCCGGGACTTCACGGTTACTGATACGGGCTATCTGTTGCAACAATTCCTTGTTCTGCTCCGTGGGTGCGGTAGCTATCAGGCGAAGGATGCCGAGCTGTTGCAGCAATATCTTCTTGAAGAAATGGCTGTCGTGGGGAGTGTCGGATGTGGCTTGCGAAGCATCGTTCAACAAGCATTGCAGAGTCTCGGCACGTTCCTCCGCTTCCAGCCAGCGGTTGCGCTTGCGGCGAATGTACAAAGAAATGACGATAGCAGCAATAAACACACAGAAAGCGATACAAAGCAGCAGCAGTTGCATTCGTTGCCGTTGCTGCTGATAGTACAGATTGCGGGCGGCATTGCGGCTTTGTACACTGCTTTGTTCTTCCCAAACGCGCTTGTTATGCTCACTGGCAAAGTAGATGGAATCGTTGAACGCTCCGGGAAAAGAGAAGAAATCTTTCTGCCCGCGGGCATAGTCCAGGCAAGAACGCAAAACGGAAAGCTCATTGCGCATCGTGACGTATTCACGACCGTGACTTTGCCAGGTCTGCGCATAATTATCTTCTGCACGGCGAAGGTAGTGCTCGGCAGAATCGAGCTGATGAGTGGCAAGAAAGACTTGGGCAATGCTTGCCAGCACATTGCAACTCTCGCCCTCCAAAGAAATGACTTTCTGCAAGCGGCGCAAAGCTTCTTGCTCTGACAGACAGGAATTCATAGAGTTGCGGAGATAATGGGGCAAAAGTGCGTCAGGATGCGCTTCAGCAAGAGAAATACCCTTCTCCATATAGTAAAAAGCGGAATCGGACAAACCCGTCTCGCGCTTTGCTTCCCAATTAAAAGCAATGGCAAGCGTATAGTAACCCACCAATTGAAAAGAGGTATCCCGCGAAGCCATCAACCGACGGGCATAACGCCGGCTCACGTCATAGCAGGAAGCGGTCAATGCTTGCTGGGCAATCCGGTTATAAAGCAACAGACGAAGACTGTCTGCCGATTGCGGCAAGAAGCGTTCAGAAAGCATGAAACTATTCAAGGCAGCAGCATTGTCATCTTTATGAAGCTGACGCAAGGCATTCAAACGATAGCATTCTGACAAATGAAACGAATCGCCGCAAGCCGTATAATAGCGGATGGCAGCCTCGAGCAACGTATCCTGTGCAAACGATTTATCGGCTTCCGCACAAGCGCTTGCACGCAGACGCGCATACTCGGCACGCTCGGGAAGGGGCAGTTCTTCGGGAAACAGCAGGGCATCCAACAGCACAAGCGCACTGTCGGGATGCTCCTTCACCCACGCATCGGAAAGCCGGGGCATCTTACGAGGAGAAGAACCGGTACATGCATACAGCAAAAACAAGCCCGCAACAATAAGGAAAAAGCATTTCGTCCGCATTCTTTTTACTTTATAATGGTACAATCGAGAGGGCGCCTAAGTGCCTGTCACTGCAAAGGTATGTATCTTTTTCAGAAAAGAATTGTAATTCCAAGATTTATTGAATACATTTACAACGATAAATAGAGACACATCATAAAAACATTCAGAAACTATGGAACATTTCATTTCTCCCCGAAGAAGGGTATCTGTGAAAACAGTGTTATGCCTTATTACCTTTCTGTTGAGCACTTTCACGGCAATGGCTCAGCCACATAAAGCCATCAAACCTTATGTCGATTTCTTATCCGGCAAGCAAATGACGGCAAAAGAGTATATCCTTTCCTTGTTCAAGGAACATGACATCGTCTTTATCAGCGAACGTGACCATCGGGATATCACTCAATATGAACTCTATCTGGAAGTGCTGCGCGATTCCTTTTTCATCAACCACGTGGGGGTAGTGTTTACAGAGGTAGGCTCGAGAAGCATAAACCCGGAACTGAATACTTTTCTCCATACCGACGGATTGAGCAAGGAAGAGGTAGACAAACAGATTCTGCATTTCCGGCGCAACATGCTTTTTTATCCTGTTTGGCACCCCTATAACTGGACTTATTTTGCAGAAAGTATTTATCAGATAAACAGCACATTACCTGATAAAAAGAAGATTTCTTTTTATCCATCCGACATCTTTTTCAATACCAAACACCCTACAAAAGAAAACCTGAAAGAGTCTTACGGGCAGTTTGATGACTATTTCCAGCGTGACAGCCTGATGGCGGACTACATTATCCGCAATTTCTGGGAAATGAAAGCCCGGAATCCCAAACAGAAAGCATTGGTCATCATGAATTCCCGACATGCTTATAGTCCCGGCTATCACCGCAAAGCGGGAGTACCGGAACAGAATGTGGCACGCTTTGTATTCGAAGCATTTCCCGACCGATGCGCCAATGTGTTAGTCAACCAATTCGCGCTTTCGGCCATACGTTCGGACAATGACGTATCCGTAGCCCCTACACAAAACGGGAGATGGGATGCTGCATTTCAATATCAGAAAATAAACAATGCCGGATTCGACTTTTCAGGAAGCCCGTTCGGGAAAGATGCTTTCGATCATGACCCGCGAACTTGTCCGGGCATCACCTATCAAGACGTATTTACGGGATATGTGTACTACCGTACGATTCCCGAATTCCGAATAGTAATAGGCGTGCCGCATATCGCAGAAGACGGATTTGCCGAAAAATACGTAAAACGCGAAGAATTGTATTATGAAATATTCCAAACCGAGAATCCCCATGAAGCCCGCCAATACATCTGGGATCTGAATACGAAACAGGAGAAGCAGGAAGATTTTATGGAAGAACTGATGCCACCCATCCGAAAGTGGCTGGAGCGATAGCATGCGTGCATCGCCTCTGTCATAAACAAAATTAAAGAAGCGTGGGTGCAACGTAACTTTTTCGTAACTTTGCACGGTTTTAAACTACACTGAACGAATGGAATTTAAGTATGACGTTATTGTAATCGGTGCCGGACACGCTGGCTGTGAGGCTGCTGCTGCTGCTGCGAACCTGGGTTCAAAGACTTGTCTTATCACGATGGATATGAATAAGATCGGCCAAATGAGCTGCAACCCGGCAGTGGGAGGCATCGCCAAAGGACAGATAGTACGCGAGATCGATGCATTGGGAGGATATATGGGACTGGTGACCGACCGGACGGCTATACAGTTCCGCATTCTGAACCGCTCCAAAGGCCCTGCCATGTGGAGCCCGCGGGCACAATGCGACCGCAATAAGTTTATCTGGGCTTGGCGGGAGATTCTGGAGAACACCGAGAACCTGCATATCTGGCAAGACACCGTACGCGAAATCCTCGTTGAAAACGGAGAAATTGTGGGGGTAGAAACCCTATGGGGGGTAACTTTCCGCGCCAAGTGCGTGGTGCTGACTGCCGGTACTTTCCTCAACGGCTTGATGCACGTAGGCCGCACCATGCTCCCCGGCGGACGTATGGCAGAGCCTGCATCTTACCAATTAACTGAATCCATCGCAAAACAGGGCATCACTTACGGACGAATGAAAACGGGAACTCCCGTACGCATCGACGGACGAAGTGTGCATTATGACCAAATGGAGATTCAGGATGGAGAGAACGATTTCCATAAGTTCTCCTTTATGAATACCGGCGTACGTCACTTGAAACAACTGCCTTGCTGGACTTGTTTCACCAACGAAGAAGTACATCACATCTTGCGAGAGGGACTACCGGATTCTCCCCTTTTCAACGGACAAATTCAGAGTATCGGTCCGCGTTACTGCCCAAGCATAGAAACCAAGATTGTGACCTTCCCCGACAAACCGCAACACCAGCTTTTCCTGGAACCGGAAGGAGAAACGACCCAGGAACTTTATCTGAATGGCTTCTCTTCTTCACTGCCAATGGACATCCAGATTGCAGCGTTGAAGAAGATACCGGCATTCAAGGACTTGGTGATTTATCGCCCGGGGTATGCCATCGAGTACGATTTCTTCGACCCTACCCAACTGAAACATACGTTGGAAACGAAGAAAATTAAAAATCTCTTCTTTGCCGGACAAGTGAACGGAACTACCGGATACGAAGAAGCTGCCGGACAAGGCATCATTGCAGGTATCAATGCACACATCAACTGCCACGGCGGAGAGCCATTTACCCTGGCACGGGATGAAGCATATATCGGCGTTTTAATCGATGATTTAGTGACCAAAGGTGTAGACGAACCTTATCGTATGTTTACCTCGCGCGCAGAATATCGCATCCTGCTCCGTATGGATGATGCCGATATGCGCCTCACTGAAAAGGCATGGAAGCTGGGATTGGTGAAAGAAGACCGTTACGAACTGTTGAAGCAAAAGCGGGAAGCAGTGAATAGTATTATAAACTTTGCACGAAATTATTCGATGAAACCGGCATTAATTAATCCGGCACTCGAAGACCTCGGCACTACTCCACTCCGCCAGGGATGCAAACTGATAGAGTTATTAAATCGCCCGCAAGTGACGATTGAGAACATGGCGCAACACGTCAGTGCCTTCCAACGCGAATTGGATAAAATCTCCGATAGAAAGGATGAAATTGTAGAAGCGGCAGAGATACTTATTAAGTATGAAGGCTACATAGGACGCGAACGAATCATTGCAGATAAACTGGCAAGATTGGAGAGCATCAAGATAAAGGGGAAGTTTGACTATAATTCCATTCAGTCCCTTTCCACCGAAGCAAGACAGAAGTTAGTGAAGATTGATCCGGAAACAATTGCCCAAGCGAGCAGAATTCCAGGAGTCTCTCCGAGCGACATCAACGTGCTACTGGTGCTTTGCGGAAGATAAGAAGCAGAGTTCCACGTGAAACAAAAATTCAATAAACGTATTAAATAAACTGATTATGAGCAAAGAAACACTCATCAAAAGCATTCGGGAGATTCCCGACTTCCCTATCTCGGGAATTCTATTCTACGACGTAACTACTTTATTCAAAGACCCGGCAGCTTTGCAGGAGCTTTCAGATACTTTATATGAAATGTATAAAGGCAAAGGTATAACCAAAGTTGTGGGTATAGAGTCCAGAGGTTTCATTATGGGGCCTATTCTTGCCACAAGATTAGGGGCAGGATTTATCCCTATCCGCAAACCGGGAAAACTACCGGCAGAGACCATCGAAGAGAGCTACGATAAAGAGTATGGCAAAGATACGGTGCAGATGCACAAAGATGCCATTGACGAGAATGATGTAGTTTTGCTTCACGATGATTTGCTGGCAACCGGCGGAACTATGGAGGCTGCTTGCAAACTGGTAAAGCAGATGAATCCGAAAAAGGTATATGTGAACTTTATCATCGAGTTGAAGGAACTTCACGGAAGAGAAGTATTCGGAAAGGATGTGGAAGTAGAGGCAGTGCTTTCGCTGTAAACAGGTAAGTGGTAATCATCATAACCCAATATGGAAGAACTCAGAGCCAACGACTATTTGAAGGGAATTGTTTCCAACCTTCCCGAAAGCCCCGGTATTTATCAATACTTGAATACCGAAGGGGTCATCATATACGTAGGCAAGGCAAAGAATCTGAAGCGAAGAGTATCTTCTTACTTTAACCGGGAACATGAACCGGGGAAGACGCGGGTATTGGTAAGTAAGATTGCAGATATACGCTACATTGTTGTCAACTCCGAAGAAGATGCGCTGCTGCTGGAGAATAACCTCATCAAGAAATACAAGCCGCGCTACAATGTATTGCTGAAAGACGACAAGACCTACCCTTCCATCTGCGTGCAAAACGAATACTTTCCACGCGTATTCAAGACACGGAGAATCATCCGAAACGGGTCATCCTATTACGGCCCTTACAGCCACATGCCCTCTATGCTCGCTGTGCTCGACCTCATCAAGCACCTGTATCCTCTGCGCACCTGCAACCTGAACCTTTCTCCAGAGAATATCTCTGCTGGAAAGTTCAACGTTTGCCTGGAATATCACATAAAAAACTGTGCAGGTCCCTGCGTCGGCAAACAAAGCCAAGAGGATTACCTGAAAAACATTGCTGAAATCAAGGAAATACTCAAAGGAAATACCCAGGAAATAGAGCGGATGCTGCTGGAACAGATGCAGGAACTTGCCGCCGAAATGAAGTTTGAAGAGGCACAAAAGATTAAGGAAAAGTATCTGTTACTGGAGAATTATCGTGCGAAATCAGAGGTGGTAAGCAATGTACTGCACAACATCGATGTATTCTCCATTGAAGAAGACAGCGATGAAAGGTCCGCTTTCATCAACTACCTGCACATTACAAACGGTGCCATCAACCAAGCATTCACCTTTGAGTATAAGAAGCGCCTGAACGAGACAAAAGAGGAACTGCTTTCGCTGGGTATCATCGAGATGCGGGAGCGATACAAGAGCTTTTCACGCGAAATCATCGTGCCCTTTGAGCTGGAAATGGAACTGAAAAATGTTGTTTTCACTATTCCCCAACGAGGGGATAAGAAGAAACTGCTGGAGCTTTCCATTCTGAATGTGAAGCAATACAAGGCCGACCGCTTGAAGCAAGCCGAGAAACTGAATCCGGAGCAACGAACCGTACGCCTTCTGAAGGAGATACAGCAAGAACTGCACCTCGACCGGCTGCCAATGCAGATAGAATGCTTTGATAACTCCAATATACAGGGATCAGACCCCGTAGCGGGTTGCGTGGTTTTCATAAAAGGAAAGCCTTCCAAAAAGGACTATCGGAAGTATAATATAAAGACTGTAGAAGGGCCGGATGACTATGCTTCCATGAAAGAGGTCGTAAGGCGCCGTTATCAGCGCGCTATCGAGGAGAACTCACCCCTACCCGACCTCCTTATCACTGATGGCGGGAAAGGGCAAATGAGCGCCGTAAAAGAGGTTATTGACGAACTCAGGCTAAATATCCCCATTGCCGGACTCGCTAAAGACGGGAAGCATCGTACCTCGGAACTGCTCTACGGCTTCCCTCCCCAGACCATCGGATTGAAGCAGAACACTCCCCTCTTCCGCCTGCTGACACAGATACAAGACGAAGTACACCGCTTTGCCATCACCTTCCATCGCGACAAACGAAGTAAACGGCAGATAGCCTCGGCACTGGACGAGATAAAAGGCATCGGAGAAAAGACTAAATCCACTCTGCTTAAACACTTCAAGAGCGTGAAGCGTATCAAGGAAGCGCCCTTGGAAGAGTTGAGCAGCGTTGTAGGAGAAGCAAAAGCTGAAATCATACAGAAGTACTTTTCTTCCACAAACAACTAATAATCAATAATCTAACAAATCGGGTACAAAGCCAAGTCATTAACCGAATTTATTCGTAACTTTGCAGCCCGAAAAAGATTAAATTAAGACGAACATGAGAGTAGTTATACAACGTGCCGGACACGCTTCCGTGACCATTGACGGGACTTGCAAATCGGCTATCGGAAAAGGACTTTTAATACTGGTAGGCATTGAAGATGCCGATGGACAGGAAGATATAGACTGGCTTTGCAAGAAAATTGTCAACCTTCGCATCTTTGATGATGAAGAAGGGGTGATGAACAAATCTATCCTCGATATTGATGGTGAAGTACTGGTAATCAGCCAGTTTACCCTCCACGCATCAACCAAGAAAGGCAATCGCCCCTCCTATATCCGGGCTGCCAAACCAGAAATATCCATTCCGTTGTATGAACAATTCTGCAAGGATTTGAGTTCTGCATTAGGCAAGGAAATAGGTACCGGTGAGTTTGGTGCCGACATGAAAGTAGAGTTACTGAACGATGGTCCCGTGACCATCTGTATGGATACAAAAAACAAGGAATAATGACATTAGAAGAAGCACAGAAACAGGTGGATTCCTGGATTAAGGAGTATGGAGTGCGCTATTTCAGCGAGCTCACCAATATGGCCGTATTGACCGAAGAAGTGGGCGAACTGGCCCGCGTCATGGCTCGCAGATACGGCGACCAATCCTTCAAAGAAGGAGAAAAAGACAACCTCGACGATGAAATGGCCGACGTTCTATGGGTACTTCTCTGCATTGCAAACCAGACCGGAGTGAACCTGACCGAGGCCTTTGCCCGCAACCTGGAGAAGAAAACCAAGCGTGACCAAACAAGACATATCAACAACCCTAAATTGACGAATCATGGAGAAAAATGAGTCAACCCCAAACAAGTATGATGCCGCCCTGGCAAAGTACAACACCCAACTTGACGATGCAGAAGTAGCTGCACAAGTAGCCAAAATCATTGCGGAGAAAGTGCCGGCAAACAACACGCCGGAAGTAAAGAAATTCTTGCTCAACTGCATCGACCTCACCACGCTGAACAGTACGGACAGCGACGAAAGTGTGATGAAGTTCACCCAAAAAGTAAACCAGTTCGACGATGAATTTCCGGATTTGAAGAACGTGGCAGCGATCTGCGTTTACCCCAATTTCGCCGAAGTTGTAAAGGATACGCTGGATGTGGAAGGCGTAAAGATAGCTTGTGTATCAGCAGGTTTCCCTTCCTCGCAGACCTTCATCGAAGTGAAGGTGGCAGAGACGGCCATGGCGCTGATGGATGGTGCGGACGAGATAGATATTGTTATTTCGGTAGGCAAATTCCTGGCAGGAGATTATGAAACCATGTGCGACGAGATACAAGAACTGAAAGAGACTTGCAAGGAGCATCACATGAAAGTAATCCTCGAAACAGGGGCATTGAAAACAGCCTCTAACATCAAGAAAGCCTCTATCCTATCCATGTATGCGGGAGCCGATTTCATCAAGACTTCTACCGGCAAACAGCAGCCTGCTGCTACCCCGGAAGCTGCCTTTGTGATGTGCCAGGCCATCAAGGAATATCACGCATTGACGGGCAATAAGATTGGTTTCAAGCCTGCAGGGGGCATAAACTGTGTGAACGATGCATTGATTTACTACACCATTGTCAAAGAAGTACTTGGTGAAGAATGGCTAAGCAATGAATTCTTCCGCCTAGGAACCAGCCGCCTTGCCAATCTGCTGCTTTCGGAGATAAAGGGTGAGGAGATGAAATTCTTCTAATATGATAATACGGTAATGTGCCAATGTACTAATTGGCACATTACTTTTCTCTTTCTACTACGTAATCCAAGTATCCGGCAAGTGCTGCCTTCACATCCGTATCCGGTACGGACGCCAACAGCGAAAGTGCTTTTTCCTTATATGTATGCATAGTTTTCGAAGCATATTCAATGCCTCCGTTCTGCTTGGCAAACTCGATTAAACGGACGATTTCATCGGGAGTGGCTTCACCATTCTTTACCCTCACGGCAATCTCTCCGGCCACCTTATCCTTAGTAGCATTGAGCGCATAGAGTACCGGCAAGGTCAATTTACCCTCTACCATATCGTTTCCGGTAGGCTTGCCGATTTCCTTGCTTTCGAAATAGTCAAAGATATCATCCTTTATCTGAAAGCAGAGTCCGATATACTCACCGAACAGACGCGCAAATTCCGCCTTTTCATCGTCGGCTCCTACCGAATAAGCACCCGCTTTGGTGCATGCAGCAAAGAGTACCGCCGTCTTTTTACGGATAACGTCAAAGTAAACTTCTTCGGAGAAATGGGGATTGCTGACATTGGAAAGCTGCAAAAGCTCTCCTTCCGCCAAATCTTGTCCCAAACAGGAAACGATATCAATGATATGATGATTACGGGTAAGTCCGACTTGGACCAAAGCAGTTGCCAGCAGATAGTCACCCGCCAACACAGCTACCTTATTATTGAATATTGCATTTACCGAGAGCTGTCCGCGCCGTTCGGTACTTTCATCCACCACATCATCGTGTACGAGGCTGGCATTGTGAAGCAGCTCCAATGCAACCGCAGCATGAAGGGTCGTAGGGCATACTTTGCCATAAAGCTTTGCAGCCAGAAGTACCAGTATAGGGCGCATCATCTTCCCGTTCTTTTGCCGGATATGCGCAATGACGCTATTCAACAAAAGGTTGGAACTGGAGAGGGTACTTTCAAAAAGTCTCTTGAAGTCCTCCAATTCCTCAGAAATCGGAGATTTTATAAGTGATGAGTTATCCATACATCGCTATTTGCCTACAAAAGTAGTAATAAAACGGTTAATACGGCATTTTTTTGTACTTTTACCGTGAAAAAAAGTGATAAACCTATGAATTCTATCGATAAACTTTTCTTGCTTGATGCATACGCGTTAATATATCGAGCTTATTACGCATTCATCAAGAATCCACGTATCAACTCCAAAGGGTTTAATACGTCCGCCATCCTGGGCTTCGTCAATACGCTCGAAGAAGTGCTCAAAAAAGAGAATCCTACGCATATCGGGGTGGCTTTCGATCCCTCCGGTCCCACCTTCCGCCACGAAGCCTACGAGCAATACAAGGCGCAACGTGAAGAGACGCCCGAAGCAATCCGACTCTCCGTACCTATTATTAAGGACATCATCCGCGCTTACCGCATCCCTATCCTCGAAGTGGCTGGATACGAAGCCGACGACGTGATAGGCACACTTGCCACCGAAGCCGGTAAGCAAGGTATCATTACCTATATGATGACCCCCGACAAGGACTACGGGCAGCTGGTATCCGACCACATATTCATGTACCGCCCCAAGCATACCGGCGGCTTCGAGGTGATGGGCGTAGAAGAAATAAAAGCGAAATTCGATATTCAATCCACACAGCAAGTCATCGATATGCTGGGACTGATGGGCGATGCCTCCGACAATATCCCCGGCTGTCCCGGCGTGGGAGAAAAGACGGCACAAAAGCTGATAGCCGAATTTGGCAGCATTGAAAATCTACTGGAACATACCGACCAACTGAAAGGCGCCCTTAAAACCAAAGTGGAGACAAACCGGGAAATGATTACTTTCTCCAAATTCCTCGCCACCATCAAAATCGATGTACCCATTGCACTCGACATGAGTTCGCTCGTTCGCGAGGAACCGAACGAAGAAGAACTCCGCAAGATTTTTGAGGAGTTGGAATTCCGCACACTCATCGACCGGGTTCTCAAAAAAGGAAGCAACACTTCCTCCCCCACTCCGACCTCTTCTTCACCCGACCCATACGCCGGAACTTTGTTTGCCCAACCGCAACCCGCCGTTCCCGAAAATAATGGCCCGACTCAAGGCGATTTGTTTGCGAATTTTGCGGGCAACGGGGCAGACGGTTCCAAAAATTCAAATCTCACGCGGTTAGAAACGCTCGATGTAGACTACCAACTCATTGATAATGAAGAAAAAAGAAGAGAAATTATTCAAAAGTTACTTACAACGGAAATTCTCTCAATAGACACGGAAACCACCGGAACCGACCCGATGGAAGCAGAACTGGTAGGAATGAGCTTCAGTGCAGCCGAAAATCAAGCGTACTATGTTCCCGTTCCTGCCGATCGCGAAGAAGCGTTAAAAATCGTAAATGAGTTCCGCCCGCTCTTCGAAAATGAGAAAACGATGAAGGTAGGGCAAAATATCAAATATGATATGATCGTTCTTCAAAATTATGGAGTTAGGGTGAAAGGACAACTTTTCGACACCATGCTCGCACATTATATACTCCAGCCCGAACTTCGCCATAACATGGACTACCTGGCAGAAATCTACCTGCACTATCAGACCATCCATATCGATGAACTTATCGGTGCCCGGGGGAAAAACCAGAAGAACATGCGCGACCTTCCGCCCGAAGAAGTTTATCGCTATGCCTGCGAAGACGCAGACATCACCTTGAAGTTGAAGAACGTCCTGGAGAAAGAATTGAAGGAACAAGATGCCGAACATCTGTTCTATGAAATAGAAATGCCGCTCGTGCCCGTACTTGTCAATATAGAAAGCAATGGAGTCAGGATAGACACCGAAGCCCTCAAGCAATCGTCGGAACACTTCACCGCACGCCTGCAAGAGATTGAAAAGGATATCTACACCCTGGCAGGCGAAGAATTCAATATCAGCTCCGCCAAGCAAGTAGGCGAGATACTCTTCGACAAACTGAAGATAGTGGAGAAAGCCAAAAAGACTAAAACCGGGCAATACACCACTTCCGAGGAAGTGCTGCAAACCTACCGCAACAAGCACGAGATTATCGGCAAGATACTGGAATACCGCGGGCTGAAAAAGCTGCTGAGCACCTACATTGATGCCCTGCCCCAACTTATCAATCCACGCACCGGGCGCATCCATACCTCTTTCAACCAGGCGGTAACCTCTACCGGACGACTTAGTTCCAGTAACCCGAACCTGCAAAACATCCCTATTCGCGACGAAGACGGAAAGGAAATCCGCAAAGCCTTTATCCCGGACGATGGTTGCGAGTTCTTCTCTGCCGACTATTCGCAGATAGAACTTCGCATCATGGCGCACTTGAGTGGAGACAAGAACATGATCGATGCCTTCCGTAGCGGTCACGACATCCATGCCGCCACCGCCGCCAAGATCTATAAGATAGACATCAGCGATGTTACTTCCGATATGCGCCGCAAGGCCAAGACAGCCAACTTCGGCATTATCTACGGCATCTCCGTCTTCGGGCTGGCCGAGCGCATGAATGTTTCACGCCAGGAAGCCAAGGAACTGATTGACGGATATTTCGAAACCTATCCGCAAGTCAAGGAATACATGGACAAGAGTATCGAAGTGGCACGCGAAAACGGGTATGTAGAAACCATCTTTCACCGCAAACGTTTCTTGCCGGATATCAACTCAAGAAACGGAGTGGTGCGAGGCTACGCCGAACGGAATGCCATCAATGCTCCCATCCAGGGAAGTGCCGCCGATATCATAAAAGTAGCCATGGCACACATCTATCAACGCTTCTCAAGTAACAATCTGAAAGCAAAGATGATATTACAAGTCCATGACGAACTGAATTTCAGCGTTCCAGAGGCTGAAAAAGAGATTGTGCAACAGATTGTAATCGAAGAAATGGAGCAAGCCTATCGTATGCAGGTGCCCCTGAAAGCCGATTGTGGCTGGGGAGAGAACTGGTTGCAGGCACACTAAATCGGCTTATAACGTTATTTAACTTACAATCAGAAAGCAACAGAACTATTCCTTTCAAAATACAGTTTGCTCATTAGAATATCCGGTAGTCTTCCTACCGGATATTTTTTATTCATCTATCTTGCCAAAAGGAAAGCATACTAAAGCGCCACATACTGACATATTGATAAAATTTAATCTGATTTTAATATATATGTCAATATAATCCGTACCTTTGCAGCGAAATCAATGACATATTGATAATAAATAGTAAGTTAAATCAATTAAAGGCATATAACCATGAAAGCAAAAGTATCTTTAAAAACAGCGATTATCTCAGCACTTTTCTTAGTGTGTGGATTAAATGTATCAGCAGACAACAAGAGCAACCTCATTTACAATTCGGAAGAAGTAAACGGATTGAAAGTTGCCGAAACTGTATACAAGATGGATGGCAGCACACTTGCCAACTATATGAAGTACAATTATAAGTACGACGACCAAAATCGTATGACTGAAAGTGAAGCTCTGAAATGGAACAGCACCAAGAATAGTTGGAGCAACGATATGTGCATCCGCTATGCTTACCAAGGCAAGAGTGTAACTACTACTTATTATAAATGGAACAATAAAAAGGGTGAATATGTACTGGTTCCCGAAATGACGGTTACCATGGACAACCCTAATATGTAATTGTTTCATTCTCTCTTAATAGCTATTTCACTCCTAACAATAACCAAGAACCTTTTTATAAAATAGCCGGAATGTGTGATACATTTCGGCTTTTTTCTATATTTGTGCTTCGAAAAGAGAGACGCATGAGATACGCCCCTGATTGAAAGATATCTTCAAAGTTCTATTTACTCACATAAAAGAAACATGACCCGACTTAAAACTATTTGTATCATTCTATTAATAAGCTTTCTAAGCACATTTCACTGTGTCGCGCAGACTACCGTAAGCGATGACCGCTACCAACTCTTCATAGACTTCTTAAAACAAGAAAAACTCCAGCAAGACGACGTATTTTACTACCCATTCCCCTTTGAGGACATGGATATGCGGTCGTACTACAAAGATTTTCCGGTAGTGACCGACTCGACCCAAATTGCTGGAATTCTGCGTAACAGTATCTTTTACGACAACCTACGCTTTCGTCCCAAATACGACACGCAACTATTGCTGCCCCACTCTATAGACATAGATATGATAGACCAAAAGCGATACAACGCCCGGGCGAAAGTAGCCGTACCCGACAGCTCTGCACACCTTCTTTTCAGTGCTGCCGACATTGGCGTCCCCCGCCGTTTCGACCAGTTGGAAGCAACTCTGATGAATATGGAAGATGATGTAGCCTACCTGCTGTTTGAAGATAAGAGCCGCAAACGGAATTATGCCTATACTCAAATGAGCCGCTACGTAGCCGTTTACTACGACATGGTTTGGGAAGAAGAAAAAGCATCTGACTCCCCCGAACTGAAATATCAACCGGAATTTGACATCTATTATCCCAACTATAAGAAAGAAGTGCGGGATCCCGACACGCAAAAGACGCTATACCACACCACTGCCCGCATCAAAGGCGTCGCCAACGGCAGCAAAGGAGAAGTTCTGGGGTTTGAAACCCTCGTGGATGACTTCCGCCATGCCCTGTGGTTATGGAATGATGAAGATCCCGAAGGCCCATGGGAAGAAATGCTTGCCCAATGGAAGGAGCACCCCCTAAACACCGCAACTGCTCCCAATGACACCTTGCAACATCCGCTTTACGTAGTGCGTCTGCAAGCCACCGGCCGCATTGCCCGACTGGATCTCACAGTATTATCCAACTCCATGCACCACCTCGACATTAATCTGCAACAACAGACCTTCGCCACCACCCCACCATACTCTATCCAGCATGATATCGATGCACGCAACATCGACGCACCAGTACAAAACGAAACCCATAACTCTTTGATACAGAAATTGAAAGTAGTTCCCTACAGTTATTTTCCCCAGGCAGAAACGATGCGGATCGTTGCCTTCCTGCCTGCCAGTTTCAACATTCAGCACTATACCGCCAAGCTGTCGTTCAGCCATCAGGCAATTGTGTACCCCAACGGTGAAAAAACAGAAATCTCCACCCCAAAAATGCCCTACCGTATGACACTCGACGAAAAACGTTTCTTCAACGTCAACGCCTACCCTCACTCCATGCCCGTTGCCGACATTCCAATCCCTGTCGAAGAAGGTTGCAGACTAACGGGTACCGTAGATTATACCTACCCCAATTTCAAAGTAACCCGCTACGACATCGGCTCTTTGCCCGAGAATGTACGCTATCAGAAGAACTCAATCTACTTTGGACTCTCACCGAAAGAATTCGGAGAGTACGGCGAAATCTTGGCCGACTACAACTTTAACGTTTACGATGCCACCGGAAAGCCTGTGAGTTGTAATCTCTATATAGCCGACAAAGGTTACCGCGTGGAGTGCGAAAAACCCATCGCCTGGTTCACCACGATTGTCAATGAAGGCAACATCAAAGGTTCTATTCCTGTTAATATTCCCCTACCCGTACCCTCCATTTTGCCTCTGAACCAGGACAAGCAAGATAGTACGTATTCAGAAAGTAACTATTAATTTAGCATGGTAGAAGTTCAATATAATAGATAATATAAACGAGATAACGAAGCATGATACCCAACACACTCCTTCATTACATAGAAACAGAAATCATTCCCCGATACCAGGACTTCGACAAGGCGCACAACCTCTCGCATGTGCAGACCGTCATTTCAGAAAGCCTTGCCCTCGCCCGCCGGCATCCCGAAGTTGACGACCGTATGGCCTACACTATCGCTGCCTACCATGACACAGGATTGTGCCGCGACCGTGCTACCCATCACCTTGTTTCCGGTGAGATATTGACAGCGGATACCACCCTGCGCCAGTGGTTTTCGGAAGAAGAGATACAGACCATGAGAGAGGCCGTAGAAGACCATCGTGCCTCCACCGACCATGAGCCCCGCAGCATCTACGGACGTATTGTTGCCGAAGCCGACCGTATTATCGACCCGGATATCACCCTGCGCCGCACCGTGCAATATGGTTTAAAGCAAAATCCCACCGCCGACGAAGAATGGCACTATCAACGCTTCCATAAGCATTTAATGGAGAAATACGCCCCCGGCGGTTACCTGAAACTTTGGTTTCCTAATGGCAAAAATGCAGAACGACTGAAACAACTGCAAGCTATCATTGCTGACGAATCTCAACTAAAAGAAGTCTTTCGCCGGCTATTCAAAGAAGAAACAGCCGCATCCGGCATCATCGTCTAAAGGATTATCCTATCCAAATCATCAGGAACATATACAGTTCCCGAAAACTCCCGGGTAGCCTCCTCCGTATATTGTTTTTTGCGGGTATCCAGTGTACGGTCTTCGGTGTGATACAGTAATAGGTTCTTCACATTCAATTCTTGTGCCAGCCGGCCGGCATCCAATGCCGTGCTGTGGTGCTTCTCATAGGGCTTGAAGATATCGCGGTCTTTATACAGACAAAAAGCTTCGGACAACAGCCAGTCCGCTCCTTCTACATAAGAGCGATTCCGCTCATTATAAGGCTCGTCTCCAAGGCAGACCAATACCCGCCCATTCGGCAGCAGGGCACGAAAGCCATATTGCTTTTCTTTGGTCGATGCAATATCAAAACACTGCAAGTACAAATCTCCAATCTGAAGTTTGTCTCCATCCCTCACCTCACAGAACTCTATATCCTTATTCAACACAGATACAATCTTAGCAGGAAGCGTCATACGGCATATCCAGTCCAGCACCTGTAATACTTTATCGTGCCCATAAATACGGAAACCACCCGTGTATTGCCCTTTAAGAATCTTCTGAGCCACCATGCGAATCATCCAGATAGCACCCAAGATGTGGTCGGTATGGGCATGGGTAACAAACATTTCATGTATATCGCCAATAGCGATATCAGCCTTCTCCAACTGATTCAAGATACCATTGCCACCGCCGGCATCAACCAGCAATACTGTTTCCCTTGTTTTGACAACAAAACAAGTATTATAACATTTCGTGACACCGGCATTTCCTGTACCAAGCATCACTAGTTCCATCTCAGCAGTTTTCATTATCATTTCTTTCTTTTTTGCACGCACAAAGATAGGTAGAAGTCACGAAAAGTACAATCTTACTTACCGGATATAGTTACAAATCAGATACCTGAACGAGAAAAAAGCCATCTTTTAAGGCAATAAACGGAAGAATACCTATCTTTGCAAGCAGAATAGCGGTATAAAAGAAAGATTTTAACCGTATAAGGCAAAAAGATAACTCTAAATAACGAAATAGATAATGGCTTTACAATGTGGTATTGTCGGACTGCCGAACGTTGGCAAATCGACGCTTTTTAATTGTTTGTCCAATGCAAAGGCACAGGCGGCAAACTTCCCTTTTTGTACAATAGAACCGAACGTAGGTGTCATCACCGTACCCGATGAACGACTGACAAAACTGGCCGAACTGGTACATCCGGGACGCATCGTCCCGACAACTGTAGAAATTGTGGACATTGCCGGACTGGTGAAAGGTGCCAGCAAAGGCGAAGGTCTGGGTAACAAATTCCTCGCCAACATCCGCGAGACGGATGCCATCATCCACGTACTGCGCTGCTTCGACGACGACAACGTGACGCATGTAGACGGAAGCATCAACCCCGTGCGCGACAAGGAGATTATCGACTACGAGCTTCAATTGAAAGACCTCGAAACCATAGAAAGCCGCATCCAGAAAGTACAGAAGCAGGCTCAGACGGGCGGCGACAAGCAGGCAAAGCTGGCTTACGATGTATTGATACAATATAAAGAAGCCCTCGAACAAGGCAAATCGGCCCGCACCGTACAGTTCGAGACCAAAGACGAGCAGAAGGCTGCCAAAGACCTTTTCCTGTTGACTTCCAAGCCGGTGATGTACGTCTGCAACGTAGATGAAGCGAGTGCCGTCAGCGGCAATAAGTACGTAGACATGGTACGCGAAGCTGTAAAAGACGAGAATGCCGAAATATTGGTAGTAGCCGCCAAGACCGAAGCTGACATTGCCGAGCTGGAGACTTACGAAGACCGCCAGATGTTCCTGCAAGAAGTAGGGCTGGAAGAATCCGGCGTAAGCCGTCTGATTAAATCAGCTTATAATCTGCTGAACCTCGAAACCTTCATCACTGCCGGAGAAATGGAAGTAAAGGCATGGACCTATCAGAAAGGCTGGAAAGCCCCGCAATGTGCCGGTGTCATCCATACGGACTTTGAGAAAGGCTTTATCCGCGCAGAGGTCATCAAGTACAACGACTACATTCAGTACGGCTCGGAAGCCGCAGTGAAAGAAGCCGGCAAGCTCGGCGTTGAAGGCAAGGAATACGTAGTGCAGGACGGAGACATCATGCACTTCCGCTTCAATGTGTAACAAAGAAAACAATTAAATCGCCAGCTAACAACTGGCGATTTAAAAACATACCGCTATGAAACATCTCCTTTTTCTCCTCGCTTGCATCTGCTGTGCTACCTCTTATGCGCAGCAACAAGATTCCGTCACCATCCGCGGACGGGTGACAGACTTTGACAACCAGCCCATAGACAGTGCCAGCGTTTGTTGGCAAAACCCACGATTCGACTGTGTGGTAGAAGTTTTCAGCAACAAAGACGGATACTACACTGCCCGCGTACCTAAAGGCAAATATCAAAGCCTAACCTCTATCTACTTCCCCTCTTATGTCCATTTTGCCATGAAAAGCGGGCTGCCCGAAAGTGAGCACCGCCTGGAATTCTGGGCATGGGACTTCATTGCCGACCGCGACACTACACTCGACATCCGCTACAACCGTATGGAAGTTTACGGCCTGCGTGTTTTCCGCATTCCCGGAGCCATGCCTACCTATCAGATATACGTCCGCCCTATGAGCCTGACGCGTACTTATGAATGGATGAAGACAGCCAAACCATCTTCCATAATACACGGCGAAAGCCTTGGCAACATCGAGCAACAGACTCAGAGCAAAGAAGCCAAAGAATCCCAATGGGCACCACGCCCTGAGCAACTGAAAGCCACCGTCTGGATAGACGGTGAAGAAGTGCCTGTCTTGATGAAACAAGAGATAAAAGAGTATTATGAAGCCGATGAATATGGCAACGCCTACCTGCTGACGGTAGACTATCCCAAACATCCGAAGAAAGGCTTCCCTTACCGCATCTTCAAAGTAGAACTGGAAGATTTGGGAAATGGTGACCGCGGTGAAGGACTTTACTATATGGAGAAAGAAGAATACATAGAATAACCCTCTAAACCATACTATACAAATGGCAAACAGTACATTGAAATATCTCATAGCAGGCACCGGCGGTGTAGGAGGCTCTATTGCCGCCTTCCTGTCACTTGCCGGGAAAGATGTAACCTGCATTGCCCGCGGCGAACATCTCTCCGCCCTGCGCGAACGCGGATTGCTGCTGCATTCCGACCTGAAAGGCGAACATACTCTGAAGGTAAAAGCCTCTACCGCCGAAGAATTTCAAGGCAAGGCAGACGTTATCTTTGTCTGCGTCAAAGGCTATTCCGTAGATTCCATTACGGAGCTTATCAAGCGTGCCGCACACAAAGGCACGGTAGTCATTCCCATCCTGAATGTTTACGGCACCGGCCCCCGCATCCAACGCCTTGTTCCCGGTGTCACAGTACTCGATGGTTGCATCTACATCGTAGGCTTTGTATCGGGCAAAGGAGAGATTACCCAAATGGGAAAGATCTTCCGCCTGGTGTATGGTGCACACAGAGGCACCATCGTCCCCGACGGACTGCTGGAAGCCATACAGAGCGACTTACACGAAAGCGGCATCAAGGCTGAGATATCGCCGGACATCAACCGCGATACATTCATCAAATGGTCGTTCATCTCTGCCATGGCAGTCACCGGCGCTTACTACGACGTTCCTATGGGCGAAGTGCAGAAGCCGGGCAAGGTTCGTGATACCTTCATCGGACTCTCCCGCGAAAGCGCCGCCTTGGGCAAGAAGCTGGGCATTGAATTCAACGAGGATGTAGTGGAATACAACCTCAAAGTTATCGACAAACTCGCTCCCGAAAGCACCGCTTCCATGCAGAAGGACATAGCCAAAGGGCACGAAAGCGAAGTGCAAGGACTACTCTTCGATATGATTATAGCTGCCGAAGAACACGGAATAGATATTCCGACGTACAGGATGGTGGCAGAGAAGTTCAAGAAACCCGAATAATAAACCAATAAAACAGAATCGTATGTTACCACTCCTCTCCATCAACTGGAATCCCAATCCCGAACTGTTCAACCTCTTCGGAAGTATTCCTATCCGCTATTACGGCCTGCTATGGGTCGTTGGCATCGGGCTTGCCTACCTGATAGTGCGCCAACAGTTCCGTGACAAGAAACTCAGTGACGCCAAGTTCGAACCGCTCTTTTTCTACTGCTTCTTCGGCATACTGATTGGGGCACGGTTGGGACACTGCCTGTTCTACCAGCCCGACTATTACCTGCATCACTTCTGGGAAATGATACTACCCGTTCACTTCCTGCCCGACGGTGGCTGGAAATGGACCGGATATGAAGGCCTCGCCAGTCACGGCGGTACGCTGGGACTTATCATTGCCCTTTGGATGTATTGCCGCAAGATGAAGATGCACTACATGGATATACTGGACATGATAGCTGTTGCCACTCCCATCACTGCCTGCTTCATCCGCCTTGCCAATTTGATGAACTCCGAGATTATCGGCAAGCCGACCGATGTGCCCTGGGCATTCGTCTTCGAACGCGTAGACATGTTGCCACGCCATCCGGCACAACTTTACGAGGCAATCGCTTATTTCATCTTCTTCCTGGGTATGGTTTACCTGTACAAGAGGGGAATAAAGAAAGCAGCGAAGGCACAAGGCTATGGCAGCGCCCCGGCTGCTACGCCCTCATCGGCTGCCGTAGGCTATCATCGCGGATTCTTCTTCGGCCTCTGCCTGACGGAGATATTCGTATTCCGCTTCTTCATCGAATACCTCAAAGAGAACCAGGTGAACTTTGAAGACAGCATGGCGCTGAATATGGGACAATGGCTCAGTATTCCGTTCGTCATTATCGGGATATACTTTATGTGCTTCTACGGAAAGAAGAAGGCCGGCAGATAACGAATTAATTCACCACTGAGGGCACAGAGCCTCACAGAGACAAGGCGTGCCTGTCATTCAGAGCGAAGCGAAGAATATCTACTCTCTTTGTATATAACATAGAGAAGATATTCTTCGCTTCGCTCTGAATGATAAAATTCACCCCCATTCTCTCCTTTTTAAACATTTCACCCCCTCAACCGAAACATACGATTCCGCTGCTTTGGTGATAATTTCATACTTTTACGGCAACAAAATATAACCCGTAAATCAAGTACCGTATGAAAGATTATCATCTGCTGAAAAGTACGGCAATTCTGCTACTTGCAGCAACTGCCACCTCTGCGCATGCACAACTTAAGACAAATGCCGGCGTGCAATACCTTCTTTCGCAGCCGAAAGACATGAGCCAGGACTTCCTGGACCTGAGCAACACCTACTTCTTTGCCGATAGCCTCGTCTCCCTCGACCCTGCTACCGGCCAAGGAGTTGTTCAGTGGAAACGCCAGCAACTGATGCCCCGTCAGGCATTCAACGCCAACACCTACCTGCACCAGCCCCTGCAAACACTGGACTTCCCCGACGGAGCCTACGACAACAACCCGCAACTCCGGTTCACCATCGAACCCGTCAACGAACGTACCCTACGCATCCGTATGCTCACCACGCCCATCATCCCCCAGGAAGATGCCGACGACCCCATGCTGGTGGGCAAGCCTGCCGACGGACGCTCCCTCTGGAAAGCCGAAAAGACCGACAAGGGCACCCTCTATACCTCCCGATACGGTAGCCTCCTCGTGGAAAACTACCCTTGGCGACTGGTACTCAAAGATGCCAACGGCCGCCTCCTGACGCAAACCCGCTGCTGGAGCGACAATGACTCCACCCAAGTCAAAGTACCGCCCTTCAGCTTCATCAAGCGCGGCTCGGACAACTCAC
This sequence comes from Bacteroidaceae bacterium, assembly GCA_030843315.1. Taxonomy (GTDB): domain Bacteria; phylum Bacteroidota; class Bacteroidia; order Bacteroidales; family Bacteroidaceae; genus Bacteroides. Next base: position 16,738 of record JAUUPT010000013.1, on the reverse strand, counting down.
GCAGCATCAACCCCGTCTTCAGCCTTGCACCAAACGAAAAGATATACGGTTGCGGCGAGTCAGCCACCCCGCTCAACAAAGCCGGGCAGAAGCTGAACCTCTTCGTTGCCGACCCCCAAGGCCCCGAAACTCAGGATATGTACAAGCCCATCCCCTTCTTCTTCAGCAACCGCGGCTACGGAATGTTCATGCACACTTCCGCCCCCGTCACCTGCGACTTCGGGCATAGCTACATCGGCGCCACCAAGCTCTTTATGGCAGACGAAGCCATGGATTTCTTCATCTTCTTCGGTGAGCCGAAAGAGATATTGAGCGAATACACCGCCCTCGTCGGCCGTCCCGAGATGCCCCCGCTGTGGAGCTTCGGCACGTGGATGAGCCGCATCACCTACTTCAGCGAAGCCGAAGGTCGCGACGTGGCCAAGAAGCTCCGCGACAACCGGATACCGAGCGATGTCATCCACTTCGACACCGGCTGGTTCGGCGTAGACTGGCAATGCGACTACGCCTTTGCCGCCGACCGCTTCGACAACCCCAAGCAGATGCTCGATGACCTGCGGACGCAAGGCTTCCGCACCTGCCTGTGGCAACTCCCCTACTTCACCCCCAAGAACCGCTTCTTCCCCGAACTGGTGGAACGGGGGCTCTACGTGCGCAACGGCAAGGGCCAACTCCCCTACGAAGACGTGGTACTGGACTTCACCAACCCCGAAACCGTGAAGTGGTATCAAGAGAAACTGGGCAACCTGATAGAAATGGGCGTAGGCGCTATCAAAGTGGACTTCGGCGAAAGCGCCCCACTCGAGGGCATCTATGCCAACGGCCGCAGCGGACTCTACGAGCACAACCTCTACCCCTTGAGATATAACAAGACCGTAGCCGACGTCATCAAGAAGATACACGGCGAGAACATTATCTGGGCACGTTCCGCCTGGGCAGGCTCCCAACGCTACCCGCTCCACTGGGGCGGCGACGCTGCCACCACCAACACCGGCTTCGAAGGAACCCTGCGCAGCGGACTCTCCCTCGGCCTCAGCGGCTTCTGCTTCTGGAGCAACGACATCGGCGGCTTCGTCACCAAGTCTCCCGAAGCGCTCTACCGCCGCTGGTTGCCCTTCGGCTTCCTCACCTCTCACAGCCGCGTGCACGGCGCACCTCCCACCGAACCGTGGTACTACGGCAAGGAGTTCACTAACTACTTCCGCCGGTGCGCCGAACTGAAATACAAACTGATGCCCTACGTTTACGCCCAGGCCAAGGACTGCACCGAGAACGGCTGGCCCATGCTCCGCGCCCTGCTGATGGAGTATCCCGATGATCCGGGCGCCTGGCAGGTGGAAGACGAATATATGTTCGGCAGCAACCTGCTCGTAGCCCCCATGCTCGAAGAGGGCAGCAGTCGCGATGTCTACGTGCCCGGACGCCACAAGTGGATCGATTATCAGACCGGAAAGGTTTATACTCCCGGCTGGAACCACATCGAATGCGGCGCACTGCCCATCGTCATCCTGGTGAAAGACGGCTCTGCCATCCCCCACATCCCCGTTGCCCAGTGCACCGACCAACTGAAATGGGACAAAATAGAATGGAAGAAGTACCTCGCCGACGAGAAGAAAGCCGAAGGACTGCTCTGCCTTCCCACCGACGGAAAGCTGCAACGCATCTCGCTTCCCTGATTCCTGTGAAGCGGTTCCTCCTTTGCCGGAAGCAGAAAGAAACTTCCGGCAAAGCCGGGACATACTTCCCTTGGAGACAGAAGACAGCTTCCCAAGACCTGAAACATTCTTTCTTCTGAAGTAGAACTCCCTTTGTCATCATGCACAAGATGGCATCTTATGCTACACAAGATGGCATCTTAAGCAGCACAAGATGGCATCTTGTGCACAACAAGCAAGTATGTTTCAGATGAAAGGCAAGGAAGATTCAGACGATAACTAATAATGTTTTACACATAAAACCAGTACAACCCATGAGAAACAAATTACTATTCATCGCCTTCGCCCTGCTCCTCTGCGTGCAGGCAAGCGCTCAAAAGACGTATCCCTTCCGCGACACCAAGCTCCCGGACGACAAACGCGTAGACAACCTGCTGTCCCTGCTCACGCTGGACGAGAAGATTAGCCTCCTCTCTACCGACCTCGGCGTGCCCCGCTTCGGCATTCCCCACTGCGGGCACTACGAAGGCCTGCACGGACTGACGCTGGGCGGCCCCGCCATGTGGGGCGGACGCACGCGCACAGAAGAGGGAAAGACCCTGCCGACGGACTTCCCCACGACTATTTTCCCGCAATCCTACGGCTTAGGTTCCACGTGGGACATCGACCTCGTACGGAAAGTAGCCGAACAGGCTTCGGAAGAAGCACGCTACTACATGCAGACGCTCGATAACAAGCGAAATTCCCTCGTGATGCGTGCCCCCAATGCCGACCTTGCCCGCGACCCGCGCTGGGGACGTACCGAAGAAAGCTTCGGCGAAGACCCCTTCCTCACCGCCCAACTCACCATCGCCAGCGTACACGGCCTGCAAGGCGACAACCCGCGCTACTGGAAAACGGCTTCGTTGATGAAACACTTCCTTGCCAACAGCAACGAGGACGGCCGAGACAGCACTTCTTCCGACTTCGACAAGCGACTGTTCTACGAATACTACGCCTATCCCTTCTATAAAGGTATTACCGAAGGCGGCAGCCGCGCCTTCATGGCCGCCTACAACAGCTGGAACGGCACGGTCATGTCCGTTCATCCCTGTCTCGAAGAGATCACCCGCAAGCAGTGGGGCAACAACGGCATCATCTGTACCGACGGCGGCGCACTGAAGCTGCTCGTGGAGTCACACAAGGCATTCCCCACCCTCACCGAAGGTGCGGCGGCAGTAGTAAAAGCTACCACGGGGCAATTCCTCGACACCTACGTGCCTTACGTCAAGGAAGCATTGGAGAAAGGACTGCTGACCGAAGCAGACATCGACAAAGCCATCCGCGGTAATATCTACGTTGCCCTCAAACTGGGCTTGCTGGACGGTGACAATTCTCAAAATCCTTACCTCTCCATCGGTAAAGACCCTTCGGCACCGGCTCCTTACACGAAGGAAGAAGCACACCGATTGGCACGCGAAGTAACCGCCAAATCAGTTGTTCTGCTAAAGAACGAAGCCCCCAAAAGCGCCAATAGCAACAAGTTACTCCCTCTCAACGCCGGGAAACTGCGGAGAATAGCCCTCATCGGCCCGTATTCGGACAAAATAGTGCAAGACTGGTATAGCGGCACCCCACCCTACGAAACCACGATTCTGGCGGGCATACGCAATGCAGTGGACAAGAACACCGAAATCCTGCACTTCAACGACAACGCCATGGGGCAGGCCGAAAGAGCAGCCGCAGCAGCCGACATCGCCGTCGTCTGTGTAGGAAACCACCCTTACGGCACCCGCACGGACTGGAAGTTCTCCCCCGTGCCCAGCGACGGCCGCGAAGCCGTAGACCGCAAATCGCTGATGCTGCCCGATGAAGACCTCGTGAAGCAAGTGCTGAAAGCCAATCCCAACACGATACTCGTGCTCGTCAGCAGCTTCCCCTACACCATCAACTGGAGCCAGGAGCACGTGCCCGCCATCGTCCACATCACCCATTGCAGCCAGGAGCAGGGCAACGGACTGGCCGATGTTCTATTCGGCAAGGTGAACCCCGCCGGACGCACCGTACAGACTTGGGTGAAGGATATTACCGACCTGCCCGACATGATGGACTACAACATCCGCCACGGACGCACGTATATGTATCACCAGGGCGATGTGCTCTATCCCTTCGGCTACGGTCTGAGCTACTCCACCTTCAAGTACGAAGAAGTGAAGTCGGTGAAGCAGGACAAGAAGAGCGTCAACGTCACCGTATCGGTGAAGAATACCGGCGACCGCGACGGCGAAGAAGTGGTGCAGCTCTATGCCAGCTATCCCGAGTCCAAGGTAGAGCGCCCCGCCAAGCAACTGCGTGCCTTCAAGCGCGTACCCATCCGGGCGGGCGAAACCCAGGAAGTGACGCTCACCGTCGCCAAAGAAGATTTAGGCTACTGGAACGAAGCCAAGCAAGCATTTACGGTAGAACCGGGAACGGTAAAGTTCTTGATAGGAGCCTCATCAGAAGATATCCGGCTGGAAACGAAGACGAAGCTATAAGAAACTCCTCGTCCCCTTTTATTTAAGGGGGACGAGGAGTAAAAAACATCCAATATTATCCTTGCTTCATCACAATTTCACTATTTTTGTCCCCCGAACTTTAAAATACATACAATATGAAGCTTAGGTATCTCTTTCTCTCCTGTGTAATAGGATGGTCTTCATCCGTCTTTTCCCAAACTGTGAATCAATCTTCCAAGACGAGTGGCAATCCCCTTTTCGAGGGCTGGTATGCCGACCCCGAAGGAGCCGTATTCGGAGATGAATACTGGATTTATCCCACTTATTCGGCGGCCTACGAAGACCAAATCTTTATGGATGCCTTTTCCTCTAAAGACTTAGTGAACTGGACCAAGCATCCCAAGGTGCTTCAAAAAGAGAATATCAGTTGGCTGTGGCGGGCGCTGTGGGCACCGGCAGTGGTCCATGCAAACAATCAGTACTACATCTTCTTCGGCGCCAACGACATCCAGAACAACGAAGAACCGGGCGGAATCGGTGTGGCCATAGCCGACAATCCTGCCGGCCCGTTCAAAGATGCCCTGGGCAAACCGCTGATCGACAAGATAGTGAACGGCGCCCAACCCATCGACCAGTTCGTATTCAAGGACGACGACGGGCAATATTATATGTACTACGGCGGCTGGGGACACTGCAACATCGTGAAGATGGCACCCGACCTGCTGAGCATCGTACCCTTTGACGACGGAACCATCTACAAAGAAGTCACCCCCAAGAACTATACCGAAGGCCCCTTCATGCTGAAACATAACGGGAAGTATTACTTCATGTGGTCCGAAGGCGGCTGGGGCGGCCCGGATTACTGCGTAGCCTATGCCATTGCCGACTCACCCTTCGGCCCCTTCGAGAGAGTAGGCAAAATATTGGAGCAAGACACTAATATAGCCACAGGAGCCGGCCATCACTCCGTCATCAAAGGGCCGGGAGCAGATGAATGGTACATCATCTACCACCGCCGTCCGCTGGGCGAAACCGCTGCCAACAGCCGCGCCACCTGCATCGACCGCATGTACTTTGATAAAGACGGAAAGATAAAACCCGTCAAGATGACTTTCGAAGGAGTGAAGGCAAGTCCGCTCACAAAGTAAGTACGTAAGAAAGACCGATTTTAAACAATACACATCGAACAACCACCTGCGTGGTTAATTCTAAGAAGAACAGCCTACGGCAACCCGTATAAGCTGTTCTTCTTTCTTTTATGCTTTTGTGACACAACTATCCATTTTTGTGCCATTCCCACCCCTCTATACACTAATGTCACAAAATGAGACGCCCTGTTCAGACGTTCCTCAGTAGCTTTGTGCACAGAAAAACACTTCAATAGGTAACGGTATTAGTAGGTAAGAGGATTCTCAATTCAGGAATAACAAAAAAGCAGATAGTCTCCCCCTCAATAATAGGGAGAGCACTGTCTGTTTTTTCAAGAAGGAAACGAAAAACATATATAACGATCTGAATTAAGAATGATGAATTCAAAACAATTGCTTTTTATTTTGCTCATGTGCGCGGTGGCAATGACCGGCTGCGACTCCCAGGAACAAACTACCGTAGACGACGAATCAGCCCTGATGCGAGCCAAACAGACGCTCGACTCCATATATCTGAATTACTCCGTACCCGGCACCTGCCTGCTACGCGAGAATTATCCGTCGGACATCAACAATTACACAGCAACCTATCTCGCCGCTGAACAGCAAAGGGATATGCCCAACCAGTATTCTTATCTGTGGCCCTACTCGGGAACCCTCTCCGCAGTAAACGCCCTGTTTGCCGCCACACAAGATGCTACTTATAAATCCATCCTCGATAATAAAGTACTGGCAGGCCTCGAAGAGTACTTCGACACCCGGAGAACGCCGGAAGCATACGCCTCTTATATCCACTCCGCCCCGCAGTCCGACCGCTACTACGACGATAACATCTGGCTCGGCATCGACTTCACCGACGCCTATCTGCTGACCCGCGAAGAGAAATATTTGCAAAAGGCGGAACTCATCTGGAAGTTTATAGAAAGCGGCATGGATGACAAGCTGGGCGGCGGCATCTACTGGTGCGAACAAAAGAAAGAATCCAAAAACACCTGTTCCAATGCTCCCGGCTCAGTTCTTGCCCTGAAGTTGTTCGAAGCAACACAAGACAGTTCCTATCTGAAGAAGGGGCAGCAGTTGTACGAATGGACCAGGGCGAATCTGCAAGACCCCGCCGACCACCTGTACTTCGACAACATCGGTCTGGATGGAAATATAGGCAAAGCCAAGTTTGCCTACAACAGCGGGCAGATGATGCAATCCGCCAGCCTGCTGTATCGGTTCACCCAGCAGAAACAGTACCTCACCGAAGCCCGGAACATAGCCAAAGCCTGTTATTACTATTTCTTTACGAGCTATGCCCCGCAGGAAGGCGAACCATTCAGACTGATAAAGAAAGGCGATGTATGGTTCACCGCCGTGATGCTGCGCGGCTATATCCAGCTCTATCAGATAGACCCGGACAAGACCTACCTGATTTCTTTCGACAAAAGCCTGGACATGGCCTGGAAGAATGCACGGGACGAGAAAGGACTGTTCAGCACAGACTTCACCGGAAACACCCGCGACACCCGGAAATGGTTATTAACGCAAGCTGCCATGGTAGAGATGTATGCTCGCCTTGCAGCCATCAAATAGAATTAAAACTAATCCCTTAAAAACATGAAGAAGAGAATTTTAGGTTTATGCGCAGTTGCCCTGTTAGGCCTCTGTAACACAGCCCGGGCTGCCGAGCCGGCTATGAAACAAGACAACACCGTAGTAGTGAACCACGCACAGGCCACCGCCGCCTACAAGACGAACCGCCCTGCGGTGAAGAACAGGCTGTTTATGTCCAAAGCCGTAGAAGCCGAGATAGCCCGCGTCAAGAAGTTGCTTACCAACCCCAAGTTGGCGTGGATGTTCGAGAACTGCTTCCCCAACACGTTGGACACTACCGTGCACTACCGTATGCTGGATGGCAAACCGGACACATTTGTCTATACCGGCGATATCCATGCCATGTGGCTGCGCGACTCAGGCGCACAGGTATTCCCCTATGTACAACTGGCCAATAACGACCCAGAGCTGAAGAAAATGCTCGAAGGAGTCATCCGCCGCCAGTTCCTGTGCATCAACATCGACCCCTATGCCAACGCTTACAACGACGGCCCTACGGGCGGCGACTGGATGTCGGACATGACGGATATGAAGCCCGAACTGCACGAACGCAAGTGGGAAATAGATTCCCTGTGCTACCCCTTGCGCCTCGCTTACCAGTACTGGAAGGCAACCGGTGACGCCAGCATCTTCGACGGCGAATGGCTGAAAGCAATGGCCAACGTGCTGAAAACATTCAAAGAGCAGCAACGCAAAGAGGGAGTAGGCCCTTATCACTTCCAGCGCAAGACAGAGCGCGCCCTCGACACACTGAACAACGGCGGACTGGGTGCTCCCGTCAATCCCGTCGGACTGATCGTTTCCAGCTTCCGTCCTTCGGACGATGCCACCACGCTCCAATTCCTCATCCCTTCCAACTTCTTCGCCGTTTCTTCTTTGAGAAAAGCTGCCGAGATACTTTCGGAAGTGAACCACGACACCACTATGGCGCAGGAATGCAAAGACCTGGCAAAGGAAGTGGAAACCGCCCTGCAGAAGTATGCCACCTACAACCATCCTGAATTCGGAACGATCTATGCCTTCGAGGTAGACGGCTTCGGCAACCACATGCTGATGGACGATGCCAACGTACCCAGCCTGCTCGCCATGCCTTATCTGGGCGATGTAGACGTAAACGATCCTATCTATCAGAATACCCGCCGCTTTGTATGGAGCGAAAGCAACCCGTACTTCTTCAAAGGAAAAGCAGGCGAAGGTATCGGCGGCCCGCACATCGGATATGACATGGTATGGCCCATGAGCATTATGATGAAGGCTTTCACCAGCCAGGACGACCGGGAAATCAAGTCATGCATCAAGATGCTGATGGATACCGACGCCGGAACGGGCTTCATGCACGAATCCTTCCACAAGGATAATCCGGCAAACTTCACCCGTGCCTGGTTTGCATGGCAGAACACTCTGTTCGGAGAGTTGATACTGAAACTGGTCAATGAAGGAAAGACGGATCTGCTGAACAGCCTCTAAACAAGTAAAATCAAAGCTATTAATAATCATTTTATCAGAATATGAAACTAAAACTACTCACTACCTTTTTACTGCTTGCCGGGCTGCATACTGCAACCCAGGCAGCAGACGCTTACAAAGCAAACCGCAGTACGGAACTGCGCACCCCCGCCGTTCCCCTGATTGTATCAGACCCTTATTTCTCCATCTGGTCGCCCTACGACAAGCTGACCGAAGGTGAAACAACGCACTGGACCAATGCTACGAAGTCATTGATAGGCGCCCTGCGTGTAGACGGTACAAGCTATCGCTTCATGGGTAAGGAAAAGCTCGACCTGCACACCATTGTACCCATGACCAACGAAGAAATATGGGAAGCATCCTTCGTAAGAGAAAAGCCGGCAGCCAACTGGATGATGCCCGACTTCAAGGAAGAGGGATGGAAGAAAGGAAGAGCAGCCTTCGGAAGCGAAGATATGCCCCGTGTCCATACCCGCTGGAGCGAGCAGAACAGTGACGTCTACGTGCGTCGCAGCTTCGATATAGACGAGTTGAACCTCGACCGGGATTTCTACCTTATCTTCTCCCACGACGACGTATTCGAACTCTATCTCAATGGAGAGAAGATCGTATCTACGGGCGAGATATGGCGGGATAACGTACGCCTGAAGCTCACGGACGAGATGAAGCAGAAGCTGCACAAAGGCAAGAATATGATTGCCGCCCACTGCCACAACACCACGGGTGGTGCCTATCTGGACTTCGGACTCTATTATGAGAACGACCATGCTGCGAAGTTCACCCAAGAAGCCGTGCAGACTTCGGTAAGCGTACTGGCAACCTCTACGTACTATACTTTCACGTGCGGCCCGGTAGAACTGGACGTTGTATTCACCGCCCCGCAGCTGATTGACGACCTCGACCTGCTGTCTACTCCGGTCAACTATGTCTCTTACCGTGTCCGCTCATTGGATAAGAAGGAACACGACGTACAGTTGTATCTGGAAACAACCCCCGAAATAGCTGTCAATGACAACACACAGCCCACTACTTCGAGCTTGTTCTCAAAGAAAGGCATCCGCTACGTCAAGGGCGGCAGTGTAGAACAGCCCATCTGCGCCAAGAAAGGCGACGGTCTGTGCATCGACTGGGGATACGTATATCTTGCCGCTCCCTCTGTGGCAGGAACAGAAGTAGGACTGGGCGATTATTACGACATGAAGCGCTCGTTCATAGACAACGGCAAGACCGGATTCTCTAAACTCAACTGGTGGGCACGACGCGCCAACGAACAGCCGGCTATGGCGTTTGTACACAACCTGGGCCAGGTAGGCAAGGCCGGCAACACCGGTTTCGTGATGCTGGGATACGACGATGTGTACTCGGTGGAATACATGTACGAACGGTATATGGGCTACTGGAAACACGAAGGAAAGGTAACCTTTGAGGATGTATGCGAGAAGCTGAGAGACAACTATGCCGACATCATGCAGCGTTGCCGTATGCAAGACGAGATGATTTATGACGACGCACTGAAAGCCGGCGGCAAGCAATATGCCGAGATCTGTTCGGCCGCTTATCGCCAAGCTATCTCGGCACACAAGCTGTTTGTCGACAAGAAAGGCAACTTGCTGTTCTTCTCCAAAGAGAACAACAGCGGCGGATTCATCAACACGGTAGACGTGACCTATCCGTCCACTCCCCTCTTCCTGACCTACAACGTGGACCTGGTGAAGGGCATGATAACAAGTATCTTTGATTACAGTGCAAGCAAACGCTGGACAAAGCCTTTCCCCGCACACGACTTGGGCGTATATCCGATGGCAAACGGACAAATCTACGGTGCGGATATGCCGGTAGAAGAGAGCGGAAACGTGGTGATACTCGCCGCCGCCATCTCCAAGATAGAAGGCAATGCCGACTATGCCAAGAAGTACTGGGACTTGCTGACCACCTGGACAAACTACTTGGCAGAGAACGGACTCGATCCGGAGAACCAGCTTTGCACCGACGACTTTGCCGGTCACTGGGCACACAATGCCAATCTGTCGTTGAAAGCCATTATGGGCGTAGCGGGCTATAGCGAAATGGCACGTATGCTGGGCATGAACGAAGTGGCGGACAAGTATGCAGCCATTGCCAAAGACATGGCTACCAAATGGGAAAGCATGGCCCGCGAAGGCGACCACTACCGTCTGGCATTCGACCGTCAGAATACCTGGAGCCAGAAGTACAACATGATTTGGGACAAGCTGTGGAAAACCAATCTGTTCACGGACGAAGTTGCCAAGAAGGAAGTAGCTTATTATCTGACGAAGCAGAACATCTACGGATTGCCGCTCGACTCACGAAACACGTATAGCAAGTCGGACTGGATTATATGGTCGGCCACCATGTCCGCCACCCAAGCTGACTTCGAGAAGTTCGTGAGCCCGTTATACAGATACATCGACGAAACCGTATCGAGAGTTCCCAACAGTGACTACTTCTACACCGACAGCGGCAAGATGGTAGGATTCAAAGCCCGTTCGGTCGTTGGAGGATACTGGATGAAAGTGCTGATGGACAAAATGAATAAATAATCTGAACCAGTAGTAGAATTGCTACCGAGGCTACATCAAAATATACTAATCTATATTTTGGTGTAGCCTCTTTTTTTCATGCTTTCCTGCCATGCCCTGCTATTATTCCTTTATCTTTGCAATGCAAATCAGTCCGGTATACAGATATGAAGAACAAACTCACAGCATTTTTACTGCTTGTCTGCGCCATCTGCTGCTTTCCGCATACGGTTGATGCATACAGCATACGGCAATTCTCCAACAAGAACGGATTATCCAACAGCGCCATCCTCTCCCTTTACCAAGACCGGCAGGGTGTCATCTGGATAGGTTCGTGCGACGGGCTGAATGTTTTCGACGGCAACGGCATACACGTATACAGCCCTGTAAATCCTTCGGAAACCTTGCTGTCGGGAAACCTGATAAACCATATCACGGAAACCGAAAAGGACATACTGTGGATTCAAACCAACTACGGACTGGACCGGCTGGACACGAAGCAGCAGACAAGCCGCAGTTTCACAGAGTTTAAAGACGATAACTACATGGCCAGGGGCAAGGACAACGAACTGTTCATCCTGAAAGACGACGGATATTTGTACTGCTATCAACAAGAGAAGCAAGACTTCCAGCGGCTGGACATCCCGCAAACAGCCTTCGAGCATGTACTTTCCATCACCGTCGATGCCCATAACATCCTGTGGATATTTACTTCCGACAACGACACCCGCAGCTATCAGATAGAGAAAACGGGACAAGACATAGCATTGACGCCCAATACATACTTCAAGCATCCCGAAAGGCTGCTATGGGCTTTCGTAGATGAGCAACTGGCCTACTTCATTGACGAAACCTGCTCATTGTACGAATACGACTTCAACAACCGCCAACCCTACTACATAGCCGACCTTAAAGCCGAAATAGACGCCCGTGGCGAGGTATCTTCCATCATCAAGCAGCAGAACGACTATTACATCGGTTTCAAGAACAGCGGACTGATAGTATTGAAATATATGTCCGACCGGAAGATAAAATACCAGATACAATCCACCGAAATACATTCGGGCATCTTCTGCCTGATGAAAGACCGCTTTCAGGACATCGTATGGGTGGGAACGGACGGACAAGGCGTATATATGTACTTCAAAGAGGCTTTTTCCATCACCAATACCCTGCTGGACACGCCTGTCTATCAAATCAGCAACCCCGTGCGAGCCCTCTACTACGACCCGCAGCAGACTCTATGGATAGGAACCAAAGGGGGTGGCATACTGCGCATCAAGAATTATACGCCGGATCATAGCGTACCCGCCTCTTTCGACCGTATCTCCACCGGCAACAGTGCCTTGACGGACAATTCCGTCTACTGTTTTGCTCCCGGACGGAAAGACCGGCTATGGGTAGGTACGGAGAACGGAATCAATTACTACTCGTATCAGAGCGGGCAAATGAAGGAATTACCTATCGTGGCGGATGGCAAGAAGGTGAAATACGTGCACTCCATCAACGAACTGAATGACACCACCCTATGGATATCTACCGTGGGCGAAGGCATTGTAAAGGTGGTATTGGGTGGTTCCGGCTCTATACCCATTGTGAAGTCTGCCACGCGTACCGTATTGGACAAAGGGCGCATGGCTTCCAACTACTTCTTTACATCGTTTCAGGAGAGCGATTCCATTCTTTGGTTTGGCAACCGCGGCTATGGAGCCTACCGCATGAATGTAGAAACCGGGGAACTGGCTCCTTATCAATTCGATGTTATAGTGAACAGCCAGACTGCCAATGATATATTTGCCATCTATAAGAATGCACGCGGCTATTGGCTGGGAACCAGTTCGGGACTGCTGTACTTCGACCGGGAGAATTCCCATTACAACAAGGCTTGTTCGCTATCCAACAATACAGTACACGGCATTCTGGAAGACCATCACGGCAACCTTTGGTTGAGCACCAACCAGGGACTGATAAGATTCAATCCGGAAAACGGAACCGGCCAAACGTATAATAGCGGGAACGGCTTGGACGTGACCGAGTTCAGTGACGGCGCCTTCTATAAGGATAACCGCACGGAAACCTTATTTTTTGGCGGTACAAACGGATTTATTACTGTTAGGGCTAATACGTATACCACAGAAGAGTACATGCCCCAAATCAGCCTGAAAAGCCTGTCTATCTTTGGAAAGGAATATAATATCAACAGGTTCTTGCACGAAGAGAAGGATCAGAAGATGTTGCAACTGAATTATAGCCAGAATTTCTTCCAGGTTAACTTCATGGCGATTGACTACATCAACGGAAATAACTACTCCTATTCCTATCGTCTGGAAGAAGTGAGCGACCAATGGATAGAAAACGGCACATCGGGCAGCGCCATCTTCTCCAACCTGGCACCGGGCGAATATACTCTTTTAGTGAGGTACAGGAATAATATCAACGGACGGGAGAGCCGGCCGCAAGCCATCACGATACGCATTACTCCGCCCTGGTATCTCAGCCATTGGGCATACGCGCTTTATGCCATCCTGGTCATTCTGCTGTGTGCAGCGGGCATTTACAGAGTTATCCGCCAGTATCGCCGCAGGCAACACCGCATGATTGAAAAGATGAACCGGGAGAAGAAAGAAGAAGTATACGAATCCAAACTGCGGTTCTTCACTAACATTACACATGAGTTCTGTACCCCACTGACGCTTATTTACGGCCCGTGCGAGAAGATTCTTGCCTATCCGCAAGCCGACCCGTACATCCGCAAATACGGAAAGATGATAAAACAGAATACCGAGAAGCTGAATAGCCTGATTCTGGAACTACTCGAATTCCGCAGACTGGAAACGGGCAACAAAGCGCTCTCCGTTCAGAAGTTGCCTGTATCGGACAAGCTGCAAAGCATAGCGGAGTCATTCGGCGTACTGGCAGAGAGCAGGAACCTGAACTACCGTCTGAATATCGAACCCGGTATCCAATGGAACACAGACATCAGTTGCTTCAGCAAGATAGCCAATAATCTAATATCCAATGCCTTCAAATATACACCCCAGGACGGGGATATCACCGTAGGGCTGAAGGTTGAGAATCGACTCCTGACGCTCCGCATAACCAATTCCGGAAAGGGCATCGCCAAAGAAAACCTGGCAAAGATATTCGATCGCTACAAGGTGCTGGATTCCTTTGAAATGAACGGGAAGGACTCGCGGAACGGACTTGGACTCGCCATCTGTAAAAGCATGACGACCCTGCTGAATGGAGAGATTGAAGTGGACAGTATCCCGAACCGGATAACGGCATTTACAGTCACTTTGCCCGAATTATCGCCTACAGAACAAGAGGCAGAAACAGGACAAGAAGCCCGGGGGAGTGATAAGACTTCCCCCTTGAACGCCTATGCGGAACCCATAGAATTGGAAAAGACCGTTACCGAATTCGACCCTTCCAGGCAGACGGTGATGATTATCGACGACGATCCTTCTATGTTATGGTTCGTATCGGAAATATTCATGGATAAGTATAACGTATGGTCCTTCAGCAATGCCCGCGAAGCTCTGGAGAGCCTGGAGCAGAAGCAACCGGATTTAATCATCTCGGATGTGATGATGCCCGAAACCGACGGTTTATCCTTTGCCCAGAAGATAAAGCAAAGCAAACTGTGGAGTCATATTCCCCTCATCCTGCTATCGGCGCTCCACCATGAGGATGAACAAGTAAAAGGCATCGAAGCAGGCGCAGAGGTTTACGTGACGAAGCCTTTCAACGTGAAGTATTTGGAGAAGGTGGTTTACCGCCTGATAAAGCGGGAAGCGGACTTGAAGGAGTATTATAGCTCGGTATTCAGTTCTTTTAAAGTAGAGAACGGAAACTGCATACACAAAGAAGATCAGGAATTCCTGGACAAAGTAATAGAAATCATAGACCGGAACATTGCCAATCCGGATTTATCCGTGGAGTTACTAAGCAGTGATTTAGGCTACAGTACCCGACAATTCTACCGGAAACTGAAATCAATCACCGAAAAGTCCCCTGCCGATATCATCAAAGAATATCGCCTGACGGCAGCAGAACGCCTGCTACTCACCAAGAACCTCACCGTCGAAGAGATAATGGACAGGACGGGCTTCAACAATCGCGCTACGTTCTATAAGCTATTCTCCCAGCGCTTCGGCATGCCGCCACGCCAATACAGGGAGCAGCAGAAGGACAGTGTGAAAAAGGAAATGAAGCCCTGAAAGGGCGGAACGGTGTGTAAAGTTCCGCCCCTTTCAGGGCTCAATAAGAGAGGCGCATCACGACGTAGGGCGATGCCCTACGCTGTATAATGTAAGGCTTTCAGCCTAAGGCTGCGCGAATATCACATATCCTCTTCGGGGGATAATGTGATTATTCCGGGACATTACTACCTCCATAGACTTCACCGTTTACCGTAACCTGTCCTGTGGTATTGTTGATAACAAAACCCTTACCGACTTCTGTAAGTGAAGTAGTATAAGTAGCTTCACTATCGGTGAATGTAACACCTTGGTTCGGCTTATCTTTTTCGGCATCCAGGTAGATAGCGGGATAGTCTTTGGAATCTACACCACCTACTTGGACAGCCAAACTGCAATTTCCTTTCAAAGTGATATTCGTCTTGTAGTCGTATGCACCAGTACTTCTGTTGCCTGCCGTCATGGCTGCGGCAGGAGCATTGTTTCCACCACCCCAAGAAGCAGCGCCCGGAGCGACTGTGCTTGTACCATAAACAGTGTTGACATTCAAACCGAAGTTGCAACCATCGAATGTGAACGTGCCGCCGCGCAGGAAAGCACCTTGCCAGCCGCCCGTGAAGGTACAGCCCGTAGCTGTTACCGTAACAGGGGTGTTCACCATAAGAGCCGTTTCTTTAGCAGTGAAGGCAGAATTGATTAATGTAATCTTGTTACCACTACCAACCGGTATCGAAGCATTGGTATTCAGGCAGTATTCTACACTCTGCATTGTACAGTTGTCTACCTCAACAGCTGCGTTGCTGGCATACAGATTTATAAGGATACCACCTGCGTGCGTATGGTCTGCGCTATATTCCACATTTGTCATCGTAAAATTGGTATTGCTATTTGCCAAAGCTATTCCCTGGGTTTTATCAATCACCTTTCCTTTGCTGCCGGCATCGCCGGTTATCGTGAGGCTGGCATCTTTATAAATGTGAATAAAGTTATCTACACCCTCCGGTCTAACTGGCAACGTCAATGTATGTGTACCCAAGACTATCTCCATTGATTTACCTTCCAATATATCGAATGATTTATTGATAGTCACATCTGCTTCCAGTGTGAGTTTTTTAACATCGGCACCCTGTTCTATTTCGATGTTGCCTTTAGTAACGGCCAAATCTTCTATCACAGCATCGGCTTTCACTACAAAGGTGTTTTCGCCTGTGCTGGCAGTTGCCTTCTTCCAAGTGCCGCTAACTTCTACGTGTTCAATATCCGTAACGGTCAGTTCCTCTACGCCGGTATCGGCTGTGGCTGCTATCACCAAGGGATCGCTAACCGTGCTGGAAGTTTGACCCCAGCCACCGATAATCTCTACACTTTTTATGTTCTCAACAGTCACTGTTCCCTTGGAACCTTCCGGCAGATTAATCTTTACTGCTGCTGTGCCACCACCCTGGACTCCTTTTACTGTGAAGTTCTCGGTAGTTGCTGTGCTGACATTGATTGTAACAGGGTCGTCTACTGAGCTGTTGCCCGGAATTTCAAGTTCACTACCTGAACCCATTGCAGCAACCGTGACGTTCTTTGCACCTGCTGCCAACTCATTATTAGCATCTTCCGAGCTTGCCACGTTTTTAGTGAACGAGATAGTGTTACCTTTAA
>JAUUPT010000012.1 GCA_030843315.1 Bacteroidaceae bacterium | reverse complement strand
GGATATTCTACGCAATTCGCCACTAAAACATTTATAAAGAGAAGCTGTAGTTTGTCCTACAGCTACCATCAAAGGACTACGCTTTCCTGAAATATTAGTTTCCAATGTGGGAATAGTAAGTAACTGTGCTTTCAGGTCTTTTGTCAAGTCAGTAAAACTATGTTCCTTTTGGACTATACTATATATTAACTTATCTACATACGGACGATATGGCTCCATTATGTCATCCGCCAAACAATAAGCATTATAGCGATTATGATGATGTATACCCAAAGTTGGCAAAAGTCCGCTAACAACTAAACTACGAGCAACTGTTGCGCGCAAAATAGCATATCCATAATTCAATAAATTATTAGGCGGAATGCCTTCTCTTTCTCTTGTAAATCCCTCTATTTTAAACAAATTCTTCCAGTAATACGCTGCAGCACGAGCTTCCAAATTATCAGAATCTCCACTTTTCACATCAGCAGCCCATGCCTTCATACATTTTATTTCTTCTCCAGCGCATTCATTCAACACCATTGCTTGATTTTCTATTTTTGCTTTTATAGTTTGTTGCCAGAGTTGCTTCATTAATGGCAAAGAAGCATCAAGTTGTTGCCGGAATCGTTCATTCTGTGTCGTATTCCCATACAAAGGGAGCATTAAGCCAACCGGCATACTCCTGCTATCACATGTTATAATTGCACAATTATTTTCAAGTAAAGCTTCCAATACCCCCGAAGTAATCGTAATCTGCTTATTATCCATCACTACTACTCCAATATCCTCTATCGGTTTACTTATTTCAGATTGTTGTTTGAACACTTCAGGCAAGGCACTACTTTTAACAACTTCAGGAAACTTAATTATCAATTGAGCATTCTTTAAAGACAAATAAACGGGATTTCCAAAATACAGTGTTTTCTTAATCATGGCATACAGATTTTTAAATTATTGATTTTTATCATCATCTTCCACCACCAATGCATCCGTTTTATATATTGTTTTTTGTATCAACATAAGTTCGCTTTCACTTAATATTCCCCAATGGAAACTATTTGTCCGATATGATTCACCCGAACTTTTACAATAAAATTACCAAAAGTTAATGTTTTATACTGCTTATATATAACATCCTTCAGTTCTTTTGTATCTTTTACACTTGTCTCCAAATGATGTCTAAATTTATAATCTCGGATAACATTATTTCCATACATTACTTTTGACATAGTCTGTACTCTAAACAAATTAGGACTTATCAATGCATAGTTTTCAGGATTAAGCAAATCTATTTCTTTAGGATTGAATCCTGTTTTCTCATTAGGAAACACAAAATATTCATTCTGCTTCATACTAAAAAGGAACTGCCACCCTTCACTACTTTTATACTCCTTATCTACAACTGGTTGCCCAAGGTTTACACGCGTTACTGCTTCAAAGAAAGATACCACTACCTCATCAAGTTCATATTTCGGATTACCTTCTTCATCAAGTACAATCTGTCCCATTTTATCCACAACCGGTTTCCTATAGATAGCTACATGATGATTATTACCGGTATTCACAAAATCTACAGGAATTTTTCTACCTTCTTTATCCAAAACCAGATTGCCATTCTTGTCCCTTTTCTCATGTAAAACCTGCGCATTACTAATACCTCTAATGGTCACACGCTTTATGGATATCCCTCTTTCTTTATTCAGCCATATCGGGTTTTCCTCAATATTAGAAAAAGCTTTTTGGGCATCTCCTCCATATTCTCCAAGCCGCTCTTTCAGAAGTGCACGTACCTTAGCATCCACGACCTTATCTATACTCAAATTGGGATTGATAGGCTTGCGTATAGTATATACTGTTTCAAATTCTACAATTTTCACCTTTTCCGGTACTTTATCCATCCTATTTTCATCTAAATAGATAGGATTCTTTTCTAAAGAGTTTTTACCAGTAAATGCTTTCTTTGGATCATTATCAAAAGCTTCCAAACGTTTTAGTAAAGCATTTCGGTAAGCTAGCTTACTTATATTGGCAATCTTGTCAGCATTAAATGAGGCATTTACTTTTTCATCTTTTGTGACATATTGTCGATGGCTACCATATATGCTTTCTAGATGCAACTGTCCTCGTGGAGTTTGTTGCAACTTCAGATTTTCACCATTTTTTTTCTTAGTGCGATTTATATTATTAGTAACGACTTTATTCTTTGCCTTGATGGAAACCAGTATATTTTCCAAATGACGTTTTGCTTCCGCACGGAACTGCTCCAACGGTATGGGGGCAAGTACTTTCCCTTTTTCAAAATATTTGTTCTTTATTGCTACTATATTGGCGTGTTCTTTAGAACCTGACATCCAATAGGCATTCTTGTTATTGAAATATTGAATAAAAACATCTTTAGTAAAAGCCACTGTCAACGCATCCATAGCATGATGCCGATGGTCATTTCTCTTACTCCAATCCTCGATTCTTTTAATAATTCTCCCATCTTTATCTTCAAGTGTTTCAACTAAACCAAGCGCTTCATATTTCGGCAGATTCAGTTCCTTCATTATATCCACTAACTGCCAATCTTCCCGTAATTTATCGGTTATAGATCCGGTGGTAGCCACCACACGACGAGAAATCTCATCCAACATTGACAAAGCCTTCTTAGCAATGTATTGTGTGTTTCGCAAATCACGATTAATGAAACCGTCGGGAATATCTTGACTTTCCATTTTCAGTTTCTTCAGCTTAGTCTTCTTATCCTTAAATAATGCTTCACAACGATTAAGGTATCGCTGTAACCCGTCGTCACCATATTTCTCTTTTACAAAATCATAAGCAGTCTTATTACCTTTCTCTATGTTGACAGTTCTATATTCCAGTGTTTTATTGGATAAAGAATCATCAAAAAGACGAGCTTGTGGAATGATATGCTCTATGTCAATCTCTTTACTGAAAATCTTTTCTCTCGAAATGTATTGGTTTGAATACAAAGTTTTATATCCGTTATCCTTCAATTCTTCATACAGCTTATAACGAATGATATCATTGCGAGTGATATGAATCATGCCAAATTCTGTTTGCAGTAACTTACGGATAGCTTCATGTTCACGAGTATTTTGAGCAATGGACTTTGTCAGTTCTTCTCTTTCTTTGGCACTTTTTTTCAGTTCTCGTGCCAACTCCACACGAATCTCATCAGGTTTGCCATAAGTATCAACAATCATGTTGACTACATTGACCATCTGATTCAGAATCTTCTCAACAACAGGATTGCGCAAACTATTCTTGGGAAGGATTTCCAGTCTATCTTTCAGCACCTTATTACGTATTTCTTCTTTGGTCAATGAAGATTGGGAATGCCGGTATCCCGCATATCCACAGGCAACATCATATTGGTTACCTTCTTTCAAATAAGGCAGAATTTTCTTTATAGCTTTTGCGCTCAGGCTTCCATAATCCTCTTGAAACGACACGTTTGCAAGCACTGAGGCATATTCTTTTCCCATGCCACAAAGTTTCATCAATGCTTCAATTAATCTACCGTTTCCGGTCGGTGTATTATCACTTTCAAAAGAATACAACAGATGCCAAAGTCTGAAATAAGGCTGTTTTTCAAGTTCTCGGTCTTCTTTACTCAAATCAATAGAGAGTAATTCCATATTCCATCCTAAATCGGCAAATATGATTTTAAGCTTTTCAATTATCTCATTAGCAGAGTTTTTAAAATTTACCGGTTCATAGCCATATTTTTCAATCATCTTGCTATATGCCGAAAAAAGGGCAAATCCGGTACGGTTGCCGTCAATCTGTTTAAAATTCATATCCAATTCCTTTGGATTTTCGAATAGTAAATTTAACACTTCCGCTTTTTTCATATTTTCCCTGACAAAAAGTTCTTTCGCCAATAGCTCTTTTTCTTCCTGATACAGATACCGTTTTCCTTCCACTTCCAAGATTTCTTCCATATCACTGAACAATGTAGACGACTTTTCTTTTTGTTTGTGTTTAGTCCTTCTATCTACCACAGACACCTCAATGTCATTCAACGTCTGCCATATTTTAAACTCCTGAAATAATGGATGTGAACGAGGTATTACCTTGCAACCTATAATTTTAGTTCTTCTTTTCCCATCCTTTTCCACTATGATTTCTCGTTTTTCAAACTCACAAGTACTAATCAGTCCTTTTTGACTTTTCAAACGACGTTGGTAAAAGATAATAATGTCACGAATCTCTTTCTTTAGTTCAATAGTCAATTCCTTGTGATACTGGCTCTGTTTCCCCCATATCGCATCAAATTCATCTAAATAATCTTGTCGATAGAACACCTTATTGCGCAGACTACTATTAGGATTCTTATCCAACTCAGACATCAGATATTGGCCTACCGTTTGATGCTTAAAAAAAAGTTCTTTACTACGGTCACTAATTGCCCCTAAATAACCACTCGATGCACTAATCTGCCCGTTAATTTCTTGTAAAACAATAGCGATAATTTCTGGGTTCAACTGTTCGGAAAGAGCTTGTACACGCCAGCGATAATTTTCAAGTTTCTGTTCATACCCTTTGGTAGTCCGTTTGATGCCAACAAGCTTGCTCTCCTTTAGCCGTTCTTCCGTTTTTGCTTCTTCTCCATTCCAAACTGAATCACCTTCTATCCAAATAAAATACTTTGACAGAACGGTCCAAGTCTGAGTTCTATTCTTACCCCTTACCTCCTCCTTTGCTGCATCACAGAAAGACTCAGGATTAAACTGTTTCTGGAAGTTCCATATTCTGTCAAACTCATCTTGCAAATCAGAACGATAAAAATCCGGAAAGTCCTTTTTCCCCGCTTCAAGTAACCGCAAACATAATGCTCCCGGAGTAAGATCTTCGTCATAAAGTATTTTAGCCACATCTATTCCGTCAATTAATACACCATCCTCATCCCCTTTAGCTTTGCGACTACTTTTATAACCTCTTTTTTTATTAATCATCAGCAATACACGTGCTAATTCCTCCAAAGAAATCTCTTCTTCCACAGCCTTTGCCCTTAAACGATACGTTTCAAAAGTTGTTTTATTCCTTTGTTCTGACATCAATGCTTTATCTGTAATTAGACCATACGTTTTCAGTACTTCAACAAGGGCTTCACGGCGCTGTTTATAGCGCTGCAAATTACGTCGCATACTTCTTTTTTGGGTTCTATCTGCGTTTGTAGTAATACTTTTCCCTTTTTCAAAATTCTGAGTTTCATCCACAGTTAAAGGATTTACCCTTACGCCAAGCTTAATAATAGAGGATTTCTCTTCATCGTTCTCCCCTTCATTAACCAAAGCCCAACCAATACTATTTGGACCTAAATCTAATCCTAATATTTTCTTCATAATTCGTTCATATTAAATTCCCAAAAATATAAATTTTATTTATAACTATTTGCACATTTCCTAAGATATATT
Organism: Bacteroidaceae bacterium; assembly: GCA_030843315.1. Taxonomy (GTDB): domain Bacteria; phylum Bacteroidota; class Bacteroidia; order Bacteroidales; family Bacteroidaceae; genus Bacteroides. The sequence continues at coordinate 70,344 of JAUUPT010000012.1, read as the reverse complement.
TATCTTTGCCAAACTAAAATGAAGCAAATCACAATAAGGATTATTCCGTTGTGAAAACATTAGGTCCTAATCCCTCGTCCTTTAACGGGGGATTCTTTATATCTGCCAAAGTCTGCCTTTCATTATCACTAAAAACTTTCTCCCTATAAACTACCCTTTCTATCCCTAAAAACTATACCTTTGTACACTAAAAACTTTTCGTCCGATAGTTATTTTCATTTCGTCCAACAATTATCGGACGAAAGAAGAACAAATGTCAGATGAAAGGGAAACAATTGTTGAACGATTATTTATTAGTAAGGAAAAAATAGTTTACCGAAGTAATGGAAATAGTTTATCGAAGCAGAAGAAATTATTTATTGCAGTAACAGAAACAATTTATTTTATGAGTGCATATTACGACCTTTATGAAACACCATCCCCACGGGGGAAAGAAGACGAGAAATCGCTTCATGCCCGTATATGTCCTAAAGAGACTTATACACAGAAGAAGTTTGTGGAGCATGTAGCCACATTTCAGCATCTGCCTAAAAACCTTATAGGAGCCGCATTGGATGCTTGCATTGATGAACTTTGCGACTTGTTGGCGGACGGAAATATTGTAGAATTAGGAGATTTGGGGTTCTTCAGTACCTCATTGAAATGTCTGCGCAAAACGGACGATGAGAAGAAGAAAATCAGATCTGAATCCGTTCAGTTCCAAAATGTGCACTTGCGTATTAGCAGTACATTCCGTAAGAAAATCAGGCGCGCTATGACGCTGGAACGGGTGCACTCTACTACAAAGAAATCAAAAAAAGTAAAGACTACTGAAGAGGCAAGAAGAGAAAAACTGATGTTGTTCCTCAAAAAGAATGTATGTATAACCAAGACTGAATATATACAGTTGACCGGATTGACAAGGCATGCCGCTATTGACGAACTGAACAAATTCATATTACAAGGATTTCTGCGTCGCCGCGGAATAAGCAGATCTACGGTCTACGTAAAACGAGAAGAGGAAACGGAGAAGTGTGATTAATTACAAGAAAAAGAGTTATAAACCAAGAGTATTATATTCAGTATTTAGAATCAAACAATGGAATATTCAGAAGAAATAAACCCCTCTATGCGGTGGTTCGTCTTTTACAGAGACCAACTGCTGCTGAGAAAAGAAGAGAACAATAAATACAGTGTGCCATGCGGAACGGAACCTCCGATACAGCCGTCGGTAGGCCAGAGGATACAAGAAGTGACGCTTACGGATGGCAGGAAGGTGAAAGCGTTTGCCTTGATGCAGCCGGTGGGCGAAACGGACGAATGGGTGATGATGGGGCTGCGCGCCTCTTACGACTGTCTTTCTTTCGACGACTATCAGGCTGCGGGAAAGGCTTTTCAGATACTTTATTGGGATAAACACAGCCGTTTCTGCCCCGTATGCGGAATGCCGATGAAGCAGGAAGGGCCGATTATGAAGAAATGCTCCAATTGCGGAAACGAGATGTACCCGCCCGTGTCTACGGCAATCATCGTACTGATACGGAAAGGAAAAGAGATTCTGCTGGTACATGCACGGAACTTCCGGGGGACATTCTATGGACTGGTGGCGGGATTCCTGGAAACAGGAGAGACATTGGAACAATGTGTACAACGCGAAGTACTGGAAGAGACCGGACTGAAGGTGAAAAATATTACTTACTTCGGAAATCAACCCTGGCCCTACCCCAGTGGATTGATGGTGGGCTTTATTGCCGATTATGAGAGTGGAGAAATAAAGTTGCAAGATGAAGAGCTTTCCGCAGCAGGGTTTTATTCAAAAGACAACCTGCCGGAGATACCGCGCAAAATGAGTATCGCGCGAAAACTGATTGACTGGTGGCTGGAGAATAATTGAAAATTGAGAATTAAAAATTGGGGAATAAAAAAGCAGACTGCGGAAGACACACACTCACAAACGAACAACTACGAATGAAACGACTCTCATTCACATCAACCAATCGGTGTGCCTTCGCAATCTGCATATACTAAACTTCTCACAGGGCTCTTTGTTCATCCGCCCCCGAACTTTAATCCATAATTTTCAATTTTTAAAGTTCTGCTTTGCCCATTGCCAGCAATATCACGGCTATCACGGCACAGGCCGCGATGATCCATGCCAACCAGCGTTCGGCATTGGAGAAGATAGGTTCGCCCTCCGTCCGGTTCTGTTTGCGCGCCACTACATAGAAGTAGATGCCGACCAAATAGAAAATAGACGTAACGAGCAAAAGTAGTAATCCGCCTGCATAGAGCAACCAGAAACAAAACAAGGAGGACACAATACCGATGACACGGTATTTGTTGATTGTTTTCGGATCGGTTGTCTTCAACTCTCCTTTCATGAAACTTGCCCTCACAAGGTAAAGCCCGCAGAAAAGATAGGCAGGAAGAATCATTACACCGGTAATGTCGATGGCGGCATCGTAAACGGACTTCGCCATAACAACCATTATCATAAACACCTGCATGATGATACTGGATATCAGCAACGCATAAATAGGCGTGGAAGCCTTATTCTCACGCAAAAACGACTTCGGCAGAATCTTTACCTGGGCAGCCGTGTAAGGTACTTGCGCACACATCAACGTCCAGGCAATCCAACCACCGATGACGGAGACGATGACACTGAGCACCACAAACGTATATGCCCAGTTGCCCACCGCATGCTTCAGAACGTAAGCCACGGACGGGTCGTCCAGCTTCGCCAGATCCGGTTGATGCATGATGCCATAGGACAAAATGCTGATCAGCGCATAGAGCACCAATGCCAGCAGAAAACCGATGACACCCGCCTTACCCACATCTTTGCTGTTGCGGGCATGGGCCGACATCACCACCGCACCTTCCACTCCGATGAAACACCACAGCGTGACGAGCATCGTGCTCTTCACCTGCGCCCCGATGGAGCCCAAATCGGTGGCATGCCCCCAGAAGTCATAACTCAACGCACCTACTTTAAAGGAAATAAAGAGGATAATGACAATTAATATCAACGCCGCGAACTTCACAATCGTGACCAGTGTATTCAGTGCGGCAGCAGCCTTTACGCCCCTTGCCACCAAGAAATACATCGCCCAGATGAAGAACGATCCGAACAACACCGTCTGCCACCCATGATGCAGCAGCACGGGGAAGAACTCACCGAACGAGTCATTGAGCATTACGGCGAAAGCCACGTTACCCATTGCCGCGCACAGCCAGTAGCCCCAGGCGATGTTGAACCCCACATAATTGCCAAAACCCTCTTTTGCGTACTGATAGATACCTGCATTGAGATCAGGACGGGCATCGGCCAGCATCTTGAAGTTGAGCACGAGGAACAACACTCCCACCCCCGAAATGATCCAGGAGATGATAGTAGCCCCCAGCCCGGCTCCTTGCGCCATGTTCTGCGAGATATTGAAAATACCCCCACCGATCATGGAACCGAAGACGATGGCAACGAGTCCGCCCAATCCTAATTTCTTTGAAGTATCAGCCATGCCGTTTACTTAGCTAAGGGTGCATAACCGAAGTTCAGGAATCCGATAGCCGTCAGGCAGTATGCAAACGGATTATCAGAAGGTATGTTGATGAAGTTGTGGAACAATTCCTTGTCTCCGTCCTGCTCCATGCCGCGCATGGAAAGTTCGTGGTTCAGCGATTTGTTGAGCCACATGCGTGCTTCGGCAGCAGCTATCTCATCATCAATCTTCGAGTCGTAGAACTGTACGTATTCGGCAGCAAAACCGCCTACAAACTTACCGTCCTTCTTTGCCCATACAATGCCCACACCGGTGGCGATGGCTTTATGATCGGCATAGTTGGCACCTGTTCCCGCCATGATTACTTCGAGCACGGCACCGTGATGGAACTGGTCCTTGATGTCGGGACGATAGGGCAAGTAATGGAACTTCTGATTCATCTCCGGGGTAATGGTCACCAGGTTGCCACGTATCTCGGGCGGCATGACGGAGGTGTAGGGAATTACATTGAAATTCTCGATAGCTGCCTGGTGCAAAGCAAGGTCATAAGCAAAAGTTTCATACGGCTGGGGTGGAATGCCATCGTTAAAAACACCTGTACCACCTGTCACAAATCCGAAAATAGGATAACGAGTTCCTTTCATTTCATCCATGATAATAATTTTTTAAAAAGTTAAAGTTTAGGTTTATAATCACTCAACCACTGTCAGTGGTTCTAAGTCCAGTTTCTTTTCCCATTCGTCGATGGGCATGCCTTTGAGGTCGGAAGCCTTCATACCGGCGGGGATGGCATTCTGTGCCAGGTAGACGTACAGGGCGCAGGTCAGGGCGCAACCCACTTGGTGCGGTTCTACAAACGTGTATTTGTAGCCCACATAGATGCGGTCGTACTCTACGGACTGATCCTGTCCGCACAACACGATGCTGTTTGTTACTTTGCGGAGCGAGCCTTCCAGGAAACCGATCAGCTCGGCTTCGGTGGTGTTGTCATCGCCATAAGTGTTGGCATCCTCGATGAAGAGGCAGGAGCCGTCGCTACGGTTTTTCAGGATGGCAATGCCGATAGCCGACCATACCCACAGCGGACCGCGGGCGGTGACGTCCTTATTGGCACAGATAACATGTGCACCCGGCATCGGTGGGAAACGGCGTTGCTTCTCGCGTCCGAAAAGACGTTCGCTGGCATCGAGCAGCGGGCGGGCGTTGTAGACGGGGATGGCAGGTTTGCCGTCCGGTTGTTCCTGCATGTACATGGGTTTCTCTTTGCCGGTGGCGATGTCTTCGTGCACGGCGAGGTCGAAGCCCCATACGGCGCCATTCTGTCCGCAGAAGGAAGAGACGGTCAGCATGTTGATTTGTCCGATGTAAGCGTCGTTCTTTTCGCAACGGTCGTACGAGACGATGCCTTCGGTCACCGTGTCGAGGTCTTTCACATCGACCGTACCCACTGAGAGTTTCATGGTAGAGATATATCCCTGACCATCCGGAGCACCGGGGTTCATATACCCCATGCAGAATTCTTTACTTGGCCCTACGGCCTGTTCGATTACTTTGGCGGCATCGTACTTGATGCCTGCTACTAAATCTTTCATCATTACTTTATAGTTTAGGTTTAGATGTCCCTATAGAACGGGGTTTAACACGGAAAGATTTTGAGGTTGACTTAAAGTATACGAAAGAAGTATAATGCAGAAAAACAGTTAACACTTACCACCTAAAAACAAGAAAGGTGTATCCCTTCGCAGGGATACACCTTTCTATTTGTTCTTTTCTGTTATCTATCGTTATCAGATGCCAAGTGACTTGCGCACTGCCTCTACTTTCTTCTCAGCTTCGGCATTGGCGCTGACATAGCACTTCGGACAACCCATTTCGCCTTTCACCTCGATATAGAACTTAATCTTCGGTTCCGTACCCGACGGACGAACGGAAATTTTCGTACCGTCTTCGGTGAAATACTGAAGTACGTTGGATGCTTCCGGCATATCCAGATCGCGGACATTTCCCTGATCGGTTACTTTCAGAGTCTTATAATCCTTGATTACCTTCACGGGCGAACCTCCGATTTCCTTCGGCGGGTTGGCACGGAAGTTATCCATCATGGCCTTGATTTCCTCGGCGCCGCTCTTACCCGGTTTCACAACGTTTACGGTGGTTTCTTTGGAGAAGCCGTACTCTACGTAGATGTCCATCAGCACGTCATACAGCGTCTTGCCCTGATCCTTTGCCCATGCACAGATTTCGGCCAGCAGCGAGCAGGCGGAAACGGCATCTTTATCGCGAACAAAGTCTTCGGCCAGGAAGCCGTAGCTTTCTTCACCACCGCCGATGTATTGTTGCTTGCCTTCGCTCAGACGAATCTCGCGGGCAATCCACTTGAAGCCGGTGTAACAATCGCGCATTTCAATCTTGTTCTTATCGGCTACCGCCTTAATCAGTTCAGTCGTTACAATGGTCTTTACGATGAAGTCATTGGGCTGCATCTTGCCCATGGCAATGCGGTTCTTGATGATGTAGTACAAGAAGATCAGACAAGTCTGGTTACCGTTGATAAGTACCCATTCGCCCTTGTCGTCCTTGCACGCCATACCTACGCGGTCGGCATCGGGGTCGCTTGCCATTACGATGTCAGCATCGAGCTTCTTTGCCAGTGCAATGGCCATAGAGAGGGCTTCGGCATTTTCGGGGTTCGGCGATACAACGGTCGGGAAGTTGCCGTCCTTCACCATCTGCTCAGGCACGCAGTTGATGTTCTCGAATCCCCATTCCTTCAATGAATCCGGGATAAGCACACGGCCTGCACCATGAAGCGGTGTATAGACGATGCTAAGGTTTTTCTGACGCTTGATGACTTCCGGATCGATGGAAATGGAATGCACCTTATCCAGATAAATGTCGTCGACTTCCTTGCCGATAATCTGAATCAGATCGGGATTGCCGTTGAACTTGATGCCGGCAACGGTTACTTTGTTCACTTCGTCGATGATAGCGGTATCGTGCGGAGCAAGCACCTGTGCACCGTCGTCCCAATAAGCCTTGTAGCCGTTGTATTCTCTCGGGTTGTGGCTGGCGGTGATGTTGATACCGCTCTGGCAACCGAAGTGGCGAATAGCGAACGAAACTTCGGGAGTAGGACGAAGGTCGTCGAAGAGATATACCTTGATGCCGTTGGCAGAGAAGATGTCAGCAGAAATCTTGGCAAACTTGTCACTGTTGTTGCGACAGTCGTAACCCACTACTACTGAAATCTGGTCTTTACCGGCAAAGCATTTGTTCAGGTAATTGGACAAGCCCTGGGTGGCAGCACCTACCGTATAGATATTCATTCGGTTGGTTCCGGCGCCCATGATGCCGCGCAGACCGCCCGTTCCAAATTCCAAATCCTTATAGAAGCTGTCTATCAGTTCGGTTTTATCGGGATTTACCAACATGCGTTTCACTTCTGCCTGAGTTTCGGCATCGTATGCCGGGGTAAGCCATTTTTCGGCTTTCTCAGTTACCTGCTTAATCAGTTCCTGATTTTCCATAAGATTGTTTCTATTTTAAAGGTTGATATAAACTATTTGTTAAGACACAAATGTAGGAGAATAAGTTCGAATATCCTAATTTTTTTCAACAGAGATTACACAGATTACACAGATTTTAGGAGAGGAATGAAGAACCTGTGTAACCTGCACAGAAACTTATTCCGGCATTTTATACCTGTCTCCCGTCTGCTTGACGTACTCTTCCAGGAATTCTTTCGGGTATCCGGGACGAACTACGCCTGCCGGCTGACCGATGGAATTGCGCTCGAACTTACCGTCTTTCATACGCTTCACCACTCCGTCATTATATTTTACGACCAGGAATTCGCCGAGGCGTTTCCAGGTATCGAAAGTGCTCTGAGCCGTCATGTTCGTATAGTTGGTAAGGAATGCTTTGGCCTTGGCAGGATCTTTTGCCAACAGTTTGGCAGCAGCTGCCTCTACACCTTCCTGGGCTTCGTTGAAGGTAGTTTCCAGTTCCGTCTGAGTGGCACGTACGTCGCCTATCATCAGGTCGTAGCGGGGATAAACCATATTGGATACCCAGTTGAAAATCCAGAAAGCAGAATTCCAGGAGAAGGTAATGTAATCGGCACCATCCACGCGGGTATAGCAAGCAGGGATTTTATCCGTACAGCAATATACAGGGGTAAAGACAGTCATGTTGGCATCATCCGTACCGAACCACAACACGCCACCGATAGCGTCGGGCATTTCGGAACGCATCTGCGCCACGAATACGAAGCCACTCTGCTGGGTGGAAATGGGACGTTCGTTGAAGTACTCCTGGTCGCCCACCTTGAAGGAAAGAGGAGACAGACGGTAGGGAGTATGATACGGGCCGGCGCCAAAGTCCTTGCTGATGTCGAGGGGTGTTCCTTCGTAGTGGTCGCGCATGGCGTTCTTCACATCCTGTACGGAAATCTGGCGGCTGGGTTTGAGGAACAGCGGCATCGGAGTATCTGTTTCACCTAATATATAAGGTAAGAATTCATTGCCACAGTCGGTAAACATATTGAAGTAGCTCCATACGCGGGCTTCGCAGTAGCGGCGGGCACCGAAGTCGAGGGGTGCGTATGCATTGGCAAAACTGAAGTCCTTGTTCACTCCGTCAAAGTAACCTTTTTCGCGGGCAAAGGAAATGACGTCGGGAGAATACATACAGTTGTTCTTGTCGTTCATGTCGAACTGGTGGATGCGGCTCTGGTTGGCATGTGCCGAGATACAATCGTCGGGAACACGGACGGCTACCCATACGGCACCACGCACGCCGGGACCTTTGCCTATCATTTCCATAATCCATATTTCGTTGGGGTCGGCAATGGTGAAGGATTCACCGCTGCTGTAATAGCCGTATTCCTGCACGAGTTCGGTCATCACCTTGATGGCTTCGCGGGCAGTGCGGGAACGTTGCAGGCCGAGGTAAATCAGGCTACCGTAGTCGATGATGCCGGTAGAGTCCACCAATTCGGGACGACCGCCGAAGGTAGTTTCGCCGATGGTAAGCTGAAATTCGTTCATGTTGCCGATGACGTTGTACGTCTGGCGGGCTTGCTCTATCCGGCCGAGGTACTTGCCGGTGTCCCACTCGTGGACATCGATCAGCGTACCCTTCTTGTGCATGCCTGCGGGATAATGATATAACTCGCCGAACAGCCCGTAGGAGTCGGCAGAATAAGATACGATGGTAGAACCGTCCGTAGAGGCATTCTTGCCTACGATAAGATTGGTACAAGCCAGGGCATTCACCACGGATGCTGCCACGAATAAGACGGAAAGAGTCAGTCTTTTGCTTTTCATACTTCAGTTATTATTGTTGCTATTAATGTTTTCCATTTACCAGACAAATTCAAATTGCTCGGTAGCACGATTGCCGCAACCATCCGTTACGGTCATTTCCACAATGTGCTTGCCACCCTTCTCCACATGCCGGGGATCGAGTTCGCAAACCAGGTCTCCGCTGATGGAGTTCGGCTTGCCAAACAAGGCGTACTTTCCGTCAATCGTGCCACGATAAGTGTCGATGCCTGTTTCTTTATCTTTTGCTTTGAATACAATGCGTCCCGTGCGCCCCCATTGCGCCTTGTTCACAGGGGTTATCTGAGGAGGAACGGTATCGAGAGCCACTGTATACGTCCCTAACTCGCGGATACGAACCTTCATACAGCCATCCTCGAACTTACCGCCCACACTGTACTTGCTGCCGCGGGCAGTGACGCCGGCTACATAATATTTCGTCATATCCTCTATCGGACGACGACGCAGGCCGATACGCAAATCGCAGGCACCATGCATGGGGATGCGGGTATCATTCAGTTGATAGGTAAAGGCAATATCGCCGCTATCGGCACGCACGGCATAGTTCAGCCAGGCATCATCATAAAGCATTCCTTTGGGAACGACCAGTTCCAAGCCCGGCTCTTGCAGATAATTCACCCTATCCCATTTGAAAACATATTTCTCGCGATGCTCCACCGGAGGAATATCCGCCTTCTTGCCTTGCACCGTGAAGCGCACTTTGGACGTGTTGCCCAGTGCATCGCTCAGTGTATAGACAAACTGATAAGGACGTTCTTCATTGATTTCCACCAGTCCGCGGTTGCCATTGGATGCATGCAGCAGGCGCAGGCGGTTGCCCGGTTCGATGAAGGACTTCATATATTGTCCGTGTGTCCACGAATTGATATACCGGTTTTCTTCGTAGGCAAAGCGGTCTACCACGCTGCGGAAAACCTCCTTGCCATCCACTTCCAGAATAACGGTTTTCACGCCATACTTATTGTGCACTCCATCCATATAGTCATAGGCACGGATGCCGGCTCCTATCAGTCCCCAGGCAGTAATAGGCTGCACCGGCCGTGCCGGGAAAATCTGGCGGGACTGCTTGCCCTCCACCACTCCTTTGCCCGGTTGCGGAAAAAGCATGATGCCTTCGGCACGCGGGGCCGTACTGTCTTTCACCCTGTTCATAAAGAAAGGCAATGGGTCTACATAGTCCTCCGTCTCCGTTTCAAAGACATCCAGGTGCAGATGCGGTCCGAAAGAGTAACCGGTATTACCGCTCAAAGCAATGACTTGCCCTGCTTTCACGGGATATTCATCGGGGGCGGGCGTGATTTCCACTTCCCAGCTTTCCTTTTCGTATTGCAAGGCTTCCACCCTGCGGGCAATATCGCCCACAAAGGCGCTGAGGTGACGGTTTATCGTAGAGTAACCATTATCATAAGCTACGTCGAGCACATAGCCCGAACCATGAGTGACGCGGATACGGGAGATATGCCCGTCGGCCAATGCACGTACTTGCTTGCCGATGGTGCCACCGGTCTTGAAGTCCAGCCCGCCATGAAAGTGATTGGCACGTATCTCGCCGAAGTTGCCTGAAAAAGTGATGGGAAAATCAAAAGGAGGGGTGAAAGTGGCTGTCTCCTGTGCCTGCGCTCCCCCCGCCACAAATAAAAGAGACAAAACAAAAGGCTTTATATATCGTTTCATCGCAATAACTTCTTTCTTAATTAACGCAGGCAAAGATAAAAATAATCCCAATCTTTTCGACACAAAAGGACGAATAAAACAGGAAGAGGTTTGCTCTATTCCACTCCTTACGAAGCGAATATGTAGCAAATAGAAAGGAGAACACCCGTTTTCTGCTGAAAAACATGAAGGACATGATAACAATGTGTTCTCCATTTTTGTATCTTTCGCCAAGTTTAACCCCCTAAATAATAAGGTTATGATTATCGGAGTACCTAAAGAAATCAAGAACAATGAGAACCGTGTAGGAATGACCCCTGCCGGAGTAGCCGAGTTGGTGAAGCGTGGTCATACAGTGTATGTGCAAGCCACGGCAGGCGCAAACAGCGGATTCTCGGACGATGATTACATCGCCGTAGGTGCACAGACTTTACCTACCATCGAAGCTACGTATGCCGCAGCCGACATGATTGTCAAGGTAAAAGAGCCCATTGCACCGGAGTACAAACTGATTAAAAAGGGACAAGTGGTATTTACGTACTTCCACTTCGCAGCCGATAAATTATTGACCGAAGCCATGATTGAAAGCGGCGCCATCTGCATCGCCTACGAAACGGTAGAGAAAGAAGACCGCTCCCTGCCTCTGCTCACCCCGATGAGCGAAGTGGCCGGACGCATGGCAACGCAAGAAGCTGCCCGCTTCCTGGAGAAGCCGCAAGGCGGAAAAGGGAAACTGATGGGTGGTGTGCCGGGTGTACGCCCCGCGCGGGTGCTGATTCTCGGCGGCGGTATCGTAGGAACCAACGCTGCACAGATAGCTGCCGGAATGGGTGCCGAAGTGATGATTGCAGATATCAATCTTCCCCGCTTGCGCTACCTCAGTGAAGTGCTGCCCAAGAATGTAAAGACGCTCTACTCTTCTACGCATAACATCAAGATGGAACTGCCGACGATAGACGTTGTTATCGGTTCCGTACTTATCCCCGGTGATAAAGCGCCCCATCTTATCACCAAAGAGATGCTGAAGATGATGAAACCGGGAACTGTGCTCGTGGATGTAGCCATCGACCAGGGCGGTTGCTTCGAAACCTCCCACCCCACAACTCACAGCGAGCCGACGTATGTAATGGATGGCATCGTGCATTATGCCGTTGCCAATATTCCGGGTGCCGTACCTTTCACCTCGACTATGGCACTGACCAATGCTACGCTGCCCTATACCGTGGCCCTGGCAAGCAAAGGATGGCGACAGGCGTGCAAGGATGATCCGGCACTGGCATTGGGATTGAACGTGGTAAAAGGCAAGGTTACGTACAAAGCTGTGGCAGATGTGTTCGGGCTGAAGTATGAGCCGATAGAATTATAGGTTTCGAAATGGTAAGAGGCCTCTCTTACAGCCAAAGGCTGTCTCAAATATAGATTAAGCATCGTTCTGAACAACAGAGAATGATAGCAAAATCTGTTTTGGGACAGCCTTTATTATTGCTTGAGAACAGCTAATCATCAAATAAGAAGTCCTCCCTCCGGGCATGTGCCCAATAGATGGCTCCTATCGTGATGCAGAGGTTAAGAATAAACGGGAATTCTTTGGAACCGGTATGAAACAACGACTGAAAGAAATCGGTAATGAATGGAGATAGCAGGATGGCAAGATAGTTCATCACCATGACGAAAGCAAGCGCCAGGGTGGTTTTGGCAGGTACGGCGGTATCTACCGTTTTGTCATAAATCAGCGGTTGGATAACGCCATAACCCAGTCCAACCAGGACGCAACCGGGTATAATGAGCCATTCTTTAGGCGAAATCCATATTAACAGTAAGCCCGCAGCAATAGACAGAAGGCTATAAAACTTTGTGTCGCTACCTAAGAATCGGACGATATGCCCCAGGAAGAAACCGGGTGCCATGATGGCAAGAAAGAAGAGTGAAATCATCAGACCGGAATTTCCGCTGGAGAAGTGGTGTGCTTCCATCAGGAAAGGCAGATTGAAGGTAACGACAAGGACGACATAAGTAATCAACCCGTAAAACATCATCAGTTGAAGAAGATGGCGGACGTGAATACCGTATTTACCGGGAATGGCAGGGGCCGATCCGGCAGCAGAAGCGGTAGTTGCCTGTGCGTCCGCAGTGGAAGGCTGGCTATCACTGTTTTTCAGATAGATACAAAGTACGAGTGATACCAGCGGCAACAGATAGACAATGAACGGCAAATGCCAATTTACCTCTGCCAGATAGCCCGTTACTGCGGTTGCCACCACCAGCGTGACGTTGGTAATGGCGGAACTGTAACCAAACTGTTTCACCCGATACGCACCCGTAAAGTAACGCGAGATTAAACCGGTAGAGAGTGGAATTATCAACCCCGAACCAATGCCGAGCAGTGCACTGACTGCCATCAACTGCCACATCTTCGAAGAAAACAGATAAAGTAATCCGCTCGCAGCAAACATCCAAAGCCCGACACGCAACAGGCGGATAAAGTCGCGCTTCTCCGCCAACTTGCCGGCCAGCAATACAAATGGAATTATCAGCAACGAAGGCAGGGAGGTAAGCATCTGTATATCCAGTTCCGTAGCCTTCGGGAAGATGGTAGAGAGTTGCCCGAGGATAGGCGAAACCGCCAATCCCGGCAGAGAGGTCAATGCAGAGATAGACCAGATGGCCACGAGCGTAATAAGAGGGATAGTGCCCTGTCCGGTATTAATCTTCATAACGGGTATTCTTTAGAGTTATGCCGAAGAAAACAAACAGGGAGAAGGAATGTTCGTTCCCCTCTGCGTCAACTTTAATAAACGCCAAAAGATGTAAATCGCCGGAACTTTCCTTCGCGAACCCCGTTCTTGTGGGAAATTCGACGGGGAAACGCCCCGCCGCCTAAACCTTTAAAAACTTATTGTTATATGGAAGATTTGAATTTCAGACAAGGAGATGCAAAAACTGACGTATTCGGTTCTAACCGTATGTTGCAACCTTCACCGGTAGAGAAGATCCCCGACGGACCTACCACACCGGAGATAGCTTACCAGATGGTAAAAGATGAGACTTTCGCCCAGACACAGCCTCGCCTGAACCTGGCTACGTTCGTTACTACTTATATGGACGACTATGCCACTAAGCTGATGAACGAAGCCATCAACATCAACTACATCGACGAGACGGAATATCCGCGCATCGCCGTGATGAACGGTAAATGTATCAACATCGTAGCCAACCTGTGGAACTCCCCCGAAAAGGATACCTGGAAAACAGGTGCACTTGCCATCGGTTCTTCGGAAGCCTGTATGCTGGGTGGTGTGGCCGCATGGCTGCGTTGGCGCAAGAAACGCCAGGCCGAAGGCAAACCGTTCGACAAACCGAACTTCGTTATCTCTACCGGTTTCCAGGTGGTATGGGAAAAATTCGCCCAACTGTGGCAGATCGAAATGCGTGAAGTACCCTTGACGCTGGACAAGACCACACTCGACCCCGAAGAAGCCTTGAAGATGTGCGACGAAAACACCATCTGTATCGTACCTATCCAGGGCGTTACATGGACAGGACTGAATGACGACGTAGAAGCACTGGACAAAGCCCTCGACGCTTACAACGCCAAGACCGGCTACGACATTCCTATCCACGTAGATGCTGCCAGCGGTGGTTTCATCCTGCCGTTCCTCTATCCTGATACAAAATGGGACTTCCGCCTGAAGTGGGTGCTCTCCATCAGCGTCAGCGGACACAAGTTCGGCTTGGTTTATCCGGGCTTGGGATGGGTTTGCTGGAAAGGCAAAGAATACCTGCCCGAAGAAATGTCGTTCAGTGTCAACTACCTCGGTGCCAACATCACGCAAGTCGGACTGAACTTCTCCCGTCCTGCCGCACAGATTCTGGGACAATACTACCAGTTCATCCGTCTCGGATTCCAAGGTTACAAGGAAGTACAATTCAACTCACTGGCCATCGCGAAGTACATCCACCGCGAAATAGGCAAGATGGCTCCGTTCGTAAACTACTCCGAAGAGGTAGTGAACCCGTTGTTCATCTGGTACCTGAAACCGGACTATGCAAGAACTGCCAAATGGACGCTGTATGACCTGCAAGACAAGCTGTCTCAACACGGCTGGATGGTACCGGCATATACATTGCCTTCTAAACTGGAAGACTACGTAGTGATGCGTGTTGTTGTACGCCAGGGATTCAGCCGCGACATGGCGGATATGTTGCTGGGCGACATCAAGAATGCCATTGCCGAACTGGAGAAGCTGGACTACCCCACACCTACCCGCATGGCACAGGACAAGAACTTGCCGGTAGAAAACAAAGTGTTCAACCACGGCTGCCAAGCTCACAAAAAATAATGTGATAATGGAAAAGAAAATATCAATATCTCAAATCAAGGAAGTTGCCCAGAAAGCCTACAACGAGGTGAAGGGCAACACCGGCGGTAAGAATGCCGACTACATCCCCTACCTTGCCAATATTGATTCCAAACTGTTCGGACTCAGCATCTGCCTGATGAATGGACAGACCATCAATATCGGCGATACGGACTACCGTTTCGGCATCGAATCCGTATCGAAGGTACACACCGCCATCCTCATCTTGCGCCAATACGGTGCACAGAAAGTGCTGGACATGATTGGCGCCGATGCTACCGGTCTGCCGTTCAACTCCATCATCGCCATCTTGCTGGAGAACGACCACCCCTCTACTCCATTGGTAAATGCAGGTGCCATCTCCGCCTGCTCCATGGTGCAGCCGGTGGGCGATAGCGACAAGAAATGGGAAGCCATTGTGCAGAACATCACCGAACTGTGCGGCTCTGCCCCGCAGCTCATCGACGAACTGTACAAGTCGGAGACGGCTACCAACTTCAACAACCGCTCCATTGCCTGGTTGCTGAAGAACTATAACCGCATCTACGACGACCCGGACATGGCGCTCGACCTCTACACCCGCCAATGCTCCCTCGGCATCACCGCCCAGCAACTGGGCATAGCTGCCGGAACCATTGCCAACAACGGTGTAAACCCCGTCACCAAGCAGACTGTGTTCGAAGCCAGCCTGGCACCGAAGATTACGTCCATGATCTCTACCGTAGGTTTCTACGAACATTCGGGCGACTGGATGTACACCGCCGGCATACCTGCCAAGAGCGGTGTGGGCGGTGGAGTGATGGCTGTGCTACCCGGTGTGATGGGTGTATCGGCATTCGCTCCTCCTTTGGACGAAGCCGGCAACTCCATGAAGGCGCAACTCGCTATCAAGTTCATCATGAACAAGCTCGGACTGGGCGTGTTCAACGGTGACAATGTGACGATTACCGACTAATCTCTCATGCTCTTTTTTCCAAGGTTGCTCCGAAGGCGTAGACTACGCTCAGGGGCAACCATTTTAATGAACTAACAGGACATCATTATGAAAATGGCTCTATCAGAATTTGTGATGCGGGAGAAAGGCATCTATGGCATCCTGCATGTCATCATCCTGCTGCTTTCGCTATTTCTGGTCATCAGCATCTCCGTGGATACGTTCGAGGGAATTCCTTTCTATGAACAGTCAGTGTACATGAAGGTACAGTTGTGGATATGCGCGCTGTTCCTGGCAGACTTCGTTCTGGAATGGTTTCTGTCGGAAAACAAGGGGCGCTACGTGGCAACGCATTTCATCTTCCTGCTGGTGGCTATTCCCTATCAGAATATCATTGCCTACATGGGATGGACTTTCTCGCCCGAAGCAACCTATATGCTGCGTTTCATCCCGCTGGTACGGGGCGGCTATGCAATGGCAATCGTAGTGGGTTGGCTGACGTACAACCGTGCGTCGGGCTTGTTCGTCTCCTATCTGACGATGCTGCTGGCTACGGTTTACTTCGCCAGTCTCGCCTTCTACGTGACGGAGCACGGCGTGAATCCTTTGGTAAAAGGATATGGCGACGCACTGTGGTGGGCATTTATGGACGTGACGACGGTAGGTTCCAATATTATAGCAGTCACCGTCACGGGACGGGTGCTGTCTGTGCTGCTGGCGGCGCTGGGCATGATGATGTTTCCTATCTTTACAGTGTACGTGACGAGCCTGGTGCAGAGACGCAATAAAGAGAAAGAAGATTTCTACAAGAAGATGGCACAGGGGAAAGAGAACAATTCCCCCAGGGCATTGTTATAGACGCTGATTTTGAAATATAATTATCACTTAAAACCTTAACTTATGGCAAATATTAAACAAACAGTGAAGCTGGGCGTATTTACGCTGGCTATCATGAATGTAACGGCCGTTGTATCCCTGCGTGGACTACCAGCCGAAGCCGTGTACGGAATGAGTTCGGCTTTCTACTATTTATTTGCAGCCATTGTTTTCCTGATACCGACGTCGCTCGTCGCTGCGGAACTGGCTGCCATGTTCCAGGACAAGCAAGGCGGTGTATTCCGTTGGGTGGGCGAAGCCTATGGTAAGAAGTGGGGATTCCTCGCCATCTGGGTGCAGTGGATCGAAAGTACCATCTGGTACCCTACCGTACTGACATTCGGTGCCGTGTCCATCGCCTTCATCGGCATGAACGATGCGCACGACATGACGTTGGCAAACAATAAGTACTACACGCTTGCCGTGGTGCTCATCATCTACTGGCTGGCCACATTCATCTCTATGAAGGGTATGAGCTGGGTAGGTAAAGTAGCCAAGGTGGGCGGTATGGTCGGAACCATCATCCCGGCTGCATTGCTTATTATACTCGGCATCGTTTACCTGGCTACCGGCGGACACTCCAACATGGACTTCCACAGCAGCTTCTTCCCCGACTTCACGAACTTCGACAATGTGGTGCTGGCGGCAAGTATCTTCCTCTTCTACGCCGGTATGGAGATGGGCGGTATCCACGTGAAGGATGTGGACAATCCGTCCAAGAATTATCCGAAGGCTGTGTTCATCGGTGCGCTGATAACGGTTATCATCTTCGTGCTGGGTACGTTCGCACTGGGTATCATTATCCCGGCTAAGGACATCAGCCTGACGCAGAGTTTGCTCGTAGGGTTCGACAATTACTTCCGTTATATCCATGCTTCCTGGCTGTCGCCGATTATTGCCATTGCCTTGGCATTCGGTGTGTTGGCAGGTGTGTTGACGTGGGTTGCCGGTCCGTCCAAAGGTATCTTTGCCGTAGGTAAGGCGGGCTATATGCCTCCGTTCTTCCAGAAGACGAACAAGCTGGGAGTGCAGAAGAACATTCTCTATGTTCAGGGTATTGCGGTGACGGTATTGAGTTTGCTGTTCGTGGTGATGCCTTCGGTACAGAGTTTCTATCAGATTCTGTCTCAGTTGACGGTGATTCTATACCTTATTATGTATATGCTGATGTTCTCCGGAGCTATCGCATTGCGTTATAAGATGAAGAAGCTGAACCGCCCGTTCCGCATCGGTAAGGGTGGCAACGGACTGATGTGGATTATCGCAGGCCTGGGCTTCTGTGGTTCATTGCTGGCGTTTGTGCTGAGCTTTATCCCGCCCAGTCAGATTTCAACGGGTAGTAATACGGTATGGTTCTCCGTGCTGATCATCGGTGCGCTGATCGTGGTGATTGCTCCGTTCGTGATCTATGCTTCCAAGAAACCGTCTTGGGTAGATCCGAATGCCAACTTCGAGCCGTTCCATTGGGAAGAGAAGCCTGCGGCACAAGTGGCAGGTGCAGCAACGGCAACAGCGACTGCTGCAACAACGGCGACCGCAAGTACAGCAACCAATGCTGCCAATAGCGGGGACGCAACAAAGACAACAGATACTCCACCGAAAGGATAAAGGGGTATAGGTAATAAAAAAGGAAAAAGGAATATTCCCGATAGGTTCGGGGATATTCCTTTTTTGTTGTATAGGGGGAATTGATTATAGCTTCTCCAATGCCCTCTTATATTCCTCCGTCAGTTCCATCATTACCGCCGCCACGGATTCTATTGCTTTGCCGCGCAGCAGCGCCGACGCCTGCCCTATCTCCAACTCCCCTTCTTCGAGGTCGCCTTCGAAGATGCCGCGCTTGGCACGACCGCGCCCCAGGAGTATGCGGAGTTCTTCTTCCGTGGCGCCCTCGGCCTCTACCGCCTCTACGGTATCGCGAAATTCGTTGCGCACCAGGCGTACCGGGGAAAGTTTCTTCAATAACAGCTTGGTGTCGCCCTCTTCCAGGCGCAGGCAGTATTCCTTGAATGCTTCGCTGGCGGAACTTTCCGCCGTCAGTGCGAAGCGTGTACCTATCTGCACGCCTTCGGCGCCCAGCACACGGGCGGCAAGTATGGCAGCACCGGTGGCAATGCCTCCGGCAGCAATCAGCGGCAGCGTGGTGGCGGTGCGCACGGCAGGTATCAGACACATCGTTGTGGTCTCTTCACGGCCGTTGTGTCCGCCGGCTTCAAAGCCTTCGGCTACGATGGCATCTACGCCCGCCTCTTCCGCCTTCATGGCAAAGCGCGAGGACGAAACGACATGCACTACTGTAATGCCCCGCTCCTTCAGCCAGCCCGTCCATTTCTTCGGGCTGCCGGCAGAAGTAAATACGATCTTCACGCCTTCATCCACTACCATCTGCATGATTTCATCTATCTGGGGATACATCAACGGGATGTTGACGCCGAACGGATGGGACGTGGCGGCGCGGCACTTGCGGATGTGTTCCTGCAAAGTGTCGGGGTGCATGGAGCCTGCACCCAGCAGTCCCAGTCCACCCGCATTACTCACGGCGGAAGCAAGCCTCCAACCGCTACACCACACCATACCACCCTGAACGATCGGGTACTTTATTCCGAAAAGAGAAGTAATTCGATTCATCGTCATATTTTTAATAGGTTTATAAAGGAGGAACAAGGGAAAAGCGTAAAGTGTTCATTGAACGGGCGTTCCACCTTTAAAAAGTATCAAGACACGCCGGTTGTCACTCCGTGATGGGATGCAGCGGATCTTTTATTTGTACCGTAGTAGAGTCTCCGTATGCCTTCAGCACTTCCAGCGTACGGGCACGACGTTTGCGACCTTTGAAGTTCCAGAACTCGCGGGTAAAGGGCGTCATGAAGTCCAGTCCGCCGATACCTCTGCCGGTTGCAGGCTGCCAGCTGCCCACCGCCATATTGTTGGCGCGGTCCGTCACCCGGTATCGCAGGCCGGTTGCTTCAATCTGTTCCAGTGTCTCGCGCGGTCCGAGGTCAGACGGACGCTTTGCCCAGTTGCTGGGAATGGTGAGTCTCTTCAGCGCATAGAACTCGTCGCCGCGCCAGGTTTCCTTATTTACTTTGATTTTCTTCTGATACACCGGGTCCCAGTTGTATTTTGTGTTTGCCGTGTAGGGATGCAGCGTCAGCACCACTTTCTTCTCCGGCACCTTGGGCATGAGGGGCATGGAGTTGCTGAAGTCCATCCACGACTTGTCCGTTGCCACCTTCGGAGTGCCCAGGAAGTTGTTCATTTCCAATTCCTTCAATGCATCCGGATTCAGCTTCACCTCCCCTGCTCCATGGAGCAACTGCTGCAACTTCAGCGAGTCCTGAGGTGTCCAGTTTTGGGCGTAAAGGGGGAAGGCAACTGCACTGAGCAGCGCCAAAAAGAGTATAAATCGCTTCACTTACTTTGATTTACTAATACCTGATACTTAATACCGTTAAGAAAATCACCACCACATATATCCGCTTCCGCAAAGCGGCTCATCGTAGCAAGGGTCGATGGTCCACATCGTCTTGGGATACTTACGGCTCTCCCACCAACGGCGATAACGGGTGGCGGCGTCCAGCACATCCTCGTCGGAGAGGAAGTAGATGCCTTCGTAATTCTCGGCATCGGCACGTACCATTTTGCAACCCATCGAGGCGTTGTGTCCCAGGCGGATAGTCTCCACCGTCCACAAGATGCACTCGCCCAGACGGAGCTTGCCACCGGCGGAGTAAGATACCGGTGCCAGCGGGAAAGAAGGTATCACCGTCAGGTCTTCGGCATACTTCAGCAACTCGCCGATGTCCTCGGCGGTAAACTTAGGCACGTTGCTCAGCCCGTCGGGGCTTTGAGTGGTGTACTTACCAGCTTTCAGTTGCTTTACAAACAGGTCTACGTCCGGATGGTCGTAATCCAGCGTTTCTTCGCTGCAAGATGCCAGCGAGAGGGCGGACAGGGCAATGAGTGCCAGCAGGAACATCCGCCCGAGTATATGTAGTTTATAAGATAGAGTCTTCATCTTCGGTTCATATTAAGATTAATAAGTCACGCGCACGCCACACAGCAGATTCAGGTTCGTGGGGCGCTCCGTACGCAACGTCTTCGACTGCGAATCCGTGTCGAAGTGATGGGAAACAGACGGCTCGGCAAACAAGGCTACGCGGTCATTCATCTTATACCGCACGCCCAGCCCGGCCGCTACGGACAACTGCACCGGTTCGGCACTGAAACCATTGTCCGGTGCACCGGCAATGCACTTCTCCGCCATTCCGCCTGCCAGGGCATAGAAGTCTACTTTGGAAGAACTTGCCAGCATCATATTCAGCCGGACGGGGATGCCCAGTGTGTGCAGGGTTGCATGGTCGCCCTCCAGGCGGTTGTACTGCACGCCGGCTTCCAGGGAGAAGCGGTCGTTCAGGCGACGTTCTACGTTCAACTCTGCCGTCAGCGGCATGTGGAAATCTCCTTTCGGCAAGGAAGAACCGATGGCGGCTTTCAATGCCCAGTTGCGCGACTTCCACGACGATTCGGTTTTGGCTGCCACCGATTCCTCAGAGGCAAGGGCCGAATCTATGTCGGAGTTTGTACCCGCAGGATCGGTAGCGGAATGATAATTCCCGTTCTGGGCAGAGTTATTGAAGTAGCCGTTGCCTGCCTGCTGATTGTTGCCATAAACCCGCTGGGTAATGGTGATGGAGACATGGACGGATACCGATTCGTCATCATCATCCGCCTGCGCGGTCAGTCCGGCAGGGATGCCGCTTGCAGGCTGCTTCGCGCCGGGATGCTGTGCCGTGGGATTTGCCTGGTGGATGGAAGGAAAGTTCTCCTGCACCACGTCGCCTTTCAAGCTGCCGTCCGGTGTCATGGCGGCCACTTGCGTGAAGGCTTCCTTTATCTCTTCCTTCGGAGAGAAGTACCAGAATGCGGCAGAAGCTGCTCCCAGCACAAACACAACGGATGCTGCGGCAGCCACCCGATAGAATCTCGGAGAAAGAATCAGACGCTTCCCCTTATCTGCGGAAGTGGACGATGACGACAACTGGGAAGCGTTCCCTTCGCCTGCCGCCGCTGCCTGAGGCAAACTGCGTTGCAGTTCTTCCCAGAATCCCTCCCGCACGGTCATCTCTGCACCGGCGAGACGACTGCGGAATATGTCGGTTATCTTATCATTTTCTCTCATACTCAGTATATTCTTTAATTCTTTTTGCTAACAAACTCTTGGCACGATGCAGTTGCGAGGTCGACGAATGTTCCTTGATGTGGAGCAGTTCCGCAATTTCCTTATGCGACTTCTCTTCAAACACATACAAGTTGAAAACGGTTCGGCATCCGGCGGGAAGTTCTGCCACAAATGCCATCAGTACTTCCTCGGACAGACGGCCGCCGGTCTCGGCAATGCTTGCTTCGTCCACCATGTCGGGGAGTTGTTCCTCGTTCACCACCAGTTGGCTGAAGCGTTGCTGCCGGCGCAGGTAGTCGATGGACTGCGTCACCATCACCCTCGTCACCCAAGTACTCAAGGCACAGTCTCCGCGAAAAGTAAAGTGGGTGAAGATTTTGATGAAACCATCGTGCAATACGTCATGGGCCGCATCGACGTCGCCCGTATAGCGGTAGCATACCGCCAGCATCTGCTTGGAATAGAGGGTATACAGTTCCCGACGTGCGGAATCTTTTCCTGCCCGGCAGCCCTCTATCAGTTCTATCTCATTTTCCAATGTCAGTGCTCGTTTTACGGACGCCTCTTCGCGTCGTTTGTTAGTTAGACGCAGCATTCCGAAAAATGCTGCTGGGTTAATTCTAAAAAGAAGTTAAAGTATGGAGATTATTTATACTTGTCTTTCAAAACCTCGATTTGCTCACTAAGCATTTCATCCAGGTCGTCAAACTCACCCCAATACAAGAAACCGGGAACCATTACAACAAAGTTGACAAAGCGGTCTTCGTTCAAAAGGAATGAGATATTATTCCGAAAATCATCGTCGTCTGCCGAAACTTTGGTTTTCTTCTTAGACGCAATGATAGACATCAGTACATCTGTCTTTATTTTATAGTAATCGCCAACGTCTTTCTTAATCCTTCCCAACTGGAAATAGGTTTGCATCACATCCTGCAACAAACGTTTATCAGAAATATACTGCATCAGTGAAGAGCCTTTCAATACATCCAGTGCATCGGTTCTATAAGAGAATTCATCCAGATTACTGAAAAGCTTGCCATACTTCTGTAAGGTATCTTCCGGTATATCATATATATCCATATTGTGGTCCAACAACACGGTGCTCATGTGCACGTCAATATCCAGCAACCGCTTTATTTTACGCAATTCCTCCTTATTGTACTCCAGTTCTTCCGCTACCAGTTGCATCGTTGCCCGCACTTCCTTTTGGCGGCTGTGCTCCGTTAGCTTATCGCTTCCCCAAAAGGTAACGATAATACCTGCCGCTACGATGCTGAACTGGCGGAAGTAGTCTCCTAATCTCCAGTCATGTGCCGTAGCTTTTATTCTATCCCAAATGTTCTGTCCCATAATGTTTTATTCTAAATGATATTTTTCTTCAATAATCTGTATTGCCTTGTCTATCCTTTTTCCCACATTTCCTACATAGTCGGGAGTGAAATACATCTGCGCAACCCTGAGGAAGTTTCGCACCGATATATCAGAAAGATAAATATCCCATGCCTCATATCCACCTTCATATAGCCAATGCATTTGTTCATCGGTCAAGGCCAAATTGAAAGGTGTCATAATCTGGTCTTTCATCTCATAATATTCAGTCATAGTCAGCTTAAATCCATTCAATGCTTCATAAACCTTAGTCAACTGCAACAGCAATTCTTTATCCGGGATTTTCTGCATCAACATGGAATTTTTGAGTATATCCAGTGCATCCTGGGTATAACTGAAGCCACGGATATGCCCCAATACCGTGGCATACTGCCTCAACGAATCTTCAGGTATAGTCCGTATCTTCATGTCGTGCTCCGCCAATAAGGTAGAAAGAGCCTCATCTTCACGAAACTCCGCCACTATATCTTCATACTTCTCACGGTTGCTTTTCAGTTCATCCCTAATCAGCGACATGGTAGACCGTATATCCTTCCTTTCGGAATTCTGAGTAATCAGATCACTCCCCATAAAGGTAATCACCACACCAATTACCACCACAGCTACTTGCCGCACAAAGTCTCCGAGCCTCCAGCCTTTGACAATCGTTTTTACTTTGCTCCAAGTTATCTTCTTCATATCTTCCTAATGCATTATCTATCGCGCCGAAACGCATCATCTGTTTGCCCCAAACGCATGGTCTGTTTGCCCTAAACGCATCATCTGTTTTGCCCAAACAGACCATCTGTTTTTCCGGTACAGATATTCCCCTGATTATTAAGAAGAAAGCCTTCCATAAGGATTGCAATATCATGGCAAACTTATGAGAGGCTTTCCTGTTATGCTGCAATACGGCTTACTGCCGTTGTCAACATGCTTTGAAGCTCATGTCCAATCCCTTTACGGAATGGGTAAGAGCGCCTACCGAAATAAAGTCTACGCCACATTCGGCATAGTCGCGCAGCGTATCGAAGGTGATACCGCCCGAAGATTCGGTTTCGTAACGGTGGTCTACCATCTCAACAGCCTTCCGGGTCATTTCGGGTGTAAAGTTGTCGAACATGATGCGGTCTACGCCACCCAGGTCGAGCACTTGCTGCAACTCGTCGAAGTTGCGCACTTCGATTTCTATTTTGAGGTCTTTACCTTTCTCTTTGCAATACTCCTTGGCACGGTTGATGGCTTTATCTATGCCTCCGGCAAAGTCCACATGATTATCTTTCAGCAGAATCATGTCGAACAAGCCGATGCGATGGTTCACGCCGCCGCCTATCTTTACCGCCATCTTCTCGAGGATGCGCATGCCCGGAGTGGTCTTGCGGGTATCGAGCACATGAGTGTTGGTGCCTTTCAGCTGTTCGGCATACTTGTGGGTCATGGTGGCGATGCCGCTCATGCGCTGCATGATGTTCAGCATCAGGCGCTCGGTTTGCAGCAGAGACTGCACCTTGCCTTCCACAATCATGGCTACGTCGCCCGGCTTCACTACGGCACCGTCGTTGATGAACACCTCTACCTTCATGGTAGGGTCAAAGCGGCGGAATACCTCTTTGGCAACTTCGATGCCGGCAAGGATACCGGCTTCTTTTATCAGGAGTTTGGACTTACCCATGGCCGTGGCAGGGATGCACGAAAGGGTGGTATGGTCACCGTCGCCGATGTCCTCGGCGAAAGCCAGGTCAATCAACCTGTCTATCAATTCTTCTTCCTTATTCATTTGTCTTATCGATTCTTATTTGATGTATCACATATTTGTCCTGTACCTTCCGGAAGAAGCAGTTCACCCGGAAGTTTCCATTGGCAGTGGTCAAGGTGCCGACGATGAAACCCGATTCATCGCGCTTGCCCTGATGGTTCACACTGAAGTTGCTGACCTTGTGGTTGGAGAAGAAAGCAGCCATGGTTCCTTCCGCCCCTTGCTTGTCGGCATGGGTCGATTTATTCTGAATAATCAAATCGACCTTGTCGCCCAGATACTTGTTCAACTCCCGGGGATTGCCTTCCTTGAAGGCATTAATCACCCCCACCGGGGCGTCCTGAGCCATGAGCGAGGACATCCAAATGAGCAGACCGGTCAACACAAAAATTACTCGTTTATTCATCTCCACAAGTATTAATGATAGGCAAAGGTAAGCATTTGTCGCAAAATACAATAAAAAAGTGCTAAATTTGTGCACTAAATCAAAACAGAACCCGCATGAAAACGACTCTGCTCGTCGTAGGACGAACTGTGGAACAACATTTTATAACCGCCATCAACGACTACGTGCAGCGCACCCGCCGCTATCTTTCGTTCGACATGGAAGTAATACCCGAACTGAAAAACACCAAGAGCCTCTCTATGGAAGTGCAGAAAGAAAAGGAAGGGGAACTGATACTGAAAGCCCTCCAACCGGGCGACGTCATCGTATTGCTGGACGAGGGCGGAAAAGAAATGCGCTCCATAGAGTTTGCCGACTATATGAAGCGCAAGATGAATACCGTAAACAAGCGGCTGGTCTTCATCATCGGCGGGCCCTACGGATTCTCACCGAAAGTGTATGAAGCGGCTCACGAGAAGATGTCCCTCTCACGCATGACCTTTTCGCACCAGATGGTGCGCCTCATCTTCGTAGAGCAACTGTACCGCGCCATGACGATACTGAACGGCGGACCTTACCACCACGAATGATGCCGACGGGCGTTCCCCATCAGCTACTCTTCTTATAGCTCTTCACCGCCCACAGGTTAAAGACGAGCGCGAAAGCGGACAAAGCTCCCAGTTGGGGAAGCAGATCGGCAAAATTGCCACCGCGCAGATAGACCGTGCGCATCATTTCCACGAAATACTTCAGCGGATTGAGGCGGGCTATCCATTGCGCCCACCCGGGCATGCTGTGGATGGGAGTGAAAAGTCCGCTCATCAGCATCAGTATCAGCATAAAGAACCACATGACGAACATGGCTTGCTGCAACGTGGCGGAATGGTTGGATATCACCAGCCCGAGGCCGGATACTACCAGCAGGAACACCACTGCAAAACCATAGATAGTGATGAAATGCCCGGCAGGTAGTATGCCGTAGAGTACCCAGGCAAGGGTAAGGCAGATAGTCAGCACTACAAAACCTACCGCCCAATAGGGTATCAGCTTGGCAACAATAAAGGTGAACTTGCTGACGGGAGTTACGTTGATCTGTTCGATAGTGCCCGCCTCCTTCTCTCCCACTACATTGAGCGCAGGCAGGAAGCCGCAAATCATCGTCAGCAACATCACCATCAGGGCGGGAATCATAAACAGCTTGTAGTTCAGCGTAGGGTTATAAAGGTTCTGCGTAGATACCACCACGCGGGGAAGCGGCATACCCGCCCGCAGGGGTGCAGGCGACTCTTGCCTCAACTCGCGGGCATAATCGTTGATGATGGCAGAGAGGTAGGAACTGCCCAGCCCTCCTTTTGTTCCGTTCACGGCATTGGTGGCGACGAGCAGGTCGGGGGTGTTTCCCTGCATCCAGTCTTTCTCGAAGTTGCGGGGAATCTCCAGGATGATGTCCGCCGAACCCACTTCGATGGCTCGCATGGCTTCGTCGTAGGTTCCGGGAACGTCCGTGGTGCGGAAGTAAGTGGAAGCACCAATCTTGTCTACCAACCGGCGGGAGATGACGCTATGGTCATTGTCCACAATATTGAGGTTGATGTTCTTTATCTCCAGATTTGCCGCCCAAGGCATCAGAATCATAATCATACAAGGGAAGATGAAGATGAGCTTCGGCAGAAAGGAGTTGCGGAACAACTGCTTGAATTCTTTTTCGATGAGATACTTTATCATAGGGCGATTAGTAGTTAGTAGTTGGTAGTAAGTAGTTGGTAGGAATGCGCGGCTATTCCAGTCTGCTCTTGAACTTCTTGATGCTGACGGTTATCAGCAGCACTGCCATCACGCTGAGTATGCAGACTTCCGTCAGCACAAGCGAGATGTCCACTCCCTCAATCATCAGTTTGCGCACCGCCTGGATGTACCAGCGTGCGGGAATAATGGCAGAGAAGCCTTGCAGAATGGCAGGCATACTCTCTATCGGAAATATCATACCCGATAGCAGCATGGTAGGCATCATCAGCATCAGTCCCGACGCAAGCATGGCAGCTACCTGTGTGCGGGTGACCGTAGAAATGAGCAGGCCCAATGCCAGCGACACGAAGATAAACAGCAACGACACCACCACGAGCCAGAACAAACTACCCGCCACGGGCACGTGGAGCACGTAGACCGAAAGCAACAGCACGGTCGTCAAATTAACGAACGACAGCACAAAGTAAGGCACCGCCTTAGCGAATATGATGAAAAGCGGCTTCATGGGAGACACAAGCAGGATTTCCATCGTCCCCGTCTCCTTCTCGCGCACAATGGAGATGGACGTCATCATGGCGCATATCAGCATGAGGATAAGTCCCATGACGCCGGGTACAAAGTTGTAGGCACTCTTCATCTGCGGGTTGTAGAGCAACTTCACTTGTGGAATGATGGCAGCAGCGTGTACTCCCGGCGGAAGCATTTCCTGTCCGGCGGAAGCTATGATGCTGCTGGCATAACCCGCCTGCATGGTGGCCATGTTGGGGTCGGTGGCATCGGATATAAGTTGCACGCGCGCATCGCCCGTATAGAGGTTATTGGCAAATTGCTCACCGAAAACGAGCGCCATGTCTATGTCTCCCCTGCGGAACAGTTGTTCCGCTTCCTGCGGAGAATACAGGCGGCTGGTGATGGTGAAGTATTCGCTGGCATCCATGCGGTCGATGATGCGGCGGGTGACGACGTCGTTCGAGGGGTCGAGGACGGCTACGCGCACATTCTTTACTTCCGTGGTGATGGCAAAGCCGAAGAGGATAATCTGCACAATGGGCATGCCCAGCAGTATCAACATCGTGCGCACATCGCGGAAGATGTGGAAGAATTCTTTTCGGACAAAAGCTATAAATTGTTTCATTACTATCAGTTTTTAGTTGGCTCTTAATCTGCCGTGCGCACAGCCTGGCGTGCCAGTTGCTGGAATACGTCGTCCATGGTGGCGGCGGCGAATTGCCGTTTCAGTCCGGCAGGGGTATCGAGGGCGCGGATCACACCGTCCACCATGATGGAGATGCGGTCGCAATACTCCGCCTCGTCCATGAAGTGGGTGGTGACGAAAACAGTAATACCCCGGTCGGCTGCCTGGTAGATAAGCTCCCAGAACTGGCGGCGGGTGGCGGGGTCTACACCGCCCGTAGGCTCGTCCAGGAAGACTATCTTCGGTTCGTGGAAGATGGAAATGGAGAAAGCAAGTTTCTGTTTCCAGCCCAGGGGCAGGCTCTTCACCAGCGTGTCGCGTTCGGCGGCGAGGCCGATGCGTTGCAGCAGTTCGTCGGTGCGGGGGGCTATCTCGGCCTCGGGCATTCCGTAGATGCCGGCAAAGAGGCGGATGTTCTCCCAAACCTTGAGGTCTTCGTAGAGGGAGAACTTCTGACTCATGTAGCCGATGTTCTTCTTTACGTCTTCGGTGTGGGTGGCAATGTCGAAGCCTGCTACGCGGGCGGTGCCGCTGGTGGGACGGCTAAGGCCGGTGAGCATACGCATGGCGGTGGTCTTGCCGGCACCGTTGGCGCCCAGGAAGCCGAAGATTTCGCCGCGATGGACGCGGAAAGAAATATGGTCTACGGCGGTGAAGTTGCCGAAGCGCTTGGTGAGGTGGTCCACCTCTATCACGTAGTCCTCGCGATGCTCTGCTTTGTCGTGCTGCAAACCCGGAGGGCAGAGGATGGAGGCGAATTGCTCCAGGATGCGGTCGGGGGTGTCGATGCCGTGTATCTGCCCTTCGTGGATGAAGGCGATGCGGTCGCACTGGCGGGCCTCGTCGATAATGGGTGTGGAGGCTATGATAGTGATGCCTTGCTCTTTGAGCCGGCGAAGCATTTCCCAGAACTCTTTGCGGGAGACGGGGTCTACGCCTGTGGTGGGCTCGTCGAGGAAGAGTACGTCCGGCTTGTGGATAAGGGCGCAACTGAGGGCGAGCTTCTGCTTCATTCCCCCCGACAGGGCACCGGCACGGCGCTTACGGAAGGGCTCTATCTGTTGGTAGATGTCCTTCACCAAATCGTAGTTCTCCTCGATGGTGGTGTGGAAGACGGTGGCGAAGAAATTCAGGTTCTCTTCTACCGTCAGGTCAGGGTATAGGGAGAAGCGTCCGGGCATGTATCCCACCCGCCGGCGAATCTGCTTGTAGTCCTTCACCACGTCCAGTCCGCAGACGGTAGCTGTTCCGCTATCGGCAAGGAGCAAGGTGGTGAGGATGCGGAAGAGCGAGGTCTTCCCTGCCCCATCGGGTCCGATGATGCCGAAGAGTTCGCCGGGCTTCACGGCTAATGAAACGCCTTTCAGGGCTTCTACCTTGCCGTAATGCTTCGTGGCATTGTCTACTGTTACTGCATAGTTCATGAGCAAATCACTTGTTATTTATCACTAATCATTTATCGCCGAAGGTTACTCCGCCGTACATACCTATCTTCAACAACCCGTCGTTCTTCACCGCTATCTTGACGGCATACACCAGGTTGGCGCGTTCATCCTTCGTCAAGATAGTTTTCGGGGTGAACTCGGAGGTATCGGAAATCCAGGTGACGAAGCCCGGATATTCTTTCCGCACGTCCTTGCCGTAATCGGAATAGACGGTGGCCTTCTGCCCCAGTTTTATCCCGGCAAGCTGTTCGGAGGTGATGTAGGCACGAAGGTAGATCTGCTCCATATCGGCTACCTTGAAGAGCGGGGTGCCCGGCACAGCAAGCTCTCCGGCTTCGGCGTATTTGGCAAGTACGGTGCCGGTCAGGGGCGAGGTGATGTGGCATTTGCTGAGTTGGTCTTCCACCTGCGCCACTTGTATGCCGACGGAAGAACTCTGCCACGTCAAGCTGCGGTCACTGTTCTGCAAGGTGGAGTTTTGGGCGGCGAGTTGCTTATTCAGCACTTCGAGCAAGGACTCGGCGTCGTCCAACTGCTTCTGATTGGCAGCGCCTACACGGAGAAGATTCGCTACGCGGTCGCGCTCACGCTTGGCTTGTACGATCTGTTCCTTGGTGGCGGCCACTTGCTTCAATATGTCGGGGCGCTGGTCGGAGACGGACTTGGCACTGGCTTCCAGTTGCAACTTCTTCAGATAGAGTTGTACGGTGTCGATGATGCCGACTTCGGCGCCTGCTTTCAGTGCGGTGCCTTCTTCGATGTCGAAGTTGAGGAGCTTGCCCGAAGCCTCGGCGGAGACGAGGACTTCAGTAGTTTCAAAGGTTCCCGTGGCATCGTATTCGGCGAGGCCGCTACTGCATGCAGCGAAGATAAACAAGAGGGGAAATAGCTTTAATGGCTTCATAATGATATATGTTTTTATTGTTATTCGGAGATAAGTTCGGGGTTATCATTGATTCAATGTGTACTTTAACTGCCAGATGTTCATCAGCAACTGCACCTCGTGCAATGCTTTCGTCTGACGCGCCAGGTTCTCATTCGTAATCTCGCGGAGCATATCGGTCACGGTCAGCGTTCCGTTCTCCACCTTTGCCTGGGCAGCCCGGCGGATATTCTCGCGCAGACGGATAATTTCATCATCATCTTTCATCTGGCGGCGCATAGACAGTACGCTTGCATCTTGCTGCGTAGCTTCCAGCCGGGTATTAAAGAGGAACACGTCGCGGCTGGTTTCTATCTGCCGGCGCGAATTGTCTATCTGGCGGCGGTCGTTCTTCAGTGTATACAAGCTACCAAAGTTCCACGACATACGGACACCGGCAATATAATAAGGACTAAACTCATTCTTCAACATATTCAGTCCCGGGTTACCGTATGCACCCTGCACAAACAATCCCAAGCGCGGCATATACCGGGTTTTCAGCATGGATTCCTGCACGTTCAGCCGCTCTCCCTGGGCATCGAACCAGCGCAGTTCGGGACGGTTGTTATCCTTTGCTTCCCCACTGTCAATATCTTCCGATGCAGGTTTCAGCAAAGCCGTTTCCTGGGGAATGTCCTTGCCGATAAAGGCGGCCAGCATATTCACGTATGCCCGGCGGGAGGTTTCCAGTTCGATGCGGCGCTGTTTGGTGTTCAGTAGTTCTACGCTGACGGCATCCAGGTCGCTTTGGGTGGCTATGCCATTGGCTATATAATTGGATACTTGCGTATGGGTTCTGCCTAAATCTTCCTGCAAGAGTTGATTTTGCTTCAACTGTTCGTCCAGCAGCAAGATACCGAAGAAGAGTTGGTTGATGCGGTCGTTCAAGGCATACATATCCACGTTCTGCTTTTCCTGTTCCACCTCCGAGGCGGCACGCGTCAAGCGCTTTCGGGAACGGATATCTCCACCGTCCCAAAGGGTTTGCTGTACTTCGAGCATCACTTGATACTGGTCTTTTGGCAAACCTTTTACATTAACGTCCGGTACCTCGACCGGCAATTCCGTCACATCGCTCTGATACGTCGCCTTGCCCGACAATGAGAACTGGGGCAGATACCCTTTCCCGGCATTGGAAAGGTCGTATTCGCGCGCTTTCTCTATCAGTCCGTACTGGCGTACCAGCGGATAGTTTGCCTGTGCCTGTCGCTGGCACGCCTCCAACGTAAGCTGGGCAGGCAGCAGCGTTGCAGCAACGAGAAAGGAGAAAGAAAGAATGGTTCGTTTCATATCCATATATTGTTTCTGTTTTTGTTTCATCGGGTGCAAAGATAGACTATAAAGATATATGATTACTTTCCATTACTCATACAATATGTCCCATTAGTTCGATATACAGCAATAAAAGGCAATAAATCCCCGTATTTTCTTATCTTTGCCACAGATATATATCCATCAACAGAAATGAAAGCAATGGAAAAGAATAAACCTCTGAGCCTTGGATTCCAGGAATTAAGAGACAGGGCCGACCTCATCACGAATGCTGAATTCCGTTCTATCCAGCGAGGCATCGGCATGGTTATCAGTTTTGTACAGATGCAAAGCTCGTTGTTCCGCACAGGGCAGCCCTACCGCACCAGCGAGTGCCGTATCATACGCATCATTCGCGGTGTGGGACGCATATCCATTAACCTCGTGGAGCACGAAGTCAGGGAGCAGATGATTATCGTCTCTCCACCCAATTCCCTGATAGAACTGATAGCGCTAAGTCCCGACTACGATTTTCAAGTGATTGTTCCCGAGAATGACTTCCTGCCTGCTATGCAGCATGGTGTCCTGGCGGAGCTGTGTGGACAGCATGGCATTCTGCTCTCACTCACTACCGAGGAATGGGAGCACATCGGCGTGTTCTTCTCGTTGTTATGGGAAACCCTGCACCGCACTCCTTTCCGCCGGGAAGTGGTGCAAAGCCTGGTTACTGCTCTACTATATGATATAAGGTATATCCGGGACCAGAAACAGGTATCTCTCCCCGCCCGCCTCTCACGTCAGGAGGAAGTGTTCCGCCGCTTCATTACCCTGGTGAACGAGCATGCCAAGCACGAACGCAACATCAGCTTCTATGCCGACAAACTCTGCCTGACACCCCACTACCTGAGTACGGTGATTCGTGATACAAGCGGACAAACAATCATGCAATGGATTAACCAGGCCGTTGTCCTCGAAGCAAAGGTCATGCTAAAGCACAGCGACCTGCTGGTGTTCCAGATTTCGGATGAACTGAACTTCCCTAACCCGTCGTTCTTCTCCAAGTTCTTCAAGCGGATGACGGGAATGACACCGGCGGAATATCAGAAAACATAAGCCACACCTAAACAGAACAAATGCCACACTTCAGCACTCGCGAAGTGTGGCATTTGCCTTACTGAGTAGTCTTACTTATATTCCGCCCACGACTTGATGGCAATATCGTCCACGCTCATCGTACAGAATGCCTGGATGAATGCACTTGCCAGGCGGGCATTCGTTATCAGCGGGATATTGAGGTCGATGGCGGCACGGCGTATCTTGTAGCCGTTATCCAGTTCGCCTGCGGTGAGGTTCTTCGGGATATTCACTACCATGTCTATCTCCTTCTGATGCAGCATGTCGAGTGCCTGCGGCTGCTTTTCGGGCTCGCTGGGCCAGTAGACGCGGGTATTCTCCACACCATTTTCCGTGAGGAAGTTGCTGGAACCACCGGTGGCGAATATCTTGTAACCCTTCTTTTGGAGCATGCGGGCGGCAGCAAGCATATCCACTTTCTGCTTCGGCGTACCGGTAGAAAGCAGGATATTCTTCTTCGGAATGCGGTAACCCACAGAAAGCATTGACTTGAGGATAGCACAGGAAGTGTCGCTGCCGATGCAGCCTACCTCACCCGTAGATGCCATATCCACTCCCAGCACCGGGTCTGCCTTTTGCAGACGGTTGAAGGAGAACTGGCTTGCCTTGATGCCTACATAGTCCAGGTCGAAGAGGTTCTTGTCCAGTTTCTGCACGGGGATGCCGAGCATTACCTTCGTGGCCAGTTCGATGAGGTTTATCTTCAACACCTTGCTAACGAAGGGGAATGAACGCGATGCACGCAAGTTACATTCAATGACCTTGATGTCATTCTCGCGAGCCAAGTATTGAACGTTGAACGGGCCGGAAATATTGAGCTCGCGGGCAATCTCGCGACTGATGCGCTTGATGCGGCGTACGGTCTCCACATACAGCTTCTGCGGCGGGAACTGGATAGTGGCGTCACCGGAGTGCACACCGGCAAACTCGATATGTTCGCTGATGGCGTAGGCAATGATTTCACCGTTCTGTGCCACGGCATCCATCTCCACCTCTTTGGCGTGCTCGATGAACTGGCTGACTACTACCGGATGCTTCTTCGAAACATTGGCTGCCAACTGCAAGAAACGTTCCAGTTCCTCCTGATTGGAGCAAACGTTCATTGCCGCACCGGAAAGCACGTACGACGGGCGAACCAGTACCGGGAAACCTACCTTATCAACGAAAGCATTGATGTCTTCCAGTGAAGTAAGCGCGCTCCATTCGGGCTGATCCACGCCGATGCGGTCGAGCATGGCGGAGAACTTATCGCGGTCTTCGGCATTGTCGATGCTCTTGGCGCTTGTGCCGAGGATGGGCACGTTCTGTTCGTCGAGGCGCATGGCAAGGTTGTTCGGTATCTGACCACCGGTAGAGACGATGACGCCATGCGGATTCTCCAGTTCGAGGATATCCATCACGCGCTCGAAGGTGAGCTCGTCAAAGTAGAGGCGGTCGCACATATCATAGTCCGTAGATACGGTTTCGGGGTTGTAATTTATCATGACACTGCGGTAACCTTCCTTACGGATGGTGTTCAGCGCCTGCACACCGCACCAGTCGAACTCTACCGAAGAGCCGATACGATAGGCACCGGAACCGAGTACAACGATGGATTTGCGGTCACCGAGGTACTTCACGTCATTGGCGATGCCGCTGTACGTCAGGTACAAGTAGTTGGTTTGCGCGGGGTATTCGGCGGCAAGGGTGTCGATCTGTTTCACTACCGGCACTACGCCTACGCTCTTGCGGTAGTTGCGTATAAAGAGAATGCCGTCCTCCATGTCTCCCTCGTAACCGGTGGCACGGGCTATCTGGAAGTCGGAGAAGCCTTGCACCTTGGCTTTGCGAAGCAGGTCGATGGGCAGGTCGGCAATCTGCTTATGGTTCTTGCTCCACTGCTCCAACTCTTTGTCGGTATTCATAATGTTCATCAGCTTCTCCAGGAACCAGCGGTCGATCTTGGTCAGTTCGTGCACCTGGTCTACGGTATATCCGGCACGGAAGGCTTTGGAGATAACGAAGATGCGCTTGTCGGTAGGCTCGTGCAAGGCTTTGTCAATGTCGGGGATAACAAGCTCCTTGTTCTCCACGAAGCCGTGCATGCCCTGGCCTATCATTCTCAATCCTTTCTGAATGGCTTCTTCAAAGGTGCGGCCGATTGCCATCACCTCGCCTACGGACTTCATGGAAGAACCGAGTTCCTTGTCCACGCCGTGGAACTTGCCCAAGTCCCAACGGGGAATCTTGCAGACTACATAGTCCAAAGCCGGCTCAAAGAAGGCGCTTGTGGTCTTAGTAACCGAGTTTTTCAAGTCGAACAGACCGTAACCCAGTCCGAGTTTTGCAGCTACGAAGGCCAGCGGATAACCCGTTGCTTTAGAAGCCAATGCAGAAGAACGGCTCAAGCGGGCATTTACCTCGATTACGCGGTAGTCCTCGCTCTCGGGGTCGTAGGCGTACTGTACGTTGCACTCACCCACAATGCCGATGTGGCGGATGATGCGGATAGCCAGTTCGCGCAGTTTATGATAGTCGCGGTTGCTCAGCGTTTGCGACGGGGCGATGACGATGGACTCTCCCGTATGGATGCCCAGCGGGTCGAAGTTCTCCATGTTGCAGACGGTGATACAGTTGTCGAAGCGGTCGCGCACTACCTCGTACTCCACCTCTTTCCATCCGCGCAAGGACTTTTCTACGAGTACCTGCGGAGAGAAGGAGAAGGCTTTTTCCACCAGTACATTCAGTTCTTCTTCGTTGTCGCAGAAACCCGATCCCAGTCCGCCGAGTGCGTATGCAGCGCGGACAATGACCGGATAACCCAGCTCGGCTGCAGCACGGCGGGCATCGGCGGCATTCTCCACCGCTTCGCTCTGGATGGTCTTTACCTCAATCTCGTCCAGCTTCTGCACGAAGATTTCACGGTCTTCGGTGTCGATAATGGCTTGTACGGGGGTACCGAGCACCCGGACATTGTATTTCTCGAATATCTTGTCTTTATAGAGGGCTACACCGCAGTTCAGCGCCGTCTGTCCGCCAAAGGCAAGCATGATGCCGTCGGGACGTTCCTTCTCGATGACCTTCTCCACGAAGTAAGGGGTGACGGGCAGGAAGTAAATCTGGTCGGCAACGCCTTCCGAGGTCTGTACCGTGGCGATGTTAGGGTTGATGAGGACGGTGTGGATACCTTCTTCCTTCAACGCTTTGAGCGCCTGCGAACCGGAGTAGTCAAACTCTCCCGCTTCCCCGATTTTCAGTGCACCGGAACCAAGCAGCAGGACTTTCTTTATATTGTCTTCTTTCATTTGTTGTACGTTTAATAAGGTGATTACAGCAGTTTCACAAACTCGTCAAACAAGAACTCCGTGTCCGTCGGTCCCGAGGCAGCTTCCGGGTGGAACTGTGCCGAGAACCAGGGATTGCACTTATGCTTGATACCCTCGTTAGAGCCGTCGTTCATGTTGATGAAGAGCGGCTCCCAGTCTGCGGTCAGCGTGTTGTTGTCTACTGCATAACCATGATTCTGTGAGGTGATGAAGCAACGCTCCGTGCCCACCATGCGCACGGGCTGGTTGTGGCTGCGATGGCCGTATTTCAGTTTGTATATCTTTGCTCCTCCGGCTTTGCTCAGCAGTTGGTTTCCCATGCAGATGCCGAAGATGGGCAGTTTCTCGTTTGCCATTGCCTTGCGGATATTCTGCACGGCAGCATCGCAGGTATCGGGGTCGCCGGGACCGTTGGAGATGAACAGGCCGTCGAACTCCAGTCCGTTGTAATCGTAATCCCAGGGCACGCGGATTACTTCTACGTCGCGTATCAGCAGGCAGCGGATAATGTTGGTCTTGACACCACAATCCACCAGCACTACTTTCTTCTTACCGGCACCTTCGTTGTAGCGGATTACCTCTTTGCAACTCACTCTGTCTACATAGTTCACACCGGC
This sequence comes from Bacteroidaceae bacterium, assembly GCA_030843315.1. GTDB lineage: Bacteria > Bacteroidota > Bacteroidia > Bacteroidales > Bacteroidaceae > Bacteroides. Next base: position 33,390 of record JAUUPT010000012.1, on the reverse strand, counting down.
ATAAACGGCTTCGGGCACATTCTCCGGCTCGTCGTCGAATACGATTTTGCCCATCATCACACCATGTTCGCGCAGTACCTTCGTCAGTTCGCGAGTGTCGATGCCCGTGATGCCCGGCACTTGTTCGCGCTTCAGCCAGTCGCCCAGGCTTTCCACAGCGTTCCAGTGGCTGTAGTTCTCGGAGTAGTCACTTACGATGATGGCTTCGGCATGGATGCGTTCGCTTTCCATGAACGTGGCCAGTCCGTTCGGTTCGATGGTGAACGGCGGCACACCATAGTTGCCCACCAACGGATAAGTGAGCGTCATCAACTGTCCGGCATACGAAGGGTCGGTCAAGCTCTCGGGATATCCCGTCATGGCTGTGTTGAAGACCACCTCTCCCGCAACCGGCTTTTCATAGCCAAACGACTTGCCGTGAAAGCGGCTCCCGTCGTCGAGGATAAGAGTTACATTTCTCATTTATAGTATTACTTTGTATCTTGATTATTCTTTTTCTTTCTTACTTCCTCTATAACAACTCCAATAGCCAATCCTAATCCTATTCCTAAAGCTAATTTATGCCAGATAATGCCAAAAACAATCCCCAATAGAACTCCTAATGAAATGCCACTACCAGGTCTATTCCGCTTATTCTGCTTATCTTCTTCTTCCATTCCCATTAGAATTGATATACTTGTTCTATATAATCTATAAACGCCTCATTCAGCAGCTTCACGCCGCCCGGTGTGGGATAGTCTCCGCTGAAGTACCAGTCACCCGAATGCTTGGGACAGGCTTCGTGCAGTCCTTCGAGGGGCTGGTAGACAATCTGAACTTTGGCTTTCGTTCCCTTCGGCGTAAGCAATTCCACCATCTTGGCGGAGATTTCTTCGTCGGTGAAGGGAGCATAGATATCTTTTACGTAGTTCACCATCTGCTCCTTCGGCAGTCCTACCTGGTCTTTCGATTTGCGGTAGGCGGCGGCAATCACGTCCTTCATATCCCGCTCTTTCAGCAACTCAATGGCGGCTTTGAAGGCAATGAACTCGCTCATCTTCGCCATGTCGATGCCGTAGTAGTCGGGGTAGCGTACCTGCGGGGAAGAAGAGACAATGACTATCTTCTTCGGATTGAGGCGATCCAGGATGCCGATAATACTTTGCTTCAGGGTAGTACCGCGCACAATCGAGTCGTCTATGATGACGAGGTTGTCCACATCGGGTACCAGGCTGCCGTAAGTGATGTCGTACACGTGGGCGGCAAGGTCGTTGCGGCTGTTGCCTTCTGCGATAAACGTGCGCAGTTTGATGTCCTTGATGGCTACCTTTTCGCTTCGTATCCGTCGGGACAGAATGCTCTCCAACTCTTCGTGACTGGGCTTATGTCCCAGGTTGGCAATCTGCTGCACTTTCTCTTCATTGAGATACTCGTCCAGTCCCTGCAACATACCGTAGAAAGCAACTTCCGCCGTATTGGGAATGAAGGAAAAGACGGTATGGTCGATGTCGCTATCAATGGCTTTCAGGATGTTAGGCACCAACTTTTCACCCAACAGTTTACGTTCTTTATAGATGTCCTCGTCGCTGCCACGGCTGAAGTAGATGCGTTCGAAAGAACAGGGTCTCACCTCACGCGGCTTGTTGATTTGCACCGTGCGCACCTTACCGGCCTTGTTGATGAACATGGCCTGTCCCGGCAACAACTCCTTGATGGAATCGGCAGGTACATTGAGGGCGGTCTGTATCACGGGGCGTTCGCTGGCAAGCACGGCTATCTCGCTGTCCTGATACCAGAATGCAGTACGGATGCCCCAGGGGTCACGCACGGCAAAAGTCTCACCGCTTCCGGTCAGTCCGCACATCACGTATCCTCCGTCCCACTCCTTGCTCGAAGTGCGCAGCATATTGGCAAGGTCGATATGGTCTTCAATATAATGGGTTACGCCCATCCCCGTCAGCCCTTCGGCTTCGGCGAGGTTAAAAAGGCGTTCCACTTCGCGGTCGAGGCGGTGCCCCAACTGTTCGAGCATGATGTAAGTATCGGCATACTTGCGCGGATGCTGCCCGATGGCGGTGATACGTGCAAAGATTTCGTCGACGTTCGTCATGTTGAAGTTGCCGCAAAGGGCAAGGTTCTTGGCACGCCAGTTGTTTCTTCTTAGAAACGGGTGCACATAGGAAATTCCCGACTTTCCGGTAGTGGAATAGCGCAGGTGTCCCATGTAGACTTCGCCGGCAAAAGGCAATACGCGCTTTGCGTATTCGGCATCGTGTAGCTGTTCCTTTGTCAGATCCTTAAAGTTGCTCTGCACCGTACCGAAGATTTCGGTGATGGCACCCGAACCCAGCGCACGTTCACGAAACATGTACTCTTCACCGGGATTGGCTTCCATCTTTACGCAAGCCAGTCCGGCACCTTCCTGCCCGCGGTTGTGTTGTTTCTCCATCAGGAGATAGAGCTTGTTCAGTCCGTACATCCATGTGCCGTACTTCTCTTCGTAGTATTCCAGCGGTTTCAGCAGGCGTATCATGGCGACGCCACATTCATGCTTTAGTTGTTCCATTTATAGATTTACTAATTACAAATTACAAGTTATAAAAACGCATCATCTGTTTTTTCCCTACTCCACAGTCACCGATTTGGCAAGGTTACGGGGTTGGTCCACATCCATACCTTTGCACACGGCAATGTGATAAGCAAGCATCTGCAAGGGCACCGTAGTTATCAACGGGTCAAGGCATTCCATTGTTTCGGGAAGTTCGATACAAGTATCGGCAACCTGGCTGATAACCGTATCGCCTTTCGTAACGATGGCGATGACTTTGCCTTTGCGGGCTTTGATTTCCTGGATGTTACTCAGCACTTTCTCATAGAGTCCGTTCTGTGTAGCAATAACGACTACCGGCATTTCGGCATCCACCAGGGCGATAGGCCCGTGCTTCATCTCGGCAGCCGGATAGCCTTCGGCATGTATATACGAGATTTCTTTCAGCTTCAGCGCACCTTCCAGGGCTACGGGATAGCTGTAACCGCGTCCCAGGTAGATGAAGTTGTGCGCATAGGTGAATATTTTGGAAAGTTCTGCTATGCAGTCGTTCAGTTTCAATACTTCTTTCATTTTGTCGGGAATGCATCCCAACTCCTTGACAACGGCAAGGTACTGTTCCTCGTCAATCGTCTTTTTCTCTTTGGCAAGCGTCAGTGCCAGCATGGCGAGCACCGTTACCTGTCCGGTGAAGGCTTTGGTGGATGCCACCCCGATTTCCGGTCCCACGTGGATGTAAGAACCCGTGTGCGTGGCGCGCGGAATACTGGAACCGATGGCATTGCATATACCATATATAAATGCTCCACGGCTCTTGGCAAGCTCCACGGCAGCCAATGTGTCGGCAGTCTCACCGCTCTGTGAAATGGCAATCACTACATCGTTGCTGTCTATCACCGGATCGCGGTAGCGGAACTCCGATGCATATTCCACTTCCACCGGAATGCGGCAGAAGCTCTCAATCAGATGCTTGCCGATAAGCGCAGCGTGCCAGGACGTGCCGCAGGCTACAATCACAAAGCGCTTGGCAGCCAGCAACCGTTCTTTATAATCTATCACAGCCGAAAGCACCACGTTGGTACCTTCTATATTGATACGCCCGCGCATACAGTCGCGGATGCAATCGGGCTGCTCGAAAATCTCTTTCAACATAAAGTGCGGATAGCCGCCCTTCTCCAACTGACCGAGGTTGAGCGCCACCGTCTTTACTTCGTGCGGGCACTCCACGTTCTTCAGGTTCACCACCTTCAGTTTCTCTCCGCGGTGTATCACGGCTATCTCTTCATCTTCCAAGTACACCACCTTGTCGGTATATTCCACAATCGGCGTAGCGTCCGATGCCAGGAAGAATTCATCCTTGCCGATGCCCACTACCAGCGGACTGCTTTTGCGTGCCGCTATAATCTCGTCAGGATTGTTCTTGTCGAGCATGGCAATGGCATACGCACCGATCACTTCCTGCAAGGCAAGCTGCACCGCCGTCAGTAAATCGAGGTGATTCGTCAACTGGATGTACTCAATGAGCTGTACCAATACCTCGGTATCTGTACTGCTTTTAAATGAATAGCCTTTGGCTTGAAGTTTTTCTTTAAGGACGGCGTAATTCTCAATGATGCCGTTATGGATAAGTGCGAGTCGTTCGGAAGAGGAATAATGAGGATGGGCATTGGCGGAGCAAGGTTCTCCGTGCGTAGCCCAACGGGTGTGTGCAATACCAATATTACCGGAAATATCTTTTTGAGCAACGAAAGTTTCCAGTTCAGAAACCTTACCTTTCGCTTTATACACGTTCAACTGCCGGTTGTCACTGATCAATGCTACCCCTGCACTATCGTATCCGCGATACTCCAACCGCTTCAGACCTTTGATAAGAATGGGGTAGGCTTTTCTTTGACCTATATAGCCTACGATTCCACACATAATATATCAGTATTTGTTTTTGCGCTGCAAAGATACACAATCTTGAGAACATAAAGTTTATTTTTCTCCTATTTATTTATCAAAAGAATAGAGAAAAGATGTTTTTATGTCAAAAAGTTAAAGAGAATCTTCTTTTAAAAGCAAAAGGATGAATTTACAATCTAAAAGAAAACAAGTTGTATTTGATTTGAAATTAAAAGAAAACACCCTGTATTTCATATCAGATTATAACCTCATCCCCGATAGCAGGTATTTAATAAGCGCTAATCGTTGATATTGCTATATCAATTTGAAATTAATTAAGTATATTTGCCGAACATTTTGACACTTATAATAGGTATTACATAGTAATTAAGTAAACTTAGAATGATGAAAGAAGGACTTTTTAACAACGAAACAAAAGTAAAGCCCTACCAACGACAGCCCGGACAACTGGGCTTGTACGATGCTTCCAACGAACACGATGCTTGTGGAGTCGGTATGCTGGTCAACATCAATGGAGGCAAATCACACGAACTGGTAGAATCAGCATTAAAAGTACTGGAGAACATGCGCCACCGCGGAGCGGAAGGTGCGGATAATAAAACCGGAGACGGCGCCGGCATCATGCTGCAAATCCCGCACGAGTTCATCTTGTTGCAGGGAATCCCCGTTCCCGAAAAAGGGAAGTACGGTACCGGTCTGCTCTTCCTGCCCAAGGATGAGAAAGACCAGGCGGCCATTCTGAGCATTATCATCGAAGAGATTGAAAAAGACGGACTGACCTTGATGCACCTGCGCAACGTGCCCACCTGCCCCGAGATTCTGGGAGAAGCGGCACTTGCCAACGAACCGGACATCAAGCAAATCTTCATCACCGGATTTACGGACGCTGAAACCGCCGACCGTACCTTATATATAATAAGGAAGAGAATAGAAAACAAGATACGCAAGTCGGATATCCCCACCCGCGAGGATTTCTACATCGTTTCGCTCTCTACGAAGAACATCGTCTATAAAGGCATGCTCTCGTCCTTGCAGCTACGCAGCTACTTCCCCGACTTGACGAACAACTACTTCACCAGCGGGCTGGCACTGGTACACTCCCGTTTCAGCACCAACACATTCCCCACCTGGGGACTAGCACAGCCGTTCCGTCTGCTGGCACACAACGGCGAGATCAACACCATCCGAGGCAACCGTGGTTGGATGGAAGCCCGCGAAAGCGTACTCTCCTCTCCCGCCCTGGGCGACATCAAGGAGATACGTCCCATCGTACAACCGGGTATGAGCGACAGTGCTTCACTGGACAACGTGCTCGAATTCCTCGTAATGTCTGGTCTGAGCCTGCCGCATGCCATGGCGATGCTCGTGCCGGAATCATTCAACGAAAAGAACCCTATCAGCGAAGATCTGAAAGCCTTTTACGAATACCACTCCATCCTGATGGAGCCGTGGGACGGCCCTGCTGCCCTGCTCTTCAGCGACGGACGCTACGCAGGCGGTATGCTCGACCGTAACGGTCTGCGACCGGCACGCTACCTCATCACACACAACGACATGATGGTAGTGGCGAGCGAAGTAGGCGTAATGGACTTCGAGCCGGGAGACATTAAAGAAAAAGGACGCCTGCAACCGGGCAAGATTCTGCTTGTTGATACCAAGAAAGGCGAAATATACTACGACGGCGAACTGAAACAACAGCTTGCCGAAGCCAAGCCCTACCGCACCTGGCTTGCCAACAACCGCATCGAACTGGACGAACTGAAGAGCGGACGCAAGGTGCCCCACAGCGTAGAGAACTACGAACGCATGTTGCTCACCTTCGGCTTCTCGAAGGAAGATGTGGAGCGGTTGATCGTTCCCATGTGTACCACCGGAGCAGAGCCTATCAACTCGATGGGTAACGACACGCCGCTGGCTATATTGTCCGATAAACCACAACTTCTATATAATTACTTCCGCCAGCAGTTTGCACAAGTCACCAACCCGCCTATCGACCCGATACGCGAGGAGCTGGTGATGTCTCTGTCGGAATACATCGGCGCCGTGGGCATGAACATCCTGACGCCCAACGCAAGCCATTGCAAGATGGTGCGCCTCAATCACCCCATCCTAAGCAATACGCAGATTGACCTTCTCTGCAACATCCGCTACAAGGGTTTCAAGAGTTTGAAACTGCCCATGCTATTCGAGGTGGCGAAAGGACGCCGGGGTTTGCAGGAAGCGCTGACCTCTCTTTGCAAGCGGGCGGAAGAGTCCGTAACCGAAGGCGTAAACTACATCGTGCTCTCCGACCGCGAGGTAGATGCCACGCACGCCGCCATTCCGTCACTGCTGGCAGTAAGCGCCGTGCACCATCATCTTATCTCGGTAGGAAAACGTGTGCAGACGGCATTGGTAGTAGAAAGCGGTGAAATACGCGAAGTCATGCATGCCGCACTGCTACTGGGCTTTGGTGCCAGCGCACTGAATCCTTATATGGCATTCGCCGTCATCGACAAGCTGGTAGCAAAGAAAGAAATCCAACTGGACTACGCTACGGCTGAAAAGAAATACATCAAATCCATCTGCAAGGGTCTGTTCAAGATTATGAGTAAGATGGGTATCTCAACCATCCGCTCCTACCGCGGTGCCAAGATATTCGAGGCAGTGGGTCTGAGCGAAGAGCTGAGCAAGACCTACTTCGGCGGATTGCAATCCACCATCGGCGGCATCCGCCTGGACGAAGTGGCACGCGATGCAATGGCCTTCCATAGTGCAGGCTTTGCTCCGAAGGTAGACGAACAACTGCCCAACAACGGACTCTACGCCTTCCGCAAAGACGGTGAGAAGCATGCATGGAATCCCGAAACCATCTCTACCCTGCAACTGGCAACCCGCCTGGGCAGCTACAAGAAGTTCAAGGAATTCACCCGGCTGGTAGACGGCAAAGAAGCGCCCATCTTCCTGCGCGACTTCCTCGACTTCCGCCGCGCACCTATCTCCATCGACCGGGTGGAACCGGTAGAGAGCATCCTGCACCGCTTCGTTACGGGCGCTATGTCCTACGGCTCCATCAGCCGCGAAGCCCACGAAGCAATGGCTATCGCCATGAACAAGATACACGGCCGCAGCAACACCGGTGAAGGTGGCGAAGACAGCGCACGCTTCACACCCCGCCCGGACGGAACCTCGCTGCGCAGCGCCATCAAGCAGGTGGCATCCGGACGTTTCGGTGTAACGACAGAGTATCTGGTGAACGCCGACGAAATACAGATTAAAGTGGCACAAGGCGCCAAGCCGGGTGAAGGCGGTCAGTTGCCGGGCTTCAAAGTAGACGAGGTGATTGCAAAGACACGTCACTCCATCCCGGGCATCTCGCTGATATCTCCACCGCCACACCACGATATCTACTCCATCGAAGACCTGGCACAACTCATCTTCGATCTGAAGAACGTGAACCCGCACGCCAAAATCAGCGTGAAGCTGGTAGCCGAGAGCGGCGTAGGAACCATTGCCGCCGGTGTGGCAAAGGCCAAGGCCGACCTCATCGTCATCTCCGGTGCCGAAGGTGGTACGGGTGCTTCGCCCGCCAGCTCTATCCGCTATGCAGGTATCTCGCCGGAACTCGGCTTGAGCGAAACACAACAAACGCTGGTACTGAACGGACTGCGCGGACAAGTAATGCTGCAAGTGGACGGACAGTTAAAGACCGGACGGGACATCGTACTGATGGCGATGCTGGGCGCTGAGGAATTCGGTTTTGCCACAAGTGCACTGATTGTACTGGGTTGCGTGATGATGCGCAAGTGCCATCAGAATACTTGCCCTGTGGGCGTAGCCACCCAAAACGAAGAACTGCGCAAGCGCTTCCACGGACGGAGCGAATATCTGGTGAACTTCTTCACCTTCCTGGCACAGGAAGTTCGCGAATACCTTGCCGAAATCGGTGTAGAGAAGCTGGATGACATCATCGGACGCACCGACCTCATCATCCGCAAGCCTGCCGACAATATAAAGAAGCACTCTCTCATTTCCTTCGACAAGCTGCTGGCACGTGTGGACAACGAAGCTGCCATCCGCCACGTCATCGACCAGCAACACGGCATCGACCACGTGAAAGATGTGGAAATGCTGCACGCTGCCGCCGAAGCCCTCGAAGGTCAGAAAGAAGTATCTTTGGAATATACCATAGCCAATACCGACCGCGCCTGCGGTGCTATGCTCTCCGGTGCCATCGCTGCCAAGTACGGCGAAAAGGGATTGCCGGAACAGACGCTGAACGTGAAGTTCAAAGGCTCTGCCGGACAGAGTTTCGGTGCCTTCCTTGTGCCGGGCGTCAACTTCAAATTGGAAGGAGAAGCCAACGACTACCTCGGCAAAGGTCTTTCGGGTGGACGCATCGCCGTACTACCCCCGGTACGCTCCAACTTCGAAGCAGAAAAGAACACCATCGCCGGTAATACCTTATTATATGGTGCTACGAGCGGTGAAGTCTACATCAACGGACGTGTGGGCGAACGTTTCGCCGTCCGCAACTCCGGCGCCATTGCCGTAGTGGAAGGTGTGGGCGACCATTGTTGCGAGTACATGACCGGTGGCCGTGTAGTAGTACTGGGTGAGACGGGACGCAACTTCGCAGCCGGTATGTCGGGCGGTGTAGCCTACGTGTGGAACAAAGATGGTAACTTCGACTACTTCTGTAATATGGAGATGGTGGAACTGAGCCTCATCGAAGAAGCATCCTATCGTAAGGAGCTGCACGAACTCATCCGCCAGCATTATCTCTACACCGGTTCCAAGCTGGCACGCATCCTACTCGATGACTGGACACGCTACGTAGACGAGTTCATCCAGATAGTGCCTATCGAATACAAAAAGGTGCTGCAAGAGGAACAGATGCGGAAACTGCAACAGAAGATTGCGGATATGCAACGGGATTATTAATTTTTAATTCTCAATTTATCAATTATGGGCGATTCAAAAGCATTCCTAACCATACCCCGCCAGGAAGCGGGCTACCGACCGATACACGAACGTATCACCGACTACAGCCAAGTAGAACAAACGCTGAACAGCCACGACCGCAAGCTGCAAGCCTCGCGCTGCATGGATTGTGGTGTACCCTTCTGCCACTGGGCCTGTCCGCTGGGCAACAAAGACCCCGAATTTCAGGACGCACTTTACCGCGGTAAGTGGCGTGAAGCTTATCAGATACTGACCAGCACCAACGACTTCCCCGAATTCACGGGACGCATCTGCCCTGCGCTGTGCGAGAAATCATGCGTGCTGAAACTCTCCTGCGACGAACCCGTCACCATCCGCGAGAATGAAGCAGCCATTGCCGAAGCCGCCTTCCGCGAAGGTTACATCGTCCCCGTCCAGCCCGAACGCAACGGGAAGAAAATAGCCGTCATCGGTGCCGGCCCTGCCGGGCTCTCCGTTGCCGTACGCCTCAATGCCAAGGGCTACGAGGTAACTATCTTCGACTCTAAGCCCATGCCGGGTGGACTGCTCCGCTACGGTATCCCCAACTTCAAGTTGGACAAAGCCGTCATAGACCGCCGCATGAACGTACTCGAAGCCGAAGGCATCAAGTTCGAGATGGGCGTGCACGTCGATGTGCAGAAACTCCCCGCAGGATTCGACGCCTACGCCATCTGCACCGGCACACCGCAAGCGCGCGACCTCTCCATCCCCGGCCGCGAGCTGAAAGGCATCTACTTCGCCCTCGACATGCTGGCACAGCAAAACCACATCCTCGACGGAGAAACCTTCCCGAAAGACCAACTGGTGAACGCCAAAGGCAAACGCGTCCTCGTCATCGGCGGCGGTGACACGGGTTCCGATTGCATCGGTACCAGCATCCGCCAGGGAGCCACCAGCGTGACGCAGATAGAAATCATGCCCCAACCACCCGTAGGACACAACCCTGCCACTCCCTGGCCGCAATGGCCCGTAGTACTGAAAACCACTTCCAGTCACGAAGAAGGCTGTACCCGCCGTTGGTCGCTGGCTTCGAACCTATTCATCGGCAAGAACGGCAAAGTCTGCGGCGTAGAGGTGGAAGAAGTGGAATGGATTCCGGCTAAGGACGGCGGACGCTCCACGATGCAGCCCACAGGCAAGAAAGAAATCATTGACGCCGATATGGTACTCCTCGCCATGGGATTCCTGAAACCGGAACAACCCAAGTTTGCCGAAAATGTGTTCGTAGCAGGCGATGCCGCCATGGGTGCCAGCCTTGTGGTGCGTGCATTGGCAGACGGACGCAAGGTGGCAAAGGCAATAGATGATTATTTAAATAAATGATAATTTGCCACTCATTTAATTATTTACCCCCTAAAACTCGAACATTATGTGTGGAATAGCAGGTATCTTCAACATAAAAGCCCAGACTCCTGAGCTGAGAAGCAAAGCGCTGAAAATGGCGCAGAAAATTCGTCACCGCGGTCCCGATTGGAGCGGTATCTACGTGGGCGGCTCCGCCATCCTGGCACACGAACGACTTGCCATCGTATCACCCGAGAGCGGCGGCCAACCCCTCTACTCTGCCGACGGCAAACTGATACTTGCCGTCAACGGCGAGATATACAATCATCGCGAAATCCGTGCCCGCTACGCCGGCCGTTACGATTTCCAGACCGGATCGGACTGCGAAGTCATCCTTGCCCTCTACCGCGACAAAGGTGCCCGCTTCCTCGAAGATCTGAACGGCATCTTCGCCTTCGCCCTCTACGACGAAGAAACCGACGACTTCCTTATCGCCCGCGACCCGATTGGCGTGATACCTCTCTATATCGGTAAAGACAAGGAAGGTCACGTCTACTTCGGCAGCGAGCTCAAAGCCCTCGAAGGCTTCTGCGATGAGTACGAACCCTTTCTCCCCGGTCACTACTACCTGGGTAGCGAAGGCAAGATGAAGCCCTGGTACACCCGCGACTGGACCGACTACGAAGCCGTGAAGGATAACTATACTCCCGCCGCCCAGCGCAGCGCCGACAGCGCCTCCCAGGACAAGAAAGCTCACGACGCCCAAGTGGCCGCCGTGCACGATGCCCTCGAAGCTGCCGTACACCGCCAACTCATGTCCGACGTGCCCTACGGTGTGCTTCTTTCCGGTGGACTCGACTCTTCCGTCATCTCCGCCGTTGCCAAGAAGTACGCCTCCAAGCGCATCGAAACCGACAATACCTCCGATGCCTGGTGGCCGCAACTTCACTCCTTCGCCATCGGCTTGAAGGGTGCGCCCGACTTGCAGAAAGCCCGCGAAGTGGCACAGTACATCGGCACCGTCCATCACGAAATACACTACACCGTTCAGGAAGGGATCGACGCCCTGCGCGACGTCATCTATCATATCGAAACCTACGACGTCACCACCGTTCGCGCCTCTACCCCCATGTACCTGCTGGCTCGCGTCATCAAGAGCATGGGCATCAAGATGGTGCTCAGCGGCGAGGGTGCCGACGAAGTGTTCGGCGGCTACCTTTACTTCCACAAGGCCCCCACTCCGCAGGCCTTCCACCAGGAAACCGTCCGCAAACTCTCCCGCCTGCATACCTACGACTGCCTGCGTGCCAATAAGAGTCTTGCCGCCTGGGGTGTAGAAGGCCGCGTGCCCTTCCTCGACAAAGAGTTCCTGGACGTAGCCATGCGCATCAACCCCGCCACTAAGATGTGTCTGGGCAAAGTAATAGAAAAGAAAGTAGTTCGCGAAGCCTTTGCCGATATGCTGCCCGAGAGCGTCGCCTGGCGTCAGAAGGAGCAATTCTCCGACGGTGTGGGCTACAACTGGATAGACACCCTGCGCGCCATCACTGCCGCCGCCGTCAGCGACGAGCAGATGGAGCACGTAGCCGAACGCTTCCCCATCAACCCGCCGCAGAACAAGGAAGAGTACTACTACCGCACCATCTTTGAGGAGCACTTCCCCAGCGAGAGTGCCGCCCGTAGTGTGCCCAGTGTGCCCAGCGTAGCTTGCTCTACTGCCGAAGCCCTTGCATGGGATGCTTCTTTCCAAGGGAAGAACGAGCCGAGCGGCCGCGCAATAGCGGGAGTACACGAGGAAGCCTATCAGGAATAGGTATATTCTGATGATACAAATAAAAAAGCTGCACTATGCTTCAATACATAGTGCAGCTTTTTTTATTTTCGTCCAATCGGATTTGTAATCAAATTGATTGAGTATCAGGATTTGTAATCAGAAAAGAAGAGATAAAGCGGATTAAAAATCCTAATACTCGAAGGCGGCAGATAAACATATCCGCCGCGACGGATTCCGTTCAATCGGATTTGAAATCCGATTGATTGAGTATTAGGATTTGTAATCCGAAAAGAAAAAGAAAAGGAAGAGAGAAGGCGGATTAAAAATCCTAATACTCGAAAGCGGCGGATGACATATCCGCCGCGACGGGTAAATAATCTAAATTGATAAATAGATTAAAAAGCTAAGACCGGACGCACGTAGCTGAGCCTATTGCTCTTATTGTCGTAGCGCACGTAGCCGTTGTCGACATCCACATACAAACCGAAGTCGCCCGGGCGGTAGTAGAACTCCGAAGAGGACCAGTACCAATCACTCTGAAGATTGCTGCCACCAATATTGCTAAAGGAATTACGAATTTGGTATACCTGCCACATCTGACTGATGGCAGGCAAAAACCAACCACTGCTGTTAGCAGGGGCAGGAACCGTGGTTTCATAATTCAGGGCATAATAGGCGGCGGGATAACCTGCCTCAGTATTACTTGTCAGGCTACCGCCATCCTTTTCGGCAGCAGTTTTCATATTCTGAGTATAATGGTAACCGCTCCAATCGGTGTCACCGCCATAATTATTAATGGGATTTCCACTTTCATCCGTCGGATAGTTTCCCAATGAGGTGCCATATACGCCCCACTTACAATAACCGTTGTCTGTGGCATCTGCCAACGCTACGGCATAACCGTGGACTTGCGGGGCACCATTTTCATCTTTGGGGATGCAAGGACCATTCGTAGTAAGCGGATTAGAATAATTGGACATATCGTTATTGTGCTTACCAGTGTGGAACACGATGCCAATGCAATTATTTTTCAGTTCGTCCGGCAGCGAGGCTTCATGGGGAATTACAAAACCGTTTCCATCAGAATTCTTGCAATAGAAATCGCCCACACGTACATCCGAGAACTTATAATCGCCCAAGTCCTGAACCTGAGGGATGAGGGTATAATACTGCCCGGAAGCAAATGAAGTAACCATACCGCTGGTTTCAGTTTGTTTTCCCTGAAGCGTATAGGAACTTTTCACGGATATGTCACTGTTACTGTTGTTTCCAACAATCAGGCGGGCGTAGCCGTCGTTGCCCATCCATGGCTTGTAAGGGGTATCGCCGATATGGAAGACGATGTCGGTAGCGGGAAGCGAATACTGATACGTGTTACCATCCTCGCACCTGCTTTTTACAGGAATATCTGCCGGAAAGCGAAGCATTGAGAACGCGTGAGTAAGCGTGATTTGCAGTTTCCAGTCTGTTTTGTCCAGTATAGCGTTTTTGCACGTCATCAAGTCCGAAGCGGCATAACCGGTAGCATAGTCGGACTGGTCGGTGGGAGGAGTAAAGGCGGACTTTACTTCGCTGAGTGTCTTGCCATTCAAATCTTCCTTATAAGGGTAGTAGGCGGCGTAACTGTCCTGGTAGTTATAATAGAAGGGGGTGGAACTGGTCCATGACGAACCGTCGTAGGTATAGACGAAGTGTTCTACACTTCCATCCTTATGGGTAACAATGATGCCCAATTTGTCCTCGCTGGCGAACGTGGTGGTGATTCCCGTATCGCTGGCACGCGTTCCGGCGGAAGAATAGGCGGAGGCATTTACCTGCAAGGTAAACGCTTTACTGACGGTATGGGCCGTAGATTCCTGATACGAATCTTCTTTACTGCAACCCGAAAGCAGCAGGCTGAACGCTGCTGCCATATAGATAAATCTGTTGATTCTTATTTTCTTCATTGTATTGTTAGTATTAAAAAGTGAGGACGGCACAAGCCGGAGGTGGGGACAAGGCTTTTCTACTTATCAGCAGGAGCGTCGTAGCTGACGCCAAAAGCGGTGGAGATGATAGGCGCCGTTTGATTCTGCCGTAATGTTGGTGCCAGGGATATCCGTTCCACCCTCCCACGAAACGGAAGTTCCTGCCGTTACCTCTAATTTGTCTCTCTTTACGGTAACGGTATAGGTATATGCCTTACCGGCTTCGAGGTTGGCAGCATCAGCGCCGGTGGGGGTATAGAAGTATTCGCGTGCGGCAGCATCCGAGCCGATGGTTACTTTAATGAATTGCTTGTCTTTCATCTGCTGCGGGACAAGTAGGGCTTGCACGCTCTTCTGATAGCCAGAGGCGGCAGAGATTAGTACATTGGAGACAATGGTAGTATTGCCGGAAGTGACTTGCGTCACTGTGCCGTTGTCGGCAATCGTTCCCGAAGTGGTTGCCTGATTAAGGATGCTGACGATGGCGCCGGATACTTCTTGTTCTGTTACTCCTTCACCGTATTTCAAGTTGACAACCACCTTGGCGGGCAGATGCTTGAATGTAAGTTTGGGACTGCTGCCATCGTTTTGAAAGGTGATGTTCTGCGGAGCGGAATACAGGAAATCGCTTGCCTGATAGCCGCCGTTGCTCTGGTTTTCCTGTACACTGAACGTAGTGGGCTGCTTTGTATCCAAGTAGGAAGAAGAAGAGTACCATGCCGAAACGTTCATGGTTTGGTTAGTCCAGTAGAAAGGTTCTTTATTACTTTCTACGGTCAGGCTGCCATCGGATGCGGCTATGTATTTCTTTACTTCGCCTATCTGTATGGCTACTACCTCACTTCCTGTCCATGAGCCATCTGTTGTGGCGCGGGTGGCGGTCAGCCTTTCCACCGCGGCGGTGAACGTCATGGGGTATTTGCCGGCAGGCAGGCGGTTGTCTGTATCGGCATCCTCAGTGCACGAGACAGCAACGAGGCAAAGTATGCCCGCCGCCACTAAATTTCTAAATGTAATTAGCTTGTTTACCATATCATTGTTCTTTTCTGTTCTTTTGTCTTTCATTCGTGCCACCGGCAGCGGCGAGGCTGCCAGTGGCTACTTTCAATAGGACTATCCCATCGGATTCTCGTCCAGGTCGCCGTCGCTGCCGGAGCCGCCACCCTGTGCGGGGTCCTGGTCTTTGGTGTCGGGCGAGAGTTCAATCCACTCCAGCGTGTCACTATCGACAAGGGCACGGGTGTAGGTGCCGTTGCTCAGCTTGGTGCGGTCGGGGATGAACTCGATGCGGACGGCTTGCACTTGCTTCTCGAAATCAAAATCTTTGAGGTCTTTCACACCCTTGGTGTCGAGCGTATAGCGGAAATAGCCCAGGCCTTTGATGTGGACGCTCTTGCCCTGGGACATGCGGGTGTGCATTACACCGGCAATGTCGCCCAGTACGGCTTGGACATCGGAGTTACTTACTGTGGAGATCTTCGCCAGGTCCTTGGCAATGGTTTCCGTTTCTACGGGTTTACCCTGCACAATGGCGCGGGGATAGTAAACTGCCTGTCTTTGATTAAACATTTTCTTCCAAAATGGCATGATACTAATGTTTTAAGTTTATTATTAAATGCTCCGAAGCCTGCTTTCTCTTGTCGCTGACTCGAGGACGTCTTATCGCTGACTTGACGGGATCGAGTCAGCGACTCGGCATCGCCTTGTCGGAGACTCGAAAAAGCAGGCTCGGCATTGTTCTTTTTTTATTGCATTACGGCGTCGCCGGGCTTGGAAGTACCTGCTGATTCCCACGGCTCAATCTTAGAAGTCACCGTAAGGCTGGTCAGACTTACCGTGATATTGTAAGTGTACTTCTTGCCGCTTTTAAGTTCCAGACCACCGGTGTCGGGTATCTTATAAACCAACTCAGTGCCATCGGAAAGCTCCACTTTGATAAACGGAGCGTCCTTGGCTATCGTTTGGGGAACGACGATGGCTTCGGCATAGGAAGTGCCGGTGCTGAAGTCATTGGTGGTGATTGCAGCCGGGATAGTAATCGGGGCGGGATCATTGTCACTGGCAGTTGCCGTTACCATACTGGCACGGGTATTACTGACACCGGAAGCATCGGCCATCGTTGCATCTTTGCTTGGCGTGAAATCGGCTTTCAGCTTGGTGCCTTCGATGGTTACGGTGGCGTCTGTCAAGTTGGGACTTCCCGTGCCTGCTTTCAAAGCTACCTCTATTTTGGAGAGCAGGTGGTAGAAGGTGAGTTGCTGGGTTTTCACGTGATTGGTAACGTTATCACTCGCTGTTACGCCCTTCTGCACGGCATAGAGCAGGTCGGATTTGAGATAATTGGCCATGCTGCCATCTGCGCCGGAAGTTTGGTCGTTTTCCACCGTATGGGTAATGGCGGAAGCGGGGAATTCGGCATCGGCTTGGAAAGCAGGGGTGAAATTGCCGTGGATGGCGTAGATGTTCAGCGTAGTACCGCCGGCGGGGAAGTACATGGTGGTACTGCCGGTAAAGCCGTTGCCGGCGGTAGCCGTAAGCTGAATGGCTTCATAGACAGGCGTCGGGTCCGGGGTGGTTCCGGCATTGTCCACCCATACACTTACTACTTCGCCCTCGGCGATAGAGGTTTCTTGGGTACTGCGTGTTTGCGGCACTTCTACGCCGCTTGTCAGGCGGAGTTCTACCGGGCCACTGATTGTTGTCTCGGTTTCGTCGTTGCTGCAACCTGCCAATAAAAGGGCAGTGGCTACAAAAGTGATAAATGATTTCAGTTTCATATTCTTCTTTTTTATGGTTAGTATATTTTATTGTTATTATTCGGCATCGCCCGACTGACTTCCACCCTGTTCCCAAGGACTCACGATGGACGCCACGCTGATTTCCACATCGACCACGGGCGGATCGGGCGGCGTGGGGTCAGGGTCGGAATCTTCGTCGCCGGACGCTATTTTCACGTACAGGCACTGATTGGCCCCTACTACGTAGTCTTTTTTTAGAGTATAGGAATAGGTGCTGCTGCCATAACGATAATGGAAAAGCACATCGCCCCGGTGAAAGGTTTGGGGGAAGATGGTGAGGGTGGCGGTGCGGCTGTCCTGCATCTGCTGAAGGTAGTCGCTTTTGCCGGCGTTCGTCGTCAGCGTGCCACGGGGGAAGTCTACATCGGCACTGTTTGCCAGATAGAGGTAGAGAGAGGTATTCAGCCAATGACTGCCCTTGCAACTGATGTCGATGCGCGCCAGCCGGTGATGGACGGGAATGACGGTGACACCGTCAGCATAGGGCACAGCGCCCAGCATCAGCCCGCGGGAATAGTCTTTTATATCGTACTGGAAGAGCGTGGCAGTGCCCTGTGTCATGGAGACGGTGGGGATGGAAGCGGCAAGAACCTTGACTCCGCTTAGCGGCGGGGTGTAGCTGCCGGACTGCCAGTACCAGATGTTATCTGCCCGATACTCAACATCGGCAGAGAAAGCCGGAGTGGAAGCATCGGCGGAAGCGTAACCGGCAATAGTTGCCACATCGCCCGCTACGGCACGGGTTGTTGCAGGTTGCCACAAGGAGACGTCGGCAGGAGAGCCGGCAGCATCGGGAGCATCGGCTCCGGAACAGCCTGCAAGCAACAGGGGCAGCAGGACGGACAATCGAAAAACGGGAATGAATTGTAGTTTCATAATGGTGGTCTCCTTTCTTTAATCGGTGGGTAAAACCACATAGTCGTCGCCGTCGCCAAAGGTGCCGCCGCCGACTGAGATTTCATAACCGCTTTCCACGGTTACCCTCAAAATGAGGACTTCGGGGGATTCGTAATTTGTTTTCATAAATATTGGGGATTTGAAATGTTATTATTGCAGAGAAAATGAGGTATCCGCACCTGTCATTCAGGACGAACGGCACGCGTATGCAGGTTCCGGCGGAGCTTTGTTAAGCCGCGGGAATACAAGTATAAAGAAAATGTGTAATCGGAATATTTTTAGAGAGAAGTGCTTACAGCTTAGAGAATGTGTGTGTGTGTGTGTGTGTGTGTGTGTGTGTTAGAATAATATTTCTATCATCCAAATAATAAGTGTTAAATATGTCGACATTCATTTGATTCATTTGTGTTGCATTGATTTATTCATTTGCACGGGGCAAAAGTAAAGAAATATAAAATGCTGTCAAAGAAAAAGAGGGAAAAAGTTAACCTCTTCCCTCTTTTTCTTGCCAACTAATATATTAATAAGAACGTGCAAATATCACGCGGCAAGCGGACGGCTTGCCCGTTACCATACATTTGCCCGGTTCTTTATCACCCGGTACAAAAGATTCGAAAGGAATGCAACGGATGGTTGCTTTGGTCTCTTCCTTAATCTTCTCTTCTGTTTCGGTAGTGCCATCCCAGTGGGCCAAAATAAAGCCGCCGTCTTCAATCTTCTCCTTGAACTCTTCGTAGCTGTCTACGCTGGTGATTTTGCTGTTGCGATAGTCGAGCGCTTTCTTATAGATGTTTGCCTGCATTTCTTCGAGCAAATCCTTTACGTATTCTTCGATACCTTCGCACGCGCGGGTTTCCTTCTCCAGCGTGTCGCGGCGCATCACTTCCATGGTGCCGTTCTCCAGGTCGCGACCACCCATTACGAGGCGCACGGGAACACCCTTCAATTCGTAATCGGCAAACTTGAAGCCCGGACGCTTGTTGTCAGCATTGTCGTACTTCACAGAGATACCCATGGATTTCAGTTTGGCAACGATGCCGGCTACCTTCTCGTCAATCTTGGCCAGCATCTCTGCATTCTTATAGATAGGAACAATCACTACCTGTATCGGAGCCAGGTGTGGCGGCAGCACCAAGCCGTTATCATCGGAGTGGGTCATAATAAGAGCACCCATTAAGCGGGTGGATACCCCCCAGGAAGTAGCCCAAACATATTCCAGTTTGTTCTCCTTGTTGACGAACTGTACGTCGAATGCCTTGGCAAAATTCTGTCCCAGGAAGTGGGAAGTACCGCTTTGCAGGGCCTTGCCATCTTGCATCATAGCTTCGATGGTATAGGTATTGAGCGCACCGGCAAAACGTTCGTTCGCCGACTTCACACCTTTCACCACAGGCACTGCCATGTACTTCTCGGCAAACTCGCCATATACGTTCAGCATTCTTACAGCTTCTTCTTCCGCCTCTTCGCGAGTGGCATGCGCCGTGTGGCCTTCTTGCCATAAGAACTCTGCCGTACGCAGGAACAGGCGGGTACGCATTTCCCAACGGAATACATTTGCCCACTGGTTGCACAAGATAGGCAAATCGCGGTATGAATTGATCCAGTTCTTATAAGTATTCCAAATGATGGTTTCGGAAGTAGGACGGATGATGAGTTCTTCTTCCAGCTTTGCGGCAGGGTCTACCACCACGCCGCCGCCATTCGGGTCGTTCTTCAAACGATAGTGCGTCACTACGGCACACTCCTTGGCAAAACCTTCCACATGCTCTGCTTCACGGCTCAGGAATGATTTCGGGATAAGCAAGGGGAAATAAGCGTTGACGTGTCCGGTTTCTTTGAACATATCGTCCAACTGACGTTGCATCTTCTCCCAAATAGCGTATCCGTAAGGCTTAATCACCATACAGCCGCGCACAGCCGATTGTTCTGCCAAATCGGCCTTCACCACCAACTCGTTGTACCACTGAGAATAGTTCTCACTACGTTTGGTAAGGTCTTTCAATTCTACTGCCATTCTATTTCGTTTTTTAAAGTTATCAATGATTTCACTAAACAGTCGGCAAAATTACAAATTTTCGTGTAATAGTGATTGATTTTCAATCACTATTTTCAGTAGAATCAAAGCGTCCCGCTCTTATACTCTATTTTTATCACAATCTTCCGGCTCCTGGTCAGTTCGCCTTTGCCCCGAACGGATGGCTGATGAATGTCTGACGGGAAAAACAAAAAGAAACAGCCGGCACCGGCAGGATAATACTTTATATTGGTGGAAGTGTAAAAAGCAATGTCTCTCTTGGGAATGTATTCTTGACGCACTTCAGCCTCTTTTGCCAATCCCATCTTTTCATTGCCACGGAGAGTGTACTGAAGGTCGATGAAACGACGATGGCTTTCGATATTTCCTTTTTCTTCCTCTTTGGGGGTATATTCGCTTACCGTGGCCCAGCATCGCCCTTCACAGATTACGTGCTCGCCTATGGGCAGTTGGTCCAGATCATTGTGGGCAAGGAAGCGGAAGGCGGCATCCCACACTTCTTTGTTTTTGTGGTATTGGTCAGCAAATTCGATTGCATTGACCGATTTATGGGGAGACACCGTCCATCCATTGGCCCAGGTATTACTCTTCATCCATTTCTTAGCACTCGCAGGAGTCCATTCCGAAACTGTTTGTGCCGATACAACCATACCAATACCGAATAGGAGGAAAACTGCTAATACTATACGTTTCATATCCGTCTACTTTATTATGAATTGGAATTGGTCGTATGACTCCGTACGCCATGCCTTCTCCTTAGTCTGGGGGGAGAAGCCAAATAGCGGAGAGTAAGTTCTGACTTGTATGGTATGACCATCCGGTAGGAATTCGAGAAGCCGCAACCAGCCGTCTCCACCATTGCCGCTCATTCCGCCGCCCAAAGCCTGGCAATTGAACATCATTTGATGCACCTCATGTCCGGCTGCATTTTTATCGGTACGGAATCCGGTGGTATAATCGTTGCGTTCGTTGGGAGTGGCGTAATGTCCGCACAGTACAAGACGGATATTAGAGGAAGGCTGTACCAACTTTTGCCAAATGCCCTCACCTGTATTGGACGGACTTATCTTATAGCCTTCTTTAGTGATGCGTTTGCTGTCGAAACCTGAAAGATAGGAATGGGTGATAAGAATAACCGTGTGATCTTTGAAACGGTTGTCGGCTACCAGGTCTTTTGCCCATGACAGGACTTCATCGCGCGGAGCAAACTCAACGGTTATGATTAATATCTTGCCCCAATGCTTGTCGGTAATCTCCATAGCAGCATTTTCAAGAGTAGGCATACCATGCCTGTTATTGGTTACCGCCACAATCGTCTTTTTCCATTGGCTGTTTCGTTCTATCGGGAAATATTCAGGGAAACGGGTCATCGCGTTTTCCGAACGGGTATAGCCATAATCATGGTTGCCGGTAGATATAAGATAAGGGACTTTATTGTCCAGCCGCTCAAAGGCATGCGACACAAAAGTCCACTGCTCCTTGCTCGTAAGATTGCCGAAGCGTGGAAACGGTGGAAGAATGCATTCATTCTGATCGACCAAATCGCCCGTACAGAGAACGGCTTTGATACGGAGGGAATCTATATGATGGGCGGTCCATGCCGTCATCAACTCAAAGATAGGCTGATTATAGTCATACTTCACATAATTCTGCGGGTCGCCCAGCAAGACAATAGAAAAAGAATTGGGATTGCACAAATGCTGCTGATTGGTATTGACTTGTGCCTGAAGTTGGAAGAATGCAAACAAGCATCCCAAACAAAGAATGATTCTATTCTTCATAACTGTGTACTGAATTGATAAATACATATTTGTTTATAAACGTTTCCTCTCTGCAATACAATAGAGGGGAAATGCTGGTTATTGGGAGTATCGGGAAAACACTCCGTCTCAAAACAAACAGCACTGCGCCTCGGATATGTTGTGCCGTGCATGCCGGTGAATCCCGGCAAATAGTTGCCGGTATACATGATAAGTCCAGGTTCTGTGGTGTAGATATCCAATCGGCGTCCGCTGGAAGGACTTATGCAGGTAGCGGCATAAGAAAGTTCGTGCAATGCAGGCTTTTTCAAAACGAAGCAATGGTCGTAACCATGTCCGTTGAGCAACTGCACATGTTGCTGATTAATACGTTCACCAATGGCATGATAGCAACGGAAGTCAAAAGGAGTATCTGTTACCGTACTGACCTCTCCGGTATGATTGGTATTCGAATCGGTCGGCAGATAGAAATCGGCATTGATCTTCACAAGATGATCTTCAATGGTAGCAGTAGGATTCCCCGTACCCGCAAGATTAAAATAGGCATGGTTTGTAGGAGCAAAGAGAGTATCCTTATCTGTCTCTGCTTCATAATCTATGCGGAATGCATTCTCTTCGGTCAACGTATAAGTCATCTTAACCATGATATTTCCTGGAAAGCCCGCCTCCCCGTCCGAATAAGAATACCGGAGAAGGAGTTGATTCTCGAACTGTTGCTGTGCTTGCCATACGACTGTATGAAAACCATTATCCCCACTATGAAGCGTATTCGGAACAGAATTAAGCGGCATACAGTAATCTTTCCCACCTACACGAAAGGTGCCCTGCAATATACGTCCGGCTACAGGGCCAATAGTAGCTCCTATATAATAGTCTCTACTCTGTCGGCGGGCTTCTTCGAGTGTATCGCAGCCTATAACTACATTCCCGAACTCACCATGACAATCGGGAACCATAATGGATAAGACAATAGCTCCGTAGTTTGTGACACATATCTCCATCCCATTCTCATTGCGGAGAACATAAAGGTCCGTCTCTTTCCCGTCAATAACAGATTGGAAGTTCCCGGGCTTTAATCCCGTTATATTAGCTTTATCGTTCATCCGGTTTACAATTTAGAGTATTCGTTACACAACAGATGTTCTGCCGCTTCGTCCTCTTCTATTTGCGGGAAACGTCCTTTAGGAGTGAGAAAGCAATTATCTTTCAGGTCATCGTTCACCGTAGAAACCTCTCCTACCAGGCAATGGTCATTTTCGGCCCAGAAGGTGTGATAGAGGTAGGGTTCGTAGCAGATGCTCTGTCCCGGAGCAAGGTACAAAGTTTCACCCGGAACTACCCGAGTCTGGATTCCATCAATAGAAACCGTTATTGGGTCTTCGGTCAGCGTTTCCTGTTCTTTGTCCGCTTTCCAAAGGCGCATACAAAGAGTGCCCCCACCCCGGTTGATTATATCTTCCGTTTTCAGCCAGTGGAAATGGGTTGGCGTGACTTGCCCGCAACGGACAAACATTATTTTCTCACAATATGGTTTGTCTTTCTTCTGCAAACTTCCATTACGGAGCGTTACCAAAGTAAGTCCGATATTCAGAAAATCGCCCCAACCGAAGTCTGTCAAATCCCATCCCATCGCTCTTTCTCTGATATCATTGCACTCGGCTCCTTTCGTTTTCCAGTCGGTTGGCGTCCAATCTGCCCACGGCGGCAACAGAAATTGATATTGGGCCATAAAAGATTTAGCCTCACGAATATATTGATTGATTTCACTGCGTTTCATAATACTTAGATTTTAATGATTCCTACTTTTTTAATAAATCGCTCAAAGGGATAGCCTGGAACTGAATATCGGCCTGGCTACCTTCATAAAAGATACCTATGGTTTGCTCATCGATGGAAGTCATGCACGAGTAACCGGCTCCCCTACCTTCATCGAGCAATAACCAATACTCTTCGGGCCACGTCTGCCCATCATCAAAGCTCACCTTGATGGTTATGTTATCCCGACGTTCCTTGGAACTCGGGTTAGCAAAAAGCAGCACATGGCAATTCTTCCCGTCTTTCACATAGTTATGCCGCAATAAGGATGCCTGGCATGCCGGTTCGATAAGGGCAGAGCGGGAAGTGGAATGTTCCACCCATGTTTTTCCCAAATCCCGTGTAACGGATATAGCACGTCCGTTTCCTTCCTGACGCCCCCGGTTGCTCCGTTCACGCATATTCAGCATCAGTGAATGATCGGACAGTTCCACAACCTGGCACTCGTTCGTATTGAAGTATGCAGGCTCTCCTACCGCCCAGTTCTCTCCCCTGTCTTTGCTCCACATTATAGTGGAGAATTGAAGTCCTTTCTCATCTCTGCCTTCTACCGGGAAAACCAGCGTACCATCTTCCATCGTAATACCTCTTCCGGGAGCCGGAGCAAGCAGCCACCATTTTTCTTGCTTCACCTGGCGGGTAATATTACGCGGTTCGCTCCAGGTGCGGCCGTCGTCGGTACTTTTACTTATCAGGAATTGGGAACTTTGTTTGACGCCATAGCCCGGCTGCGAGCCATGTGCACGCCATTGATGATTCCATACGGTCGATGTATCAGTGAGATTCTCTATCCATTTGCCCGTCTTAGGATCTAAAACGCCATGCATCCACAAGCCGATAACATAAAGATCGCCCGTCACGTCATCAGATAAGATGCATCCATCACTCACTCCATTATACCGTTCGGGCAGTCCGCCCCACTCGCCCATATCCAATACCTTTTGTATGGGCTGCCAGGTGCAGCCTCCATCCTCACTACGATTCACAGCTATATCAATATCTCCTTGCAAATCATCGTCCTTTTCATTGCGTGCATCATACAGAGCCAGCAAAGTCCCCTTCTTCGAAGTAGTCAATCCCGGTATGCGTGAAGTGTGCACACCATCCTGACCATGCTGCCGAAGAGCCACTCCTACACGGAGTGGCTTCGCAGCAGGCAAGCGGTGGATATCCACCAAACCATAGTTAACCCTAATTTTATTGCAAGAGATTTGAATTTTATTCGTAGACTGTGCCGCAGTATCCTTCAACTTGAGTGTTATCCAGCAGAGCAGTGTATCCTTATCTATCTGAAAGTCTGTTTTGAAAGAAAGTTTCCCATTCTCAGGCTTAGCGTCAGCACAACGTTGGCTGCCGACTTCGTCCAGAAAAAGAGAAGCCGAAGATATATCATCGGGACATGTACTTCCATCCAAAGTAAAATCCAGTTCTTTCAGTTGATAGCTATCCCCGTTATCTCTGATCAATTGCAAGCACAACACAGGATTATGCTCCCTCATTGTCAGTACCGGATATACGAACTGCCTGCCTTCTACCATTATCTTACCCGTGTACGATTGGCATGCCGCAAAGGTCAGAGCCAATATAAGCGACATAAGCATTGTCTTCGATTTCATATTCTTTTATTGCTTTATTTATAACCTTCCGTCTGTGTGATGTTGGGATTCGTATTGAGGCAAGAAGCCGATACAGGCCACAAAGTGACATTCTTTTCTCCCTCGCGTCCCTTCAATGTTTCAATACGCTCAAATTCTTTATTGAAACGAAGGAATGCCCACCATGACTTAGACTCGGAAACAAATTCCTTCAATATTTCGTCAATGATAGCATTGTCAATGCCGTCTTTAGTTCTCACACTATAGTAGTTATCTACTCCATAAGCACGTTTGGCTACTACATTCAAGTATTGTAGGGCAGCATCCGTATTGCCCAATGCATTCTCTACTTCGGCCTTTAGAAGATAGGCTTCGGCTAAACGATAAACAGGTACATCACTGTCAAAGCAGCGTGTCTCGTTCACCCACGAGCCTTTGAACTTCACAATCATTCGGCGCAGTAGCAATGTTTCATTCAGATACGGGTCGTCGAATACTCGTACCGAAACATTTGCACGGGTATCACGTGCATCCGATGCAAGGAAATCACAATAAGCCTGTGTCGGGATGACGTACTGTGCATGAGAACCGGTAGGAACTTCATCTTCGGTATAGTCCTCCAATCTGGTTTTATCGGAAAGAGGGGCCAGGTACAAAGCGAAGAAGTTTGGCGATTTCCCCGGACTTACATTTTCATTAATAGTATAAGGCAATGCCCAGATAAATTCTGCATTAGATTCGTTGTCCACTTTGAACAGGTCTGTAAAATTCGGAAGTAATGTATAGCCGGCTCCCAGCACTGCGTCAACAGAGGTTTGCGCCGTTTTCAAGGCTGCATCACCACCACCGAGGCGCTTTGCTTTCCATAAATAATATTCTGTGCGCAGCATATTGATAGCTGCAGGAGATGCTTTATGAAGCAACCTGGATGATGCAGGCATCAATCTCAGAGCCTCTTCAATATCAGCTTCGACCTGGGCATATACCTCGGTGGCAGGAGTACGGGTAGGATACATGTCGTTTTGCTTTTCCGACTCAAAACCGGAAGTCAGGAGCGGACAGTCACCA
Source organism: Bacteroidaceae bacterium (assembly GCA_030843315.1). Taxonomy (GTDB): domain Bacteria; phylum Bacteroidota; class Bacteroidia; order Bacteroidales; family Bacteroidaceae; genus Bacteroides. Next base: position 7,000 of record JAUUPT010000012.1, on the reverse strand, counting down.
AACACCCGTACCAAAGTGAAATAACAATATGCCCGCAGGAAATGAGCATTAGCCATCACTTCATTACGCGTGGCTTCCTTGACAAAAGAAATATCCGGCGTATGTTTCAATATCAGGTTCGCACTATTAATAGTAGTGTAGATACTGCTCCAGTCCGTACCCGAATCATTGCTTAAAAGCACGTTTGTACCAACTCTGTTAAAGAAAGCATCATTCACCGCCCCACTCTCATACAGATTGGAACGCATCTCTCCATAGATATTAAGTGCTTCCGAAAAAGCGGAACGGAATTGGGTGTATGCACCATTTACCGCACTTGTAGCATCGCTCTCCTCTGTCCACATGGATACACTGGTAAACTGACTGGGTTGTTCCACATTCAAATCTCCATGACAAGCCATAAGAAGCGAGGCGCTACCTACAAGAATAATACCAGATAATATTTTAATTTTCATAACTCTTATTTTTCGTATTAAACTTCTATTATCACAAAGTAATCTTACATCCGACAGACAATTTACGGATAGCCGGATACGTATTATAGCCCGTTGAATAAGTACTTGACGCACCAACTTCAGGAGAAAGTCCTATAACCTCCGTGAAATAATGCAGATTATTTCCTGCCAGTGTAAATACAAGTCCTTTCAAGCCCGTTTTAGAGAGTAAAGTTTGAGGCAATGCATATTGCAGAGAGATCTCACGAATACAGAGGTAATCGCCTTTCTGGGTAAAGACATCCGAGTTATCACGGAAGTTTTTATTTAATTCGTCGGAGTCGTTGCCGGAGAAACGGGCATATTTCGCTGTTGCCGGATCATCTCCCACATTCCAGCATTTAAGGATTTCAGCCGGTAAACTGGTATTTCCCGCCATGAAGTTACACATCTGGCGTTGCAGATAACCATTGGATATGGAATGTCCCAATGCAAAGTCTAAATAAACATTCAATGTAAATCCTTTGTAAGTGAATGTATTATTTAAACCTCCGGTTGTATGGGGAATGGTATTACCCAGCAAGAACATATCATTACTGTTGATAATGTTATCGCCATTCAAGTCTTTCCACTCATAGTCTCCAATAGTCTTTTTTCCGACACCTATATTCTGCTTAGTAGTCCAGTCCCATCCTTTGGATGAAGTATCATAACGGGCATTGGCAGCTTGTTCGGGAGTTGTAATGATAAAATCTTTCTTGTATCCGTAAAAACGTCCTAGCGGCTCACCCTCGGCAACACCTCCGAATTCTTTGGTTGTTCCATCCTGCATTTTCACAGAATATCCTCCCTGGCGGTTTCTATCCCGTCCGTTATCGGGCAATTTGAGAACTTTATTCTTCACATAGGTAATTGTAAACTTAGATTCCCAGGTAAAATCTTTTTTCACGATATTACGCGTTGTTATTTCGGCATCAAAACCACGGAAACGAACTTTACCCAAGTTAGTGAGAATAGAGCCATATCCCGATGTATTGGGTAATACAGTAGAAGTTATCAGATTATCCGTAACTTTATTAAAGTAATCCACACCCAGGATGATACGGTTATTGAGTAGCCCTAAGTCAAAGCCTAAATCCAGTTGCGTAGAAGTTTCCCATTCAAGTGCCTTATTGGGCATGGCGGAAGAAACGGTTGCCGCTTCCTGGTCGTAACTTGTCGTGATGGCATATAAACCCAGTGCATCGTAATATCCTACGGAGTTATTACCTGTTTGTCCATAACTGCCGCGCCACTTCAAATTGCTAATGAAATCGACATCTTCCATGAAAGGTTCATCGCTCATAACCCATCCGGCAGATACTCCGGGGAAAAAGCCCCACTGATTGCCTTTAGCGAAACGGGATGACCCGTCTTCACGGAAAGTAACAGTCAACATATATCTTTTTAAGTAATCGTAATTAAGACGACCAAAATAACCGATATTCACATCCTCCTGTTTGATACTTGTTGCATCGGCATATACAGAACCACCGTTCAGTGTAGGAATTTTATCCGAGCTATGTCCCGTAGTGGCCGCATATACATACTTATACAGATATTGCTGATATGAGTATCCCGCCATAACACTAATACTATGTTTCTCAGCAAATGTCCTGGCATAACTGGTATAGAATTCTAATTTCTTACGTTGTTCATCTGTCATGTTGGTAGTTGCCTGGCGCGTACCATTCATCGGATTTGCGCGCATAAAGGTATCTCCATGATTATTTTGGGTAAACAATGAAGCCGTACCGACAGCATGCCATCCTTTCAGAATCTCCCAATCGAGAGAACCCACCAAGCCCAGACGATTAGTGCGTTGGTTATTATCATTGTAATACGAATAAAAGCTGGGATTGGGAGAAGACGAGTTAGGTCCCGGAGTCGGAGTTCCATACCATTCGTTATCAGAAACCCAATACTTACGTTGAGTGGCCGGAGTCATCAATCCACGGGTAATTACCTGGTATTGGCTGGCATACTCTTCGCTATTCGTCTGGCTGTAATCGATATTACTGCTGAAAGTCAAGTTGTCTCTTATCTTGGCTGTCACGTTTGTACGGGCGTTGAAACGGTCGAATGCCGTACCGACTCCCACACCGGAGTCTTTCATATAGCCGACGCTGCCTACATAGCTCAGCTTCTCCGTTCCACCCTCTATACCTACATAATAATTCTGCCAAAGAGCATTCTTAAAGCAAGTACCGGCCCAGTCGTTATCTTCAAAAATCAAAGTCTTGCTGGGATCCAACGGATCAGCCACCGACTTCCATCCTGCCGGAATGCTTTCCCCGTCTTTCAGGTAGCGGGTAGAATATTTAGAAGCATCGGTATTGCCGGAACTATAGGCATATCCGTCAAGATAGAGCTTTTCAGGTGTAGGTCCGGAAGCCCAACGATCACGCATAATAGTAACTGCCTGGGCTGCATCCAGGTATTTAATCATACGTTCTACATTCTCATTGGCAAAAGAGGCTTCAAACGTCACCCGCGGCGTACCGCTCTTTCCCTTCTTTGTTGTAATTAATACAACACCATTAGATGCACGCGAACCATAAATTGCAGAAGAAGCAGCATCTTTCAAAACTTCGATAGATTCAATGTCATTAGGGTTTATACCCGCCGTACTGCGTTCTATGCCGTCAACAAGAATCAGAGGCGAATTACTCTGGCTGATGGACGAACCTCCACGAACCAGGAAGGTGGCTTCTGCTCCCGGAGTATTATTGGTATTGTACACACGTACACCGGCAATCTTTCCTTTCAAACCCTCTCCTACTGTATTGATAGGGGTTGACTTCAAGGTTTCCCCATCCACTTTACTAATGGCAGACGTTACTGTGCGTTTGGACTGGGTACCATAGCCCACCACTACCACTTCATCCAAGCCAAGAGTTGTCGGCTTCATGGTAATGTTCATTTTTTTCTGATCGGCAACCACTACTTGTTGCTCATCATAGCCTACGTATGAAAATACAAGTATTTCTCCTTTATTAGCTTTTAACTGGAAAGCTCCATTTATATCTGTGATAACTCCCCGAGTCGTTCCTTTTATTGCTATGGAAACTCCAGGAAGAGTTTCACCCATATTGTCTACAACTACACCTGACAAGTTGAATTCTTGCGCCCAAAGCAGGAAGGGGCAAAATAGTAGAAAGGTTATGAGGTGAAAACGGATTTTTTTTCTCATCTTTGTTACGATTTTATTAATAAACTATTTCGGTAATTTATTTTTGGGGAAACGGGAAGTGCGAAAACTCGTTTCCCCTCTCTTTTTATTGAGACTTATAAACTCTGTTTAGCTAATTAAGCTATTTAGGACATTATTCATTGTTATATCTCCATAGGCATCATGTTTTAGTTAATTAATATATTTAAAGAAATCGGTATGGCTTAATTCTTCTCTTGTCTCTTCCAATTCCCTTTCTGAGCAAGGAGCTATCGGTAAACGGCATGGGCCACAATCTATCCCCGCAAGTTTCATAAAGATCTTACCTCCTCTGACTCCTCCGCCATGTTTTATCAGTATATCAATAATTTCCACTGATTTCCATTGCATTTCGCGAGCAGTATCAAGATCTCCTTTTTCCATTGCATCCATCACCTCCTTATATATACCCGGAACATAATTATAGGTGCTTCCTACCGCAGCCTTAGCTCCAACCGAAAGTCCGGTAATCAGAATCTCATCAAATCCATGCAATACCTCGAATGCCCCATTATCCACATGGATGCATTGCTGCATCTCCATCAGATTATTATGGGTGAATTTCACTCCCACTAAGTTTGGAATCTGTTTCTTGCCTTCGGAGAGGAAAGTATGCACAGGCAATGAGACTCCAGTTATTGATGGCATATTATAGTAATAAAATGGCAGTTTGGGAGCAGACGCTGCTATCGGCTTAAAGAAATGAATCAAGTCATCTACAGATTCAGGTTTGAAGAAACAAGGTGCCATGGCTGCTATCCTGTCCGCCCCGATAGCTTGGGCATGAACCGCCAGTTCGGAACACTGAACCTGTGACATACCGCCAACATGTACAATTACTTCCAATTTTCCTCCGACCGATTCAACCCACTTTTCCGCTATTGCTTTGCGTTCTTCTGTCGTCAAAGACACAGACTCTCCTGTAGTACCACAAATAAATATCCCCGTTACGCATTTTCTGCTAATTAAGAATTCTGCATACGGCTTTATGACCTGCAAATTCAAAGAACCATCTTCGTGCATTGCCGTAAATGGCGCAGCAATTAATCCTGTTAAAAGTTGTTTGTCCATAAATTAGAGTATATTATAATTAATGATAAAAGTTAGTCTTTCTTAGAGCCAAAACACAGACTTGCCACATAGCCTATAACAAAGCATGAGATAAATCCCGATGCAGTGTATAGAAGCAAATGCAATACCTGAAATCTGGCAACAAACAGTTGGACGATAGTACTCGCTATGATCCCTATTATTGCTCCGGTAGAATTGGCACGTTTTGTCAGCAGTCCAAGCATGAAGAGTCCGCCCATGCTTCCAAGTATAAGCCCAAGTATCTTATTAAATTCATCCCATAAAGAGGCAATATTCCAAGTTGCCATTAAAAAGGCAAAAGACAAACTGATCACCCCTATTATACAAGTCGCCATACGCGCCGCACGCAGTTCGGATCCTTGATTGGATTTATGAAAGAAGCGCGAGTAGATATCTACAATAAAAGCCGTTGCAGCAGAATTCATACTACCACTGAGAGTGGACATTGCAGCAGCAAAAATTCCTGAAATGAGCAGTCCCACAATACCCGCCGGCAACTGTGTAAAAATATACCAGGGAAAGATGGCATCACCATTAGGAATACTAATACTCAGATTCTCAGGATACACTTTATAATAAGCATAAAGGGCTGTTCCTATAAAGAAGAAAATAATAGTGGCAGGAACAGTCAAGATGGCATTGGTCCAAAGACTTTTCCGCGCTTCTTTCATCGAAGATGTAGTGAGATAGCGTTGCACCATGCTCTGGTCTGTCCCGTAAGTAGTAAGATGAGTGAAGCATGCTGCTATCAGGACAGTCCATACCGTAGCATCTTTCAAATCAAAATTCGTCATCCCGATATCAAACTTATTGTTCGCTACCGCAATATCAATCGTTTCATAAAATCCACCGGGAAGGGAACACGATATATATATTACTGCAAAAATGGCTCCTCCCAGCAATATAATGACTTGAATGGCATCCGTCCACACCACGGCTTCTATTCCTCCTATCATCGTATACAGAATGCTGCAAACACCCATAATGCCTATGCAGAGAAATATGTCCAGTCCGGTTACCACGTTCAATGCGATGGAGGGCAGGAAAAGCACTACTCCCATACGACCTACTTGGAATAAAATAAAAGCCAGGCTACAAATAACACGGATTAATGCATTAAAGCGTATCTCCAGATATTCATAAGCAGTTGTAATATTCAGCTTTCTGAAGAAAGGAATAAAAACAAAAACAATAATCGGTGCCACAAGCAGAATTCCGACATTAAACAGAGCATAACTCCAATTTGTAGCATACGCTTTGGAAGGGATGGCCATGAATGTTATAGCACTCAACGCTGTTCCGAAAAGACTCAGGCCGGCAGCCCACCAGGGGATGCGTCCACCACCTTTAAAATAATCGTTTGTACTCTTCTGGCGTCGCGAGAAATAAATTCCGATACCCGCCAATATGGCAAAATAACCTATAATCACAAGAATATTGACAAAGCCAAGTCCCCTTTCAACAGGGATTATATTTCCTTGAAGCATACATATTCCACCCTTCCCGGAAGAGGTATTATTGCCTATTACAAAAATAGAATGGTTCTTCCGCAAAACAGCAGTCACACCATAAGTGCACGGCATTTCTTCAGACTTAATGATGGTCCGGGTTATAGTATGATACTTCCATAAAAGGTTCTTCTCTACTATCGCCGATTCTGCAGAAGCGATTGTATCCTTCTCCATTCCTTGCGTAAAAAGAAGAATGTGGTTTGCCCCGCTCGGAATGGCGGCTTTAATCCCTTCGGGAAAATCCGAACCCAATGAGTCCCATCTGTCCAACTGAGGATTATACACATAGCCGGTCAGTATCTCTGCTTTCTCTACTTGTCCGCCAAACAGATAAATGCAAGGAGTAAAACCATTACTTTGCACAACGCAAACGGCATTCTCCCTCACCCCTCCCGGACATGCAGGCAATTCCTTCCAACCGTCTTTTTTCTGTGACAAATCCAATACAAAGAAATGTTCGGATAATTGGGATGGTTTTATTGATTTTCTTCCTCCAATGATATAGACTTTATTATTCAGCAGCACTCCCGTTGCATTTGCCAATGGCACAGGAAGTGAAGGCCATTCTTCTTCAACAGCAGGTTGCCCGTGTTGCATAGCGATAAAAAACACATCACTATAGCATTGCCCGGCATCACGTCCCCCAATGCACAATATGCCATTGGGAAGTTCTATGGAAACGCCGTGTGCTAATGACCGGGGAAGTACATCCC
>JAUUPT010000109.1 GCA_030843315.1 Bacteroidaceae bacterium | reverse complement strand
ATCTATGCGCAGGGGGTAGATTCTACCCTGATTAAAATTGCACGCGATTATTACAACAGGAACTTTAATGACCCCACTAATCCCAGTGTATTGGCAGCATCGGATACACTGCTGGATTTGGCTGCCAAGGCTAATGACACTGTAATGACTAAATTTGCTTTGGGCGCGAAGTTGGATTATTATTATTACGGGCAGGGTGAGAACCGCACGGACAGCGTCATAGCCGGGGTGAATCGCTTGAAGCGCTATGCCCGGCATATCAAGAACCCTGAACTTTACTATTGGGCATGGTCTGCCAGACTGGTCAATTACTACCTCATGCAGGGAGAATATAATATAGCCCTTCTCGAGGCCGAGAAGATGCTGAAGGAGGCTGAAGAGGAGGGTAACTTGGCGAGTATTGCCGAATGCTATTCTGCATTGACCAATATCTATTCTGCAAAAGGGTTGCCGAAAAAATCCCTGGAGTTTATGTTGAAGGAGATACAGCTCTTCGAGAGGGGTGTCACAAGGTATCATATCGCTTTCCAGTACAGCGATGCCGCAAAAATCCTTATCGACTTGGGTGAACCGGAGAAAGCGCCTGCACTGCTGAAGAAAGCGCTCGACGCCTCCAAATCTTCCTATCACGAGGTGACGGCAAAGATGGTGTACGTTTCGCTCTATCTGGCGCAGGATAATGCGGTAGCTGCCTATCAGGCATTGGAAGAGTGCAGGCAAATGTTTGCAAACGATCCGTCATTGAGGCGGCATCTGCATTACCTCTATGACGTGGAACTGGACTATTACTGGAAAGTGGGCAACTATACCGAAGCTCTTGCACTGCTGGAGAAGCAGGAGGAGGCACTGGCGAAAACCAACAGTCTGACCAGTTTGGTGGGACTAAGGAAGAAGAAGGCGGATATTCTTTGGGAGATGGGGCGTAAGGAAGAGGCGGCAGACCTGTATCGAGGATATCTGCAAGAACAAAAGAAAGAGAAAGAAAAGAACGAAGAAATCACGACCAGCGAGTTTGCCACGATGCTGAACCTGCAACAGCTTAATGCCGAAAAGATCCGGTTGGAGAAGATTTCTCAGGAAGAGCAGCTTCAGAATACCCGGATTATCCTCTTCTCTGTCGTAGGAATCCTGCTCCTTGTTTTCTTCTTCTGGTTGAAGCAGCGGACGCTCAACGACAAACTGCGACGGTCGAAAGACAAACTGGACGAAAAGAACCGCATCCTCATTGAAGCGAAAGAAGAACTGAACAAAGCCAAGGAAGTGGCGGAACAGAGTAACTGGATGAAAACGGTGTTCATTCAGAATATGTCTCACGAGATTCGTACTCCGCTCAACTCCATTGTCGGATTCTCCGGTGTGCTGGTAGATATGTTGCAGGATAATGAAGAACTCCAGCAATACGTAGGGCTGATAGAGAGCAACAGTAAACTGCTGCTGAAACTGGTGGGCGATATCCTTGAAATCTCCGCACTGGAAAGCAATATGGAGATTAACTATTATGCCGTCGACGTCAATGCCTGTTGCCAGTCCTCGATGGAACTGACCGAAGCTCTGTTCTCCCCGGATGTAAAAGTACTCTTCGAGCCGGGTTGTGAGGAGCTGGTTGTCAACAGCAATCATAGCTATATCGTGCAGGTGCTTGAGAATTTGCTGAACAATGCGTCGAAGTTTACCAAAGAAGGTTCCGTCACGCTCGCCTATGAGGTGAAAGAGAAGGAGAAACAGCTGCTCTTTACGGTTACAGATACCGGAATAGGCATCCCTGTTTCCGAGCAGGAACACGTTTTCGAGCGCTTTGTCAAGCTGAACGACTTTAGCCAGGGCACAGGGCTCGGGCTGTCCGTTTCGCGCATCATAGCCAAGAAGTTGGGTGGTTACCTCATTATTGATAAGGAATATACCCGAGGAACCCGCTTCCTTTTCTGCATACCGATGCAGAAAGTCTGACAGGAAAAAGCTACTTTTGCAGCAGACTAAAGACTGAAAAGCATGCAAAGAGCTGAAGAAATCCAGCACGAACTGGAACAATACATCGACCCCGTGAAGCGGGAATACCTTCCCCGCTTCTTCAAAACCGGAAAAGGACAGTACGGAGAAGGTGACAAATTCCTGGGTGTCGTGGTTCCCAATACCCGTACCGTAGCGAAGCACCACAAAGATGCCCCATTCGAGGTAATGGCAGCGTTGCTTCAAAGCGAGTGGCACGAGTGCCGCCTCTGTGCTTTGCTGATGCTGGTGGAACGCTTCAAAAAGAGCGATGAAAAGAGTAGAAAAGCCATATACGACTTCTACCTCACGCAAACCGCCCGCATCAACAACTGGGATTTAGTAGACCTCTCCGCCCCCGGCATTGTGGGTGAGTACCTGAAAGACAAACCCCGCCAAGACCTTTACCGCCTGGCAGACAGCCCTCTGCTTTGGGATCAGCGCATCGCCGTCGTCTCCACCTGCACACTTATCCGGAACAACGATTTCATCGATATTCTCTCTCTCTCCGAACGCCTTCTCCATCACAAGCACGACTTGATGCAGAAAGCCGTAGGCTGGATGCTTCGTGAGATGGGCAAGCGCGATAAAGACCTGTTGGTGCAGTTCCTGGAGAAGCATTGCACGGTGATGCCGCGCACCATGCTACGCTACTCCATAGAGAAGTTCCCCGAAGAAGAGCGACGGGAGTTTATGAAGCGGTGACCTTTCGCATAATCAAAAAGCTTAACTTATTAAGATTATCTCAAAATAAATTAGTTATTTTGCAGAGAAAGAAGAATATTGCGGCATTAGAGTTATTGCATTACTGGTTGAAATAGCATCACTCGCCGGATTAAGTAATATAATTCATGATGGAACAAGACGATTTTGACATACGTAACCAGCAACCCGTCACCACCAAGGAACGTGATTTTGAGAATGCGCTCCGTCCGTTGAGCTTTGAGGACTTCAGCGGGCAGGACAAGGTGGTGGAGAACTTGCGCATCTTTGTGAAGGCAGCCCGCCTGCGCGGGGAGGCGCTGGATCATGTGTTGCTTCACGGACCTCCGGGACTGGGAAAGACGACGCTTTCCAATATTATTGCCAACGAACTGGGTGTTGGTTTCAAGATTACTTCCGGTCCTGTGCTCGACAAGCCGGGCGACCTGGCAGGAGTGCTTACCAGCCTCGAACCGAATGATGTGTTGTTTATCGATGAGATTCATCGCCTGTCTCCGGTGGTGGAAGAGTATCTGTACTCGGCTATGGAGGACTATCGCATCGACATCATGATAGACAAAGGGCCTTCGGCACGAAGTATACAGATAGATTTGAGCCCCTTCACCCTGGTAGGGGCAACGACGCGTAGCGGACTGCTGACGGCCCCGTTGCGTGCACGCTTTGGAATCAATCTGCACCTGGAATATTACGATGATGATGTGCTGAGTGGCATTATCCGCCGTTCGGCAAGCATTCTCGATGTGCCTTGCTCCACGAGGGCGGCGGCAGAGATTGCGAGTCGCAGCCGTGGTACGCCGCGTATTGCCAATGCACTGCTGCGCCGTGTGCGCGACTTTGCTCAGGTAAAAGGCTCGGGAAGCATCGACACGGAGATAGCCAACTTTGCACTCGAATCACTGAACATTGATAAATACGGCCTGGATGAGATAGACAACAAGATACTCTGCACCATCATCGACAAGTTCAAAGGCGGTCCGGTAGGGCTGACTACCATTGCCACTGCCCTGGGCGAGGATGCCGGCACTATCGAAGAAGTCTACGAACCGTTCCTGATAAAAGAAGGTTTCCTGAAACGTACTCCGCGCGGACGGGAAGTGACGGAACTTGCCTACAAGCATTTGGGACGAAGCCTGTATAGTAGTCAACAGACCTTGTTCGGCAACGAGTAGAAGAGGCGGGAAACACATGGCAAATGTTTATAAGCAGGGCTTCAAAGAAAGCGATAACCTGTAATTTGTAATTCGTAATTTGTAATTATCAAAGTGGCTGGACTAAAATCTTTGGCAAAGGAAACTGCCATCTATGGGGTAAGCAGCATTGTGGGTAGGTTTCTTAATTACCTGCTGGTGCCCGTATATACCATGGCCTTGTCTGCGCAGTCGGGCGGGTATGGTGTAGTGACGAATATCTATGCATGGGTGGCATTGCTGCTGGTACTGCTGACGTGTGGTATGGAAACCGGCTTCTTCCGGTTTGCCAATAAGGGCGAGGACGACCCGATGCGGGTATATTCCACCACGTTGCTCAGCGTCAGTATCGGTGCGCTGACGTTCATTGCGCTGGGATTATTATTCCTTCAACCCATTGCCAACTGGCTGGAATACGGCGAGCATCCCTGGTATATAGGTATGATGATGATTGTGGTGGCAATGGATGCCATCCAGAGTATTCCTTTCGCTTATCTCCGCTACAAGAAGCGCCCGATTAAGTTTGCAGCGCTGAAACTGCTGTTTATCTTCCTCAATATCTCGCTGAACTTGATTTATTATGTAGGGCTGAAAGGCGACGATGTGGGCTATGCCTTCCTTTTCAACTTGATATGTACCTCTACGGTGATGGTTTGCATGATACCCGAGTTGCGTGGCTTTGCCTATGTGCTGGATAAGAAGCTGCTGAAGCGGATGCTCAGTTACAGCCTTCCGTTACTGGTGCTGGGCATAGCAGGCATCTTGAACCAAGTGGCGGATAAAATCATCTTTCCGTTCGTCTATCCCGATGAGGCAGAGGCCACCGTGCAACTTGGCATCTACGGTGCCGCCAGCAAGATAGCTATGGTGATGGCGATGTTTACACAAGCCTTTCGCTTTGCCTATGAGCCCTTTGTCTTCGGCAAGAGCCGGGAGAAGGGGAACAAGGAGATGTATGCGCAGGCGATGAAGTTCTTTATCATCTTTACCCTGCTGGCCTTCCTTGCCGTGATGTTCTATATGGATATCCTGCGCCATATCATCGGGCGCGACTATTGGCCCGGTCTGCGGGTAGTGCCTATCGTGATGGCGGCAGAAATCTTTATGGGTATCTACTTCAACCTCTCCTTCTGGTACAAGCTGATTGACGAAACCCGTTGGGGAGCCTATTTCTCGTTGGTGGGCTGCACGATACTGGTGCTGATGAATGTGCTTCTGATTCCCCGATACAGCTATATGGCATGTGCCTGGGCCGGTTTCTGCGGCTATGGTGTGGCTATGCTGTTGTCCTACTTCGTCGGTCAGAAGAAGTATCCCATCCGGTACGATTTGAAGGCGATAGGCCGCTATGTGCTGCTTGCCGCAGTGCTCTACGTGGCGGCGGAGTATGTGCCGATTGGCAACCTCTACCTGCGTATGGCATATCGCACTGTGCTGTTGCTGCTTTTCATTGCCTATATCGTGAAGCGCGATATGCCGCTAAGCCAGATACCGATCATTAACTGTTTCGTTAGAAAATAAGTAATGCTATGGAACCAACTAATCCAGAAAACAGAAACACCTTTGCCATCAAGAACTTCGTGAAGGATTATCTTGATTTGCGCAAAGACAAAGATGATGAACTTGCCACCGTCGATTCCATCCGTAAGGGAGTAGAATTCAAAGGAGCTAATCTGTGGATTCTTATCTTCGCCATTTTCATGGCCTCATTGGGGCTGAATGTCAACTCCACCGCCGTGATTATCGGCGCCATGCTTATCTCTCCTTTGATGGGGCCTATCATGGGAGTAGGGCTTTCGGTGGGCTTGAATGATTTTGAGCTGATGAAGCGCTCACTGAAGAGCTTCCTGATAACAACCCTGTTCAGTGTGACGACGGCTACCATCTTCTTCCTGGTCAGTCCCGTTGCCGAAGGACAATCGGAGTTGCTGGCACGTACATCGCCCACTATTTACGACGTATTCATCGCCTTGATGGGTGGCTTGGCAGGTGTGACGGCACTTTCTACCAAAGAGAAAGGAAATGTGATTCCCGGTGTAGCTATTGCTACCGCTTTGATGCCTCCCCTCTGTACTGCCGGCTACGGGCTGGCTACGGGCAATCTGATTTACTTCCTGGGTGCCTTCTATCTTTACTTCATCAACTCCGTATTCATCAGCCTGGCTACATTTGTGGGCGTGCGGGTGATGCACTTCCAGCGCAAGGAGTTTGTGGATAAGAACCGGGAGAAGAAAGTACGTAAATACATCATACTGATAGCCGTTCTCACCATGTGCCCCGCCGTGTATCTGACAGTTGGCATCATTCAAGAAACCTTCTTTGAAAGCGCCGCCAACCGCTTTGTGAGCGAGCAACTTTCCTTTGAGAACACCCAAGTGCTGGACAAGAAGATTCATCACGACGGCAAAGAACGTGAAATCCGTGTAGTACTGATAGGCCAGGAAGTGCCCGAAGCCTCCATCGCCATAGCCCGTGGAAAGATGAAGGACTATCAGCTGAATAATACCAAGCTGACCGTGCTCCAGGGGATGAACAACGAAGCAATAGATATTTCTTCTATCCGTGCTATGGTGATGGAGGACTTCTACAAGAACAGTGAGGAGCGCCTGGTGGAGCAGAAGCAGAAGATAGCGGACTTGGAAAAGAACCTGCAGAAGTACAAGTCGTTCGATGAACTGGGCAAAACCATCATCCCCGAACTGAAAGTGCTTTATCCATCTGTGAAGACACTCTCCATCTCTCATGCCATTGAACTGACAATAGATTCGGTACGGATAGATACCGTAACCCTTGCCGTATTGAAGTTTGGCAAGCATCCCAATGCGCATGAAAAAGAGAAGATAGCCGAATGGCTTAAGGCGCGTACCGGTGCCAAGCAGTTGAGGCTGATTGCGGAATGATAATGTAGTACTATTCACCTTCCCCTTTAGGGGATTCGAGGGGTTTTAAAATGATAATATAGAATGAAATTAAGAGCTGTAATTATAGCCGTTTGCTGCCTTTTCGCACTGACCGGGCGGGCGGATGAAGGGATGTGGATGCTGGGAAACCTGAATAAGCAGACACGCCAGGTAATGAAAGAGCTCGGCTTGCAGATGCCGGCGGATAAGCTTTACAATCCGAAGCGCCCTTCCTTGAAAGATGCCGTTGTCAGCTTTGGCGGTTTCTGCTCCGGGGTGGTGGTGTCGGAAGACGGATTGGTATTTACCAATCATCATTGCGGGTTCAGCAGCATACAGCAGCACTCTTCGGTAGAACACGATTACCTGAAAGACGGCTTTGTGGCGCGCAGTTACAGTGAAGAACTGCCGAATCCGGAGCTTTATGTCCGCTTCTTACTTCGCCAGGAAGACGTGACGAAGCGGGTGCTCGCTGCCGTAAATCCGGAAATGAGCGAGGCGGAACGTTCCAGTGCCGTCGATTCAGTGATGCTGGCTATCGGTGAGGAAGTTTCGCATAAAGACTCCACGTTGATAGGTATTGTAGATGCTTATTATGGTGGCAATGAGTTCTGGCTTTCCGTTTATCGCGATTACAACGACGTGCGCCTGGTGTTTGCCCCTCCTTCTTCGGTGGGCAAGTTCGGCTGGGATACCGATAACTGGGAGTGGCCGCGGCATACGGGTGACTTCAGTGTATTCCGCATCTATGCCGACAAGCACAACCGTCCTGCCGATTATTCGCCCGATAATGTACCTTATCATCCCGACTATGTAGCTCCCATCTCTTTGGATGGCTATCGTGAAGGTTCTTTCTGCATGACTTTGGGTTATCCCGGCAGCACGGAACGCTATCTTTCTTCTTTCGGCATCGAGGAAATGATGAACAACAGCAACCAGGCACAGATAGAAGTGCGTGGCATCAAGCAGGCCATCTGGAAGCGCGAAATGGATAACCGTGACAGTATTCGCATCAAGTATGCCTCCAAATACGATGAAAGCTCCAATTACTGGAAGAACAGTATCGGCGTGAACCAGGCCATCCGCAAACTGCATGTGCTGGACAAGAAGCGGGCGATGGAGCAAGAACTCCGACGCTGGATTCAACAGACGCCCGCAGAACGCGAACAACTGCTGCAACTCTTTTCCGAACTGGAACTGAACTATAAGAGTCGTCGCGAACCCAATCGTGCGCAAGCCTATTTCGTAGAGTCTTTCCTGAACGGTCCCGAACTGGTGCAACTTGCCCTCGCTATCTTGAATTTCGACTTCGAGGGAGAGGAGAAAGCCGTAGTTGCCAGCCTGAAAGCCATTGTAGAGAAGTACGCCAATCTGGACTTGGGCATTGATAAAGAAGTCTTCACCGCTATGCTGAAGGAATACCGCTCAAAGGTGGACTCTGTCTATCTGCCCGAAGTCTATGAAACGATAGCTGCGGAATACGGCGGAAATGAGCAGGCCTATGTAGACAGCCTCTATGCCCGCTCCGAATTGACTACTCCCCGTGGCTTGAAGCGTTTCCTGGAGCAGGACAGCACTTATCAGATATACGATGACCCCGCTATTACATTGGGCATCGACTTGATTACGAAATTCTTTGAGATGAACATACAGATGCAGCAAGCCTCCACCGGGATTGTCCGCGGTGAGCGATTGCTGAATGCTGCCGTACGCCGGATGTACGCATCCCGCAACTTCTATCCCGACGCCAACTTCAGTATGCGCCTGAGTTTCGGCACAGTATGCGGTTATGCTCCGTTCGACGGGGCGGAGTACGACTACTATACCACGACAAAGGGTGTACTTGAGAAGGCGAGGAAACACGTAGGCGATGTAGACTTTGAGGTAGAGCCGGAGATACTTTCTTTGCTCTCTTCCGGTGACTTCGGCAGGTACGCCGATAAGAAAGGGGAAATGAACGTCTGCTTTATCTCCAACAATGACATCACAGGCGGTAACTCGGGCAGCGCCATGTTCAATGCTAAAGGCGAATTGCTCGGTCTGGCTTTCGATGGAAACTGGGAAGCCATGAGCAGTGATATTCTTTATGAACCGAAAATGCAGCGGACCATCGGGGTGGATGTCCGCTACATCTTGTTTATGATAGAGAAATACGGCAAAGCCGGGAACTTGATTCAGGAACTAAAGATAAAGTCGTAGTAGCCTGTGCTACTTGTTCCCCGACAGGATTCCCGTATCAACGTCTGCATTATTTATTCTCCGTCCATGGCTGTTCCGGCTCTTTCCGAAGTCCAGGCTGAAAGATACATTCACCATGAACATCGGGCTTAGGTTTGTGGAATATGCCAGTTGGCGGTAGGGAGCCAGCTTCGACAGGTTGTCTATCTCCTGTTCGTACTTCTTTGTGAACGGGTTCAGCACTCCGGCAGAGATACTCCATTTCTCCGTATTGTAGCCTGCCATGATGGTGTGCAGTTTCTCTTCTTTGGTCAGAGTCTCTCCCCAGAGTACATGGTTGCTTGTATTCATTTCCGCCATGAGCACCCAATTCTTATACATGGCCATGAGATTGCTGCGCAGTCCTGCGTTGGTATGTGTATGGGTGTACGTATTGCCGTAACTGACGTATCGGTTCAGAAAAGGAGTTATCTTAAGAGCGATGTACTCTTTAAAAGGTCGAAGCTGTACCGTTGTCTCCAGATTAATCCGGTGGAAGCCTTTATGATTCTCCGTAGTCCGGATGAAATGTCCGTCCTCATAATAAGTGCTTTCCATCATCGGTTTGTTGTCATAGCTGTATCTTCCGAACAGTTCGACGGAGATATACTTGCTTTGCCAGCTTGCCGTCAGCGTGTTGGCTACAAAAGTAACGGACTTTAGGCCCGGATTTCCTTTACGAATCTGATATTTATCCATCGCCTGCGAAATGTCGTTCAGGTCGGAGAGGGAAGGA
>JAUUPT010000108.1 GCA_030843315.1 Bacteroidaceae bacterium | reverse complement strand
ACAACGGTTAAAGATTCAACAACATCTTCAAAAGATTGGGTATGCATAATGCCATAGTGTTTTTCCAGGAATTCGAGTCCCTTGAAGCGATGCAAATAGTTGAAAGCCTGTTTCTGCTTGAGCTGATAAGTTCGGGAGAACTCGGCTACCAAAGCTACAATAAATTTCAATTTATTCTGTTCTGTACGTGACATACGTTCCTCCTTCTTCTTTTTAGATTAACAAAGATAAGATGAAAAAAGTTGGTTGCAAACTTTTTCGATGCGAACTTTTCCCAAAGACAAGCTTTCTACTTGAGCTACCTAATTCCAAACCAAAAAGTTTATCAGTGGCATTGTTCCCCCGTCCCTTGATGGCTGTCGTCCGAAACATACCGCCTTTTCAACTATATCCCCCTTGCCTTTCACCCGAAAGCCTTATTGTTTCGATGCACAAGATGGCATCTTATGTTGCACAAGATGGCATCTTATGCTACACAAGATGGCATCTTGTGCAACATAAGATGGCATCTTGTGCAGATAAGGGAATAGTGTTTCAGATGAAAGGCAAGGAAGTTACGGTTTACAAGCAAGGGAGTTTCTGCTGGCAGTCAACTAAAGTCAGGACGGTACAGGTCCCTTCCGCACAATACGCCCGATGAACACAAGAGGAGAGAAAGAGGGCGGAGGGGCGAAAGGGACACAGATGTATAATCAGAATTCTTCCTGCCTGCAATATTCCTTCACGCGATTCATAGGGATGGTTTCGTACGCTCTGTTACCATCCAGATAGTGTATGGTTATAATGGGAGCATCGTCAGAAGGAAGACGCACCACACCCAGCACCTCGGCAAACCGCAACCGCAAGGGGTCGCCGAAGAAATCATACTCTTGTACCCAGATGCGGTCGCCTTTCTTTAATTCTACGTTTGATTGTTTCATGGTATCTTGTTTTTATTCTTGATTATTAAGGGTCTACAATCATGCCTGCCTGGAAAGGCGCTCCACCTATAGGGGTTACCTCAAAAAGTCCGGTATAGCCACTTGCTTGGTAAGGAATATTCAAAGCAAAGACCAATAACTGCCCAGGACCCACACCCGAATATGATTTTGTTCCATTCTGAAACACCATATACGAATAGAGCTGATACTTGGTTTCTGTTATTGTAGCCGTCCAGGTTACACCATCCGGTACACTGACTGTATATACAAAACCCAAACCGCTATAACTCGAATATTTCTTTCTCTGTATTTTGGGAGTAATAGTCAATTCCGGCACCGGAGCCTTACTCTGAACTACAGCTATTACATCACTTGCTTTGCTTTCTACATTCCTTTTTACTGCGACCATTGTAACTCGCTGATTAATGGTTGAAGGATTAGCCGTCACGGTATACACGATCTTTGCGTTGCCGTCGCCCGATGCGGGCGTAAACGTTATCCATGAATCATTGCAAACGATGGTCCACGGAATGCCCGAAGGGCTGGAAACATTAAATGTCCCAGACTGGGCGGAATAGTCAATAGCCAACGATCTCGGGGACAAGGTAGTCCCCGGCGCTGCGCCCTGCCCTACGTTAATGGCGACATCTGCCTGCCCGAGCCGCTTCAGTGTGAACGAGGCCGAAGTGCGTGCAGTAGCAGAGGTATTCGTCTTGGCGGTAAAAGTCACTGTGCCTTTGGTGCCCGTTCCGGTGGTCGAGCTGACGGTGAGCCAGTCGGGAGCCGTACCTTCCAGCGTCCACCCGAAGCCGTTTTTTTCTCCTTCCGGGTTGGTGACAGTCAGCGTCTGGCTTCCGCCCAAGTAGGTGAACGAGAAATTATTCGCCGATACGCTCATGGGCTGGGGGGCTGCCTGGGTCACTTCCACCAGCACGGGGTCTTGCCCGTCGCGGGTCAGCGTGATGGTGGCAGTGCGTATCTTGGAAGTTTCGTTGCGCGTTGCAATGGCTTTGACCATTTGTCCCGTCGTGCCGGATGTCACATTCTGCCCATTTGTATCCTTCAACGAGAGCCAATCCGCCCCTTCGCTTTTTGAGAGTGCCCACGAAGCCGTGGATTTATTGACAATGGTCAGTTGGTTCTCTCCGCCTTCCATCGTGAACTGGGTGGAGTTTGCCTCGATGATGGCGGCAGGGGCGGGTTCCTGCGTCACCACGATGCGGGTTACTCCTGACAGGGCGCGCCGGATGATTACTTCCGCTTTGCGCTGTTTGGTCGAAGTATTTTCTTGGGTTATCTTTATCAGAATGGAAGCATCATCTGTTCCGTAGAGTTTGGTCGCTTCCGTGCTTTCTCCATCACGGCAGACCCTCAGCCAGTCGGCAGGCGAGCTTTCCGCACGGGTATTGGCAGCGGCGGCATCGGTAATTTCGGGACCTACTTCAACAATCCATTGGTCGTCTTTCTCGGGATTCTCGATTCGTACGGTTTGCGTCTCTCCGGCCTCGTTGCTTTTGGTGACGCCCAGCGTGGCGTTTCCTTTTCCGGTCTGCGGAGTGTCACCGGTGTTAGATTCGATGGTGATGGTCAGGTCTTCGGGCAGTTTGGTTTCCGCACCGGCTTCCCAGTCTATGACGTCAGGTTCGCCCACTTCGATGGGTTTCAGGTTGAGCAGTTGCTGCAAGTCCATCTGTATTTTGTAGTGGTAGATGCGGTTGTGTTCCCAGGTAATGTCGGGGATGGGGACGATGGCGGTCTTGCCTGTTCCGGCATTGGAGGCGTTGCCGGCTTCGGTGGCTTCGATGTCGTAGGTAATCTCGAAATAGGCGGTGCCGTTGTTCACTATCGTTTGCGGTATCTGCATGAAGAGGTTGTTGCCCGGGTTCAGCAGGGTTTCGGTGGTGCCCAGCGGGATGTCGAGGGCTTCGGTGGTGGCGGCGTAGACGCCCTCTGCCAGCGAACTGCCCTGGTTACTCCACGGAGAGGTTTCGGCATCAGCGGCATTCAGATTCAGATTGCCGGTATCGCCGATACCCACCAGGCGCACCCGGCGGACGCGGGCTGTGTAGTAGCCCGAGTAGTCCTGGTCGGTAGAAGCGGAGAGCTTGATTTGCGACAGGGCGTGACGGAAGGAGATTACGACTTTGGTTCCTTCGTCTTTCCACACGAGGTCTTTGCTACCCAGTTCGGGCAGGGAGTAGAGCAGATCTACCTGGTCGGAAGCCTTTGCGGCAGTGGTGATGCCCCAAAGCAGTCCGTCCCCCAGCGGCATGGTATAGCTGGCATTGTAGGGGCTATAAGCAAGGAAGGTATGGTTGATGCCTTCATCCCAATACTTGAGGGGGGCGTAAGTCCATGTACCGCTTTGGCGGGAGACTTTGACGTTGTCCATAAACGATTCTTTGGTGACGTCTGCCGACCAGGAATCCGTGCCATGCCGGTAGGCAAAGACCCCGAAGTCGTCGCTGTCGGCAAACGAGGTTTTGGCAACGGCACGGGTGGTGCCTTTACCTACAAAGGTTTCAAAGGAAAGTGCTTTGAAGTCCGAACGACTGATTTCTTCGTCCGTAGAGCAGCCCAATAATACCGCTATCAGGCTTAAACCGATTAATAGATGTTTTTTCATATATGGTATTTATTAAATTTTCGTACACTGCAAGGGCAGTAGTGGCTATAAGGGGACATTCAACCCCTTATAGCCTGAAAGAGAAACAATTATTACCTGTCTAAGACTTATTGCTGACCGGGAGTGACTGCGTTCTCGGTAGTATCCCAGTCTGTAATACTCGGTTCACCGAATTCAATAGGCTTCTGATTCAGCACTTGCGGCATACTGATGTCGAACTTGTAATGATAGATTTTGTTAGGTGCCCAAGTCTGTGCGGCAGTGGTGATGAAATACGCTTCTGCAGTTTTATCTGCAGAAGCAGAATCTTTATAACCCAAAACAATAGTAAACTTCGCCTTGCCGGTAGTAGTTTGGGGCATCAACATCAATACATCAGCAGTTTTATGATTCACAGCTACATAGTCAGGAGATGTAGATGCATCTGCCAATGCTACAGGAGTTGTAGGAGTGATGGTATAGCCATTGTTTTCTCCTTCATGACCTCCTTTATATGTGATATCAGTGTTAGGATCTGTTCTTTCCACAATACTAATCACACCTTTAGTAGCCAAAGTAGAAGCAGCAGTACTTTCAGCATTCATATTCTGAATCGTTATGGACTTAACTGTGATTTCCGTTGCTTTACTTGTTATATCCTCCGTAATCTTTGCAGAATACTTTATCTGAGAAAGAGCGTGATGAAAGGTGAATACTTGCTTTGCAGGTTCATCTGAACCATTCCAAACAGTATTCTTTATTGCATCCGCTACCATGAAGTCAACCTGGTCATCAACATTTTCCTGCACTGTGTATGTTATTACTCCTTCAGCAAACTGAACACCGGCTTCTGTATAAGGCGCACAAGCGAAGAAAGAATGTGCCTGATTATCCTTCCAGTAAGCAAGAGGAGAATATCCCCAAGCAGTTGCATCCTTGGTTACCTTTACACCGCCCAAGTTGGGAAGTGCAGTTTGGCTTCCAAACGTAGTACCCATCTGAGAAGTACTATAAAATCCCCATACCCTCATCGTTGAAGCATCAGCAAATTTAGTTCCGCTAACGGGCACGCCTTTCGTTCCGGCTTTCCCTACATACGTTTCAAATCCGATAGCCCGGCCTGCTGAAAGGTCGACTACCTCACTGTTTGTGCAGCTTGATAGGGCTGCGGCTGCGATTGCAGCAATCATCATAATCTTTTTCATATTATTACTATTTATAAATTAATAAAAAAAGTGTCACTCTTTTTGTGATGGAGAAAGTGACTTGCTCCATGTTGCTGTGAGAATGACTACTATTGTTCGTCATGGGTTCTCTTCGGCTTGCGCTACTTCTTGCCTGTACTGTCTGTTACTTTTCCTTTTTATTAAGTGAATACTCTATTTTAAAATGATTTCTTTCTCTTCTCCCCAGTCATTGAGAGTGGCGTCGAACCCGCCGGGCGAATCGGGTATCACCACTTCGGGAAGTTCTATCTTCTCTACCACGATGGGTATCTCTATCTCCGGTTCTATGGCATCGAAGTCCACCTGGTCGGAGACTTCAAATTCATAATCCGCCACGGAGTTATCTTTCATCCTGAACTCCAACTGCACGATGTGCTGCACCTGCTCTTCCTCGGGCGTGCCTTCGGGCGAACTGACCAACCCAAAGATGTTGATTGCCTTACTGAGAAAAGAATTGTCCGCCTTCTCCATGTCGAAGATGGCGGTTCCCGTCTCCGTGAGGCACTCGCCCGTTGCCAGCGATATGCCCTGCGCCACTCCCGAAAGCGAGGCGCGGCAGGAAGAGGCGCCTTCGAGCCCCTGCACCCTCACCGTGAGGGTGACGCGCAGCACGCGGCTGCGAGGATAGGCATAGATGGTGTCGGACACGTTCTTGCCGTAAGTCTCCACCGTCTCCAGTGAGCAGTAGGTGGCAAAAAAGCGGTCAGGTTCGGCTATCAGCGTTTCGCTGCGGGTGACGGCATTGGCGCGCGACACTTCCGAGTAATAGATGCGCTTGTCGGTGACGGCTCTGGTGTCGTAGGGCTTGCGCGTGCGGGCACCCAGGTAGGCTTCCGCCGTATGTATATTATCCATACCCCGCAATTGTATCATTTCGGTATCGCTATTGAAAAGCAAAAAGTCGTAAGTACCGTCGCGCACCATGATGTCGCCCCCGTAGGTGTCCCGATAATAGGTATAGTCGGAGCCGGACTGCTCTTCGCGAGCTTGGGCGGCGGCGTACATGGAGACACGTACGCCTTCGGGCAAGGACTGCTGCAATTCCTGCGGCAGGGAATCCCACACCACCGTTACATGAAGGTTTTCATGCGGATGATCGTAACACAAATCATTGCGTTCGCAACCGGATAGCAGTATTAGGCACGTCGTCAGTATACTCATAAGGATTCTCATCACATTTCTATTCTCGGCTTCCGTTTAAACCAGTTGAGCGGCCAAACCAGAGAGACTTTAGCTTTTGTCGGACCGAAATAGGAATATCGTTGTGTCTTCTCGTAAACATAGCATCCCCGGTCCCAGTGGTATTGCCGGTATTCGGTCATCAAGTAGCCTACTCCTAGGGAAAGTTCCATGCGCAGCCGCCTGCCCAGACGGAACATATAGCCGTAAGTCAGTCCGCCGGCAATGAAGAACTCACCTTGAATGCCGTGGGATGGTTTCGCCATGAATTCGTAGAGTCCGGTTCCCAGGTAGAAACCGCCGAAGTGCCCACGGAAGTTTTCTTTGGAAGCAAACCAGTATCTCAGTTCGGGGCTGATGGCGGCAATGCGGTAGTATTTGTGTTTGCTGCGGTTGCTCCACCAGGCGTATTGCCAATCGAGGTTGAGCGACCAACGGTCTTTGAAGTAGAGTTCGGCTTCGGCGTTAACGGCAAAGGCTGCCCAATAAAGGAGGTTGGTTTTGAGGGCAAAGCGGGGCGGGGATTCCCGGTGGCAGCAACAAATACTATCCACCCTCTCTTGGGCTCCAAGAGGGCATATCTCCACAAGAAGGATAGATAGTAAAATTAGCCACTTTATCATAGTATTACCGAGTTGGTTGAATTTTCCCGGCATGAACCGGGCGCTTTGAGGGAATTACTTACCAAGTAACGGCAGGCTACTATTCGATACAAACCGGAAAAGCGTTTCCTGTTTGTATTGTTTAGAAAAACAAAGGGCTTTTCAGTACAATAAAGCAGAATGAGAGATAACTCCGTTTTCAATAGTAAAATTGGAGAAGCCATTCTGCGTACTTGCTAAAGCAGAATTTGCAGAAAAGATGTTTTATAGTTGGTAATTAGAGTGCCTTCATAAAAAAATACAGTCTGTCGTTCAATATTTATTGGCTATTATTTGTATTTATGCGAAAAATATAGCACATTTGCAAAAAGAGAGTCCGTTACTTGGTAAGTAATCATCACCTCAACTCATTGCCTTACAATGTACTACATAACATAGAATTTCCCCGCCCGCGTTTAAGCGCAGTAGAAATCACTTTACGATTGGCTCTATCCACCCATTTGTTCTCGAAAGGTTTGAGATAGGTTTCCGTAACCCGAATGGAGGAATGCCCCAACGACTGGCAGATGACGCCCACAGGAACGCCAATATGATAGGCAATCGTAGCCCATGTGTGGCGTGCTGTGTAAGAACTTACCGCAACGCCCGGCAAGAGAAGGCGCATCAACCGTTTCAGTGATTTATTGAAACGGCACAAGGCGGTTTGATAGCATTCGTACAGTTCGCGCGCACCATGCACCCGGACATCCAATATCGGGAATAAATAAACGGACTGGGGATTCTTATCCCGAAACTCTTTCAGCAACCCTGCGGCTTCCCGGGGGATATGTACCGTCATCTGCTTGCCAGTCTTGTGGCGGCGGTAAATAATGTTACCGCTCTGCACGTCGCGCTTCCGCAAATGCGCCAGGTCGATGAAGGGCATCCCACGAAAGAACAGCATCAAGAAAAAATAGGCAAACACGCGCTTCAAGTCCTCGGGCAAGGTCTCTATATCCGCAGACATCAACTTATTGACCTGCTGCCCGGTGAGCGCCCGCTTGGTTTGAGACACAACTTTGGTATACACATCATCGAACAATTTCGGGTTGCAACCCGGACTGCCGAACGGCATCCAGCGGTGGTAGACCGCCTGAAGCGTGCGCATATAAGTGGAAACCGTGTTCAGGCTCAGTTCGCGCACAGCCAGCAACCAGTTCTCATACGCTTTCAGACGTCCGGGGGTAAACACTTCGTGCAGCAACAGCCCCGAACCGCTGCCGCCACTCGCAGCAAAAGCCTCGAAAGAGCGCAGGGTACAAGCATAGATGTGCACCGCCGGAAACTTTCCGTCCCGCTTCAAATCTTCAATCACTACCGACATGTAGAAGGATAGCTCTATCGCTTCCGCATGGTTCTTTAATTCTTCATTATCCATAATACCTTAATTAGTTAGTTACACGTTAAAGATAAGGTGTATGGGGATAAACGAAGAGAGGAACGCAATGTTTAATCAATAGAGGGGAGGGTGCTCACGAAACATACGGAGCACACAGAGGGGCACAGATAGAGAAGAAAAAAGGAAAAAAGATCAGTCTTTTGCTTCTTCCTGGGGAATGCGCACCGAAGTGTACAGTTCGAGAACGGCGGCTATCGTCAGGGAGGCAATCCACTCGTTGCCACGCGTAAAGAGCATGAAAGCACCGGAAAGCACCAACAAGAGGGCGGCAAAGATTTGCTGACGGCGCAGGCGCTTGATAGTGGGGCTTTTCTTGGGAGACGGCGAATTGATTTGCGCCAAAGCAACCATTGTGGCTCCGATAGTATATATATAAGGTGCAAGCGGCCAACCGGTGATATAAACAGCGGCACCCGTCAAAAGCATCACGGCGCCTACGGTGAAAAGTGCAGGTATAAGTTGTTTCATTCTTCGATGTCTCCTTCAAATACATAAATGTCCTCATTCGGCTTCTTCATCAGATACTTTTCACGGGCAATACGCTCGATAGCACCCGAATCGACAGCAAGCTCATTGAGGCGTTCGGTATTCTCTTCATATTCCTTGCGATACTTGTCAATCTCCTCGCGCAAACGGCTTTCCTCGCGGGTATAACCCATGCGACGCACAATGCTGTTCTCATCTAGAAAACCTATAATCACCGCAAACAGCGCAAGTGTTATCAGATACTTATGCTTGCGGACAAAAGACCAAAGAGAAGCAAGTTTGTCCATAAGAAAATGAGAATTGAAAATTAATAATTAAAAATGAAAGAGACCATCCCTATCGCAAAGGATACGTTTCTTTGCGCACAAAGATAAGACGAATAACTGAGAAATTTCTTTTTTTTGCGTACATTTGCACAACAAGAATATCCCGAATATGGAAAATTATATCGTATCTGCACGCAAATACCGCCCTTCGACCTTCGAGTCGGTAGTGGGACAACGTGCCTTGACCACTACCCTGAAAAATGCAATCGCTACCGGAAAGCTGGCACACGCCTACCTCTTCTGCGGTCCGCGCGGAGTGGGGAAAACAACTTGCGCGCGCATCTTTGCCAAGACCATCAACTGTATGAGTCCCACGGCAGACGGCGAAGCGTGCAACCAATGCGAATCGTGCACCGCCTTCAACGAACAGCGTTCGTACAACATTCACGAACTGGATGCCGCCTCCAACAACTCGGTGGATGACATCCGCCAACTGGTGGAGCAAGTGCGCATCCCGCCCCAGATAGGTAAATATAAGGTGTACATCATCGACGAGGTACACATGCTGTCCGCCTCTGCCTTCAACGCTTTCCTGAAAACGCTGGAAGAACCGCCGCGGCATGCCATCTTTATCCTTGCCACTACCGAGAAGCATAAGATACTGCCTACCATCCTCTCCCGCTGCCAGATATACGACTTCAGCCGTATCGGTGTGGAAGATACGGTGGCACATCTGGCTTACGTAGCCTCCAAAGAGGGCATCACCGCCGAACCGGAAGCGCTGAACGTCATCGCCCTGAAAGCCGATGGGGGTATGCGCGATGCCTTGTCCATCTTCGACCAGGTAGTGAGCTTCACCGGTGGGCATATCACCTACAAGAGTGTGATAGAAAACCTCAATGTACTGGACTACGAATACTACTTCAGACTGACCGACTTCTTTATAGAGAATAAAGTAAGCGACGCCCTGCTGCTGCTGAACGACGTACTGAACAAAGGTTTCGACGGCAGCCACTTCATCACCGGACTTTCCTCGCACCTGCGGGACTTGCTGGTG
>JAUUPT010000011.1 GCA_030843315.1 Bacteroidaceae bacterium | reverse complement strand
TGGTAATATATACATTTGTCTGCTATTAGTGCCACCTCTTACATAGAGAGACCACCAAATTAACACTTCCCGAAAAGCTCAATTTATCAATTTATTTTCAGGCTTATATTCCGCAAATTTCGCGGAGTACACTTTGCCTTTTCTATAAATTCACTGTATGTAGTTAACTCTTATATATAAAACAAAAGTTCCCGACTGGATACCCAATCAGGAACTTTCGTTTTTAAAGTGGAGCGTGTGTAAGAGCCTGTTTCCACGATGCTAAAATTTCTATCTATTGTGCCAATTTACTTCTATTGGTATCTTCATCCATTGGCGCATTATCATTCTATATGACCACGGGAGGCTATCCAACAGGACGTCGAACGCTTTTCGGTCCACCGTTAGTATCCATTGATATTCCTTTTTCTCCAAGCGTCCTGTACGGGCTATGAAGCTCATCCGAAAAGCTGCGGCTGAAGTATGCTGCATTTTGGGCCAGTTGCTTTTCACCGCCTCTAACAGGCTGTCAGCAGTCTGTTTTTCTTTATCGGTCAAAGCTACTTGTTGAGGGATGGGAGTATTTGTTGAAAGCCCTATAAGCAGCTTGACAAACTCCAGTCCCGTGTCCTTGTACTCTTTTTCTTCTCCATTGGCGATATATTGCAACAGAAAGACAGCCCGAATCTGCGATTCTTCATCTTTAAAGTTCCACTTACTATCGTCCAGATAGTCCAGCATAATAAATAGCCGATGTAACCATGGTGAGAGTAGGCAAAGCCCGGCATTTACAACAATAAACTCCTGAGGTTCAGCGTTAGATTTTTCCATAACTTGAATTTATTTCATTTATTATTTCGTAAAAATAAGAATAAATAAACTAATATGGTTATGGTAATTGAATGTTAGATAGCATAAAAAGCCCCGACTTTTCAGCCGAGGCTCATTCTACCGCTTGAAGTAATTTTGGATTCAAGTATAAAACCTGAATCCTGTATTTTGCGCAAGATTTACTTTACAACAATTATAGCTTCGCTAAATAGCATTTTAAATTCATTTAATGTGTATTTGTGTTCTTCTCCATTTTCAGGTTCAAATTGAATGAAATCATTACCTTCTCTAATGGCTGCAGTTACATGACGTTCATTAAATATTAAAATATTTGCATTTTCTTGTGCGAGATTTATATCATTGATATCCCATATCGTGCCCTCAATCGTGGACTTTCCCCAATCAACCTGTTGTTCTGGAGATGCATTGTTTAATAATGTTAAAACCATTTTGTCTTGTTCGTCCTTGCTAAAATCGTTGAATTTTGTTTTTCTATATTTTAGCCATGCTACAGACATTACTGAACAGCATTGGCACAACTCTATGTATATGCTTTCGTCTGGATTACTATCGGCTACTAAAATATTTTCGGGTTTGTCTAATTCCGCGAGTGGGACTAAAATACGTGGATTGGGGATTGTTGATTTGTATATAATATTCATAATCATATTTGTTTGCTTTCCTACTCTTTCCAAGGCTTTTCGGATCCCGCCTATAAATTAACTATCTCTGTAAGCTTACGCTGCAAAGATATGCGGGAACAAAAAGATATAGAAAATAATTATTGGAAATGCTGGGTTGTCCGTGCGAATGACGCAAGGAAACTTGTGAATGAACTAATAAATATAAGACTTACTATACACGGCAAATGCATAGAATCTATATACTAATTTTTTTCTTGTCCCTTACTCCTTGGGGATCCATTAGACTAACAAGAAAAGCCCCGACTTTTCAGCCGAGGCTTATTTTATAGTTTGAAGTAATTCGAGATTCAAATATGAAGTTTAAATCCTATAGTTCTTATTTTACGCAAAATAACGTAGGATAACCTAATTCTTTATGGGACATAACCCAATTAGAATGTCATAGAAATATTTTGAGTTGTATTTCTTTGTTATCTCAGGTAAAATAGCTTCAAATGTTTCCGGGCCGAATACTCCACCACCAAATTCTTTTGGTGCCGGATCATAAAGGTAATATCCCTCCTCTGTTGATTTCAAAGAAACCCAATGTTGAAATCGCACTAATGCCAATAAATATTTGAATTTCTTGGCCTGCTGCTTAAATTCATCATATCCATTAACCAGACAAAGTGCTTCCTTCATTCTGCTACAATCTTCCTCAAAGATTTCAGTCTGGAAAATACTCTTTCTTTCCGAAGAGTAAAATAAAATCGGTGATAATCCCAATAAAGAGCAATAATGCACAATAGTTGAAGGTAATATCATGCAAGTTCCTTTGACTATGTTTGCCGGAGATCTTACAAATCGTATACTAACACTCTTCGGTATGCATTCTTGCAACAGTTCCTCTTGATATACACATAGAACATCATAAAAATACACTCCTAAGTTTTTATCATTGGCACTGCACTTTATATGATAATTATGATATGAGAATATTTCTACCAAAATAAAAGTAAGAGCATATCCGGAACATCTGTTATTCTTATAGCCTTGAGATGCATTATATATACTATATCTTTTATATGTCATATAATTCTTAGATGCCTATTGTAATTCACAAAAGAAAAATAGTCATCCTATTTATGACGTAAATTTTACTATATCATTAGTTCCTGTTTTAGTACCAATCCCTAATTGCATTTTAGGGGAGCTACTCTCTGGAAAGCAATGAAGAACTTCAAGTTTACTCTCTGCTGCATAAATATTTATTGCAATTGTAACTATATCATCTTTAGAATTGCTACTTTTATATCCATATTTCTTAAAATCTTTCAACAGATCAGTTACGTAAAACGTATTTGTCGTCAAGGGTGTTGTGATTTGAGGAATAATCTCTTGCTGTATATATCTCTTTAGCCCTTCCGCATTGTGTGATTGCCACTTTGAACCATTCTGTCCAGTGTCGTGTTTCCATTGGTGTTGACTGATTGTGATTTCAAACCCATCAAAAATAGGAGTTATTGCTGCCATAATTTAATTTATTATATTTCCTACTCTCTTGAAGGCTTTTCGGAACCCGCCTATCAATTAACTATCTCTGTAAGCTTACGCTGCAAAGATATACGGGTACGAAAAGATATAGAAAATAATTATTGGAAATGCAGGGTTGTCCGTGTGAATGACGCAAGGAAACTTGTGAATGAACTAATCAATATAAGATTTACTATACACGGCAAATGTATAAAATCTATATGCTAAAAAACTTTTCTTGTCCCTTACTCCTTAATACAAGTTTCGTTT
This sequence comes from Bacteroidaceae bacterium, assembly GCA_030843315.1. Taxonomy (GTDB): domain Bacteria; phylum Bacteroidota; class Bacteroidia; order Bacteroidales; family Bacteroidaceae; genus Bacteroides. The sequence continues at coordinate 73,749 of JAUUPT010000011.1, read as the reverse complement.
GCCTTTGCCCCCATCACGTCTGCTTCGTGTTCCAGATTTTCATCATGATTGACTGGCATACCAGCAGTTTCTGTAGTAGGCTTCACTCTTCCATCCATCTGCTGACTTACATGCCACGCTTCATGCGAAAAATGCTGTTCCGAAAAATACTGTTTCGAAAAAAGCTGTTTCTCTCTCGATTCTTCTAAACCGTCTTTCATATTATCGAGTAATCCGGTATTATCTGTAGCTTTCATTATTGAATTGTTTTTTAGTTGTGCCAAAGATAGAACATTGCAAAGAGATTAACAAGAAAAGATTCACCAAGAACTACTGTGAATGAAATAAACGATGAGAAATTACCAAAAACATGGAATTTATTTCGTATCTTTGTAGTCTTAAGAAAAAATAGATGGAGATATCCTTTGAAGATGAAGATCTGGAAGAACTTATTTTTACTGGGAAGAATCATAAATATAAGAAGCTATCCAAAGATAAAGCATTTATGCGTGCTTTAATTGATGTATATAACTATATGGATGCTGCAAGCTGTGCCAATGATTTAAAGTCATACAGTTTTTTGCATTATGAAGCATTAAAACATATAGGTCTAAGTTCTGTTAGAATAATGAACGGAAGGGTTGAACGGTTATTATTTGCAGAATACGAAAATGGAATCAGAATAACCATAATTGAATTAAATGAAACGCATTATGGAAAAAAGAAATGAAAGAAGAGTCCCGTTTATGGCGACTCATCCCGGACGAATATTAAAGAACGAATTGACAGAACGCGGGATCACTCAAAAGGAGTTTGCTAAGTCTGTCGATATGCAGCCCTCTCATATTAATGAAATTATTAAAGGAAAAAGAAGCGTTACCATGTTGATTGCCGATAAGTTTGAAAAAGCATTAGGCATATCTTCAATCTCATGGGTTAACCTTCAAACAAAATATGATTATGATATCAGGGCTATAGAAAATCGGGAGTTAAAGGAGATTGAAGCGGAGAATGAAATAAACGACTATGATATTTCCTTTGATGTCAAAACTGTAGTTGAAAGATTGCTAATTAACACAGAAAAGCCTTTTGTAGAATTGTTGGATAGATTGAAGGTGATGTTGAATTTACCCGAACCGGCAGAATTACAATTGGCAACAGGAAAATTTAAAAAATCCTTGAAAACAGGATTGGATGACAGAATGCTTATGACATGGGTGTTATTGGCAAAATATCAATCAGGTAAAACCGAGGTTACAGGAGTGTATGATAAAACAAGAAATGCAGAATTGATTTCAGAGTTGAAACTCGCTTTTAATGAGAACGAAAATACAGTAGAGAAAATTAAACAGATATTCTCTTCCTACGGCATAAAATTCAATATCGTTCCTAAAGTAGAAAAAGCATCAGTTGATGGATTTTCTTTTATGGATAATGGAATACCTTCTATTGTGCTCACAATGCGGTATAACATGATTGATCATTTAGCTTTTGATACATTGCATGAATTAGGGCATATCGAGTTGCACTTAAACGATGAAAGAGATTTAAAGATAAGCATTGAAGGATACGAAGAGGCTCCCGAAGAAAAGGAAGCCAACCAATATGCTGCAAGTGCATTAATACCCAATAAGCAATGGAATACAGCTCCAAAAGTCAGAATGGATCCATATCTCATACAAAGGGATTACGTACGATGGGCAAACGATAACAATATTAATAAATGGATAGTGCTTGGCCGAATTTCAAAAGAGACAGGGATGTATAAATTTAAATCCGACAATTCGAGGAAAGTAGGATAGCATTGTAATACAATATACCGATTGTTTTTGTAATAGGCAGTACTGAAAAAATACAGCAGAACATTTAATATCAGCTAATGATTTGATATTGAATGCTCTGCTTTGTTATTGATAAGCATCTATGATACTTAAAGTGGAGCGTATCGGACTCGAACCGATCACCTCGACACTGCCAGTGTCGCGCTCTAGCCAGATGAGCTAACGCCCCGTTGCTAACGTTTGCGGAAGTACCCGCATTTTTGATGGCGCAAATATAATGCATTATTCTGAAATAATTGCTATGTTTGCGAAACAAATTGAAATTTTGATTATGCTGATATATAATACTACCTATCATGTGGAGGAAGGACAGGATAAGAACTTCCTGATTTGGATGCAGGAATACTATCTGCCCGAAGTAGAGAAATACGGAACGCTGCACACTCCGCGAATATCCCGTATATTGAGTCATATTGAAGAGGGAAGTGTCTGCTACTCTGTTCAGTTTGAGATAGAAGACTCCGCCAAACTGCATCGCTGGCATCAGGAGCAGGGAGTAAATCTGAATGGGGAATTGCTGAGGATCTTTGGCAACAAAGTCGTTGGGTTTCCTACATTGATGGAGGTAATAGAGTGATACAGCCTGTCAAAGAAAAAATTATTTTAGGCATCGACCCCGGTACTACCATTATGGGCTACGGAGTGCTGCGCGTGACGGGTGTAAAGCCCGAAATGATAGCCATGGGCATCATCGACCTGCGCAAGTTCGGCAATCATTACCTGAAGTTGCGCCATATTCACGAGCGGGTGTTGAGCATCATCGAAAGCTATCTGCCCGATGAACTTGCCATCGAAGCCCCTTTCTTCGGAAAGAATGTGCAGTCCATGCTAAAGTTGGGACGCGCACAAGGCGTAGCAATGGCGGTGGCACTGAGCCGCGACATTCCCATCACCGAATATGCTCCGCTGAAGATAAAGATGGCAATCACCGGAAACGGGCAGGCGTCCAAGGAGCAGGTGGCGGATATGCTGCAACGTATGCTGCACTTCCCCAAAGAAGATATGCCTACCTTTATGGATGCCACCGACGGACTTGCCGCCGCCTACTGCCACTTCCTGCAAATGGGGCGTCCGGCAGTGGAGAAGGGGTATCACGGCTGGAAAGACTTCATCGCCAAGAATCCCGATAAAGTAAAGAAGTAATCATATAACGTAAAGAAACAACCATAATCTCTGAATCTTGTAAATTAATACCTGGAATATCATGAAGCTAAATGAACTTGCCATTATCGGAGTGGCTGCAACAACAGTTGTCAGCTGCGCTCCCGCGAAGAACGAATACTCTTCGTACGAACTTTATCCTGTCCGCTCGGACAAGTTGACTGAAATGGAATATACGCCTGCCGAAACACAATTCACGCTGTGGGCACCTACAGCGGATGAAGTCCGGTTGATGTTGTTTGAAGCAGGAGACGGAGGGCATGCCTACGAAACCATTACGATGGAACCCTCAGTGGAAGGTACCTGGAAAGCCATAGTTGAAAAAGACCTGAAAGGCAAATTCTATACATTCAATGTAAAGATCAAGGATAAGTGGATGGGCGATACTCCGGGCATCAATGCCAAAGCGGTAGGGGTGAACGGCAAGCGTGCGGCGGTTATAGATATGAAATCGACCGACCCCGAAGGTTGGGCAGATGATAAACGCCCCGCATTGGCATCGCCGGCGGATGTGATACTCTACGAGATGCACCATCGTGATTTTTCTGTCGACCCGTCTTCCGGTATTGAGCACAAAGGCAAGTTTCTGGCACTAACCGAGCAGGGTACTGTGAACCCGGATAAGCTGGCTACCGGCATCGACCATCTGAAAGAGTTGGGCGTCACGCATGTGCATATTCTTCCTTCTTATGATTATGCTTCGGTAGACGAAACCCGGCTGGACGAAAACAAATACAACTGGGGTTACGATCCGCAGAACTATAATGTGCCCGACGGTTCTTACTCCACCGACCCTTATACACCGGAAGTCCGCATCCGTGAGTTCAAGCAGATGGTGCAGGCTTTGCACAAAGCCGGTATCCGCGTGGTGCTGGATGTAGTCTACAATCATACCTTCAACACTTCCAACAGTAACTTTGAACTTACAGCCCCGGGGTATTTCTATCGTCAGCGCCCGGACGGAACGTATGCCGACGGCTCTGCTTGTGGCAACGAAACCGCCAGCAACCGCCCCATGATGCGTAAATATATGATAGAATCCGTGCAACATTGGATCAACGAATATCATATCGACGGCTTCCGTTTCGACCTGATGGGGATTCATGACATAGAGACGATGAACGAAATCCGTCAGGCTGCCACGGCGATAGATCCTTCTATCTTTATATATGGTGAAGGCTGGGCTGCATCGGCTCCACAGATGCCGGAAGATTCTTTGGCGATGAAGGCGAATACTTATAAGATGCCGGGCATTGCCGCCTTCTCCGACGAAATGCGCGACGGCTTGCGCGGCCCGTTCAGCGATAATCATCAGGGCGCTTTCCTTGCCGGACTTCCCGGAGGAGAAGAGAGCATCAAGTTTGGTATTGTAGGCGCAATCAAGCATCCGCAAATCAATAACGATTCTGTAAATTATAGCAAGGCTCCGTGGGCCGAGCAACCTACGCAGATGATTAGCTACGTTTCTTGCCACGATGATATGTGTTTGGTGGACAGACTGAATGCCAGCGTTCCCGGAATCACTCCTGCCGAACTGGCCAAACTCGACAAACTGGCACAAACAGCCGTCTTTACTTCGCAGGGCGTACCCTTTATCTATGCCGGTGAGGAAGTGATGCGCGATAAGAAAGGTGTGCACAACAGTTTCGAAAGCCCCGATTCCATCAATGCCATCGACTGGAAGCGCAAGACGGAGCATGCCGATGTCTTTGCTTATTACAAAGGTTTGATACAGCTTCGCAAGAATCACCCCGCCTTCCGCATGGGCAATGCCGACCTGGTGCGCAAACATCTGGAATTCCTTCCGGTAGAAGGCAGCAACCTGATAGCTTATCGACTGAAAGACAATGCGAACGGCGATGCGTGGAGCAATATCATCGTAGTGCTGAATGCGCGTAAGGAGTTTGCCAAGCTCTCGGTGCCCGAAGGCAAATACACCGTAGTCTGCAAGGACGGACTCATTAATGAGCAGGGTTTGGGTACGCTTTACGGACCTGAAGTGGTGGTTCCGGCACAGTCGGCGATGATAATATATCAGTGATTCGTGATTAATGATTAGCAATTTGTTGTATCTTTGCGCCGTTTATTAAACAAAGTTCTTTAAAAATGGTGCAACAACATACTATAAACATAGCGGGGAGCGTGGTGCGCAACCCGCTTGTTCGTTTGGCCGAACCCGTAACCCTTGATTTCCTGGCAGGCGAACACATTGCTATTGTGGGGCCGAACGGGGGCGGAAAAAGCCTTCTGGTAGATATGCTTACGAGCAAATACCCCTTGCGCGAAGGGGAACTGGCCTATGATTTCTCTCCATCCGCCACAAAGACCGTTTATGATAATATCAAGTACATCGCCTTCCGTGATACTTACGGTGCGGCCGATGCCAACTATTACTATCAGCAGCGCTGGAATGCGCACGACCAGGAAGATGCTCCCGAAGTGCGCGAAATGCTGGGCGAAGTGAAAGACACCGCCTTGCAGCAACAGCTTTTCGAATTATTCCGCATCGAGCCGTTGCTCGACAAGAAAATCATTCTCCTGTCCAGCGGCGAGCTGCGCAAGTTTCAGTTGACGAAAACCCTGCTTACCGCCCCCCGTATACTTGTGATGGATAATCCTTTTATCGGGCTGGATGCTCCTACACGCGAATTGCTCTTCAATCTCCTGGAGAAACTTACCCGGATGGGTTCCCTGCAAATAGTTCTCATACTCTCCATGCTGGACGATATACCTTCGTTCATCACCCACGTAGTGCCCGTCGATGCGATGCGGGTAGGTGGAAAGATGGAACGCGAAGCCTATCTGCAAGCATTCCAAGCACACGATACTGTCCGCATCCGGGAAGAAGCCGCTGCACTGGACGAATTGCAGCAACGCATCCTCGACTTGCCTTACGACAACGTCAACTTCACTTCGGACGAAGTCGTGAAATTGAATAAGGTAAGCATCCGCTATGGCGACCGCACCATCCTGAAAGACCTTGACTGGACCGTGATGCGCGGAGAGAAGTGGGCATTAAGTGGAGAGAACGGTGCCGGAAAATCTACTTTGCTCAGCCTGGTCTGTGCCGATAATCCCCAGTCTTACGCCTGCGACATCAGCCTCTTCGGACGGAAACGCGGAACGGGGGAGAGTATCTGGGAGATCAAGAAACACATCGGCTACGTCAGCCCGGAAATGCACCGCGCCTATCTGAAGAACCTGCCTGCCATCGAGATTGTGGCATCGGGTCTGCACGACAGCATCGGGTTGTACAAGCGTCCTCATGCCGAACAGATGTCCATATGCGAATGGTGGATGGATATTTTCGGTATTGCTGCCCTGAAAGACAAACCCTTCCTGCAACTTTCCAGCGGCGAGCAACGCCTTGCACTGCTGGCGCGCGCCTTCGTCAAAGACCCCGAACTGCTGATACTGGACGAACCGCTGCATGGGCTGGATACCTACAACCGTCGCCGGGTGAAGAAGATTATCGAAGCATTCTGCCGCCGGCAGGACAAGACGATGATTATGGTGACCCATTATGAGCACGAACTGCCCGGCACTATTACCAACCGCCTGTTCCTGAAGCGCAACCGCTAATCTGCCGGACTGAAATAATAGGGATTTACCGGGAACTATTTATGATATAAACCGTTATATTTGTACATCAACATTTATAACCGTTTATATCATGAAATTCTTTATTGACACAGCCAACTTGGACCAGATTCGGGAAGCCTATGATTTAGGCGTGCTCGACGGAGTCACCACCAATCCTTCGCTCATGGCGAAAGAGGGTATTAAGGGAGTAGAAAACCAGCGTAAGCATTATGTGGATATCTGCAATATAGTGCAGGGCGACGTCAGCGCCGAAGTCATTGCCACCGACTATGCGGGCATGATTAAGGAAGGTGAGGAGCTGGCAGCCCTGAATCCGCACATTGTAGTGAAGGTGCCTTGCATTGCCGAGGGCATCAAAGCCATTAAATATTTTTCAGGCAAAGGTATCCGAACTAATTGTACATTAGTATTCTCCGTGGGACAGGCATTGCTGGCGGCCAAAGCCGGTGCAACGTATGTCTCTCCGTTTGTGGGGCGTCTCGATGATATCAGCGAAGACGGCATTGCACTGGTGGGCAAGATTGTAGAAATGTATCGCTACTACGGATATACTACTCAGGTACTTGCAGCCTCTATCCGCCACATGGCGCACATCATCCAGTGCCTGGAAGTAGGTGCTGATGTAGCCACCTGCCCGCTTTCCGCCATCAAAGGTTTGCTCAACCATCCTTTGACCGATTCCGGTTTGAAGAAGTTCCTTGAGGACTACAAACGCGTGAACGGATAAACTTAAAATATCCTATAAGCCTGTCTATCATCATAAAAAGTGAACAATGTTAGCGATTAATAGAATAAAAACATTTATTTTTGCGCTCTATATTGTATATAAGAAAAGCACTGATGAGAGAAAGGCTTATAGGATTCATTAAAACATACTTCTTGTTTGTCTGCATATTTGCATTGCAGAAACCGCTTTTTATGATGTTCTACCATTCATTGTATCCGAATGCTTCGTGTACTGATTGGTTTGAAGTTATTCTGCACGGGTTACCGTTGGATTTGTCATTGGCAGGTTATCTGACTGTTATTCCCGGTTTTCTCTTCATTGCTTCCGCATGGACACTTTCCAAACATCTTTACCGCATCTGGTGCAGCTATTTCATCTTCATATCCATTCTGCTTTCCATCATTTTTATTGTCGATTTAGGACTATATGATTTCTGGGGATTCCGTCTGGATACCACACCGATTTTCTATTTTATTTCTTCTCCCACAGATGCTGTGGCGAGCGTCAGTTTTTGGGTAGTGGCAGGGGCAGTGATTGCTATGGCTGTTTACGCAATGCTTCTTTACGGCATCTTCTATGCTTGCCTGTTGCAGAAGAAACAGTTGCTGCGGATGAAGTTGCCTTATCGCCGCCTGCGTATGTCGGGCATTTTGTTGCTGATGACAGGGCTGCTGTTTATTCCTATCCGCGGCGGATTTACGGTATCTACCATGAATGTGGGAAAGGTGTATTACAGTGCCGACCAACGGCTGAACCATGCTGCCATCAACCCGGCATTCAGCCTGATGGAGTCTCTTTCCAAACTGAAAGATTTCAGTAGTCAGTACCGTTTTATGGAGGCTAAAGAGGCTGACCGCATTTTCAGGGATCTGGTCGATCCGGCTGTCCTGAAGAGGAATACCGAGGTGACTAATTCCCTGGATTCCTTGCAGCAATCTGCTGATTCGTTGCATACCTTATTTACAACCAGTCGTCCCAATGTGATTTTTATCATCTTGGAAAGTTTCTCTTCCAAGTTGATGACTTCTTTGGGTGGTGAGCCTGATGTTGCTGTTCATCTGGATAGCTTGAGCAAGGAGGGTGTACTCTTTACAAACTTCTATGCCAATAGTTTCCGTACAGACCGTGGCCTGGTGTCTATATTGAGCGGATATCCTGCGCAGCCCACCACCAGCATCATGAAGTATCCGCGCAAGACGCAGTCTTTGCCCGCTATTGCAGGCAGCCTGAAGAAAGCAGGTTACAGTACAAAATACTATTACGGTGGTGACGCCGACTTTACCAATATGCGTTCTTACCTGATGTCATCGGGATTCCAAAACATCGTTTCCGATCAGAACTTCCCCGTAACAGAGCGTTTGAGCAAATGGGGCGTACACGACCATCTTGTGTTCAATAAGTTGCTGGACGATTTGAAAACCGAAGCTATCGAAAATAGCATGGAAAAGAAAGATGCTCCCCACTTCCGTGTGTTGCAGACTTCCAGCAGTCACGAGCCCTTCGAGGTTCCTTACCGTCGCCTGGAGAACGACCGTCTGAATGCTTTTGCCTATACGGACAGTTGTGTGGGTGCCTTTGTGCAGCACTTCCGCGAGCTGCCGCAGTGGAAGAATACGGTCATTGTGTTGGTGCCCGACCATTTGGGAGCTTATCCCGAACACATCAATAACCTTTCTGTAGAGCGCTATCAGATACCTCTGCTGATGATAGGCGGTGCCATCCGCGAACCGAGACGTATCGATGTATATGGTTCCCAGCACGACATTGCTGCCACACTGTTGGCGCAGTTGGAGTTGCCTCACGGTGAATTTACTTTCAGTAAAGATATGATGAATCCGGATTCTCCCCACTTTGCATTCTTCACCGTGCCCGATGCCTTTGGCGTGGTGACGGCGGATAATCAGGTGATATACAACAACCAGGCCGGTGCTGTGGTGGTGGATGAAGGAACGGCAAAGGGAACAAACCTGCCGCGGGGCGAAGCCTATCTGCAGAAATTATACGACGACATTGCTAAAAGATAAGATATGGAACTACTCATGGAACTCCTGAACAGGGCGGTAGAGATAGATACCGATATTTTCCTTTTCATCAACCGGATGCACAGTACCTTCTTCGATTATTTCATGAGTGCATATAGTGGCAAATGGGTGTGGATTCCGATGTATGCCGCCATCTGGTATGTGATGCTGCGCAATTTTCATTGGAAAGTGACGCTTCTCTGCATGATAGGGTTGGCGCTCACCATCACCTTTGCCGACCAGGTGTGCGCCACGCTGATACGTCCTTATGTAGAGCGCCTGCGCCCGTCCAATCTGGGTAATCCTATTTCGGAGATGGTGCACATTGTAGATGGGCGCCGCGGCGGACGCTTCGGCTTTCCTTCGTGCCATGCGGCGAATACGTTCGGCTTGGCATTCTTCATCTTCTTTCTCTTCCGCAAGCAGTGGCTCACGGTTTTCATGATGGCATGGGCGCTGCTCACTTGCTATTCGCGCGTATATCTCGGCGTCCATTATCCGGGCGATTTGTTGGTAGGCACACTCGTCGGGCTGACGGGAGCTTACATCATCTACCGCTTGTTCGTCAAAGTCAGCGGGCATAAGCGCGCCGAGCGTGTCACCCACATCAATGCCCCGATACTGATAGGGGTATTGACGATAGTGGGGATGCTGGTCTATGCAGGGATAAAGGCATTTTAGAACTGATAACTCGCCTTTACCATTGCCTCGCACGGACGTATATTCAGCCATGATGTGCTGCTTTGCGTGGCAGAGTAGAGCGTGTAGGCATATTCCTTCTTATTAAACAGATTGTTAAGGCTGGCTTCCAGCCGCCACTTCTTTGTCTTATAAATAAGCGATGCATCGGCAAACAGGGTGTTGAGATGCGTATCGTTGTTCAGGTCGTTCCGGTAATGTTCCCCGGAAAGGCGAAGGTCGACGTGCCCGATACTGAAGGTGAGATGCAGGCGCTGAACGACGTCGAGTAGGGGGGTGAGGTGCGTATTGGTGCCTATCTTGCTGCCGCCGTAGCCGATGGTGGCATGGTATTCGGCTTCGAAGGCGGAGACGGGCGACCAAATGAGTTTGGGCTCTACCTGCAGATAGTCGTAGCGATACTTTTGCAGCAGGCTGTTGCCGGATTCCTCTGCCGGGGAGCTTGCGATTTGCGTCAGTTGCTGCCCGGTGCTGCGGCTCAGTTGCAGGTTGAGGGATGTTTTCAGGTTCCAGTCGAAGAAACCTTTGGAGAGGGTGCTGGACAGTGACCAGTTTTCGGCATGGTTGGTGTGCGGGCGGCGAGTGTAGGTGATGGTGCTGTCCGAGATGCTTTGTTCGGTCAGGGTGTTGTAGCGCGTGCGTTGGTAGGCGAGGGTGGCGGTGACGAAGAATTCTTGCACGGTGTTCTTGTATTCTCCGTAGAGGTTGTAGAGCTGCCGGGTGCTGACGGGGAACAGTCCGCTCGCATTCCGCCACGTGCGATAATCTGTCTGATAACTGAAAGGGCACAGGTCGGTGGCGTCTCCTGCCGAACGCGTCAGGCTGCCGTAGAGGGAGAAGCGCCAATGGTAATCGAGCTGATAGCGCAGGTAGAGCGAGGGGTTGAAGAACACGAGCGACCGTTGCCTGGCAAAGTATCGTTTGAAGTTCAGGGGCAGGGTGATGCTGCCCAGCCAGCGCTCCCGTTCCAGCTGGTAGTAGGGGGAGAGATAGAGGGAGAGGTTGGAGGCATCGAAGGTTTCATCCGATAGGGGGCGGAGGGCTTCGTCCGACGGAAAGCGGTACTTCATCGTGGCCCACTCGCCTTGTGCGCCGGCGGTATATTGGCGGGTGAATCCGTTGCGCTTCTTCAGGTAACTGGCTTTGTTGTCGCTATAAAGATTCTGTTGGCGGAAGCGGCTTCGTCCGTCGGGGAGCGACAGCGAAGAGGGCAGATAGGCATACTGTGTGGCAGAGCTGAACTCCCAGGTTGCCTGTTCTCCGTTGCGGATGAGGTTGAAGAAGTTCTTTGCCGTCAGTTGCGAGGTGCGGATGGTTTGTTGCAGTTCGCGGGAAGTGCCCCGGCTGATTTCACCTTCCACGAGGAAGCGGTTTGCCAGATAGTGGTGGGCGTTGTTGTCTTCGTAGTGTGCTTCGGCATGGGCGGCGTCGGTGAGCAGGCGGTAACGGTAGGATTCTTCCATGGTCAGGGTGTCGTCCGGCTGGTAATAGGTCTGCGTGTTGCCGCGTTGCTGACTGATGCGGTCGTGGGTATATCCGGCTTGCAGGCGCAGGGAGCGCTCGTCGTTCCATTTGTACATCCGGTTGCCGTTCAGTGTATGTGTCCGGTTGAAGAGCAACCGTTCTTTATCGAGCGGGGCGCTGATGCCGGGCTGGGAGAGGAAGTGGGAGAGGGGGATGTCCTGCGAAGCATTGTTTATCAGTACGCTTTGCTCGCGGCTGAGGTCCCGGCCGGCATTGTTCGTTTTGTAGTTGTAGACGCTTTGATTGCCCTTGCCCAGTTGCAGGGCGTTGGCGGAGACGTCCCAGAGGAGTTCGCCACTGCTGCTTTTTCCGCTGCCTTGTCCGGGGCTTGTTTCCGGTGTTCCGTCGCTCCGGCCTGCTCCCAGTGTGGCGTTCGCTATCCATTGGTCGCGGGCTTTCGGGTCGAGCTTCAGGTTTAGCGCCACTTCGTCGGAACTGATTTTGCCTTTCAGCGCTTTTACCGACTGGTAGTTCTCCATGATTTCCGCCGACTTCACCGCCCGGGCGCTGAGGTTGTTGTTTATTTGGTTGTAGCGTCCGCCGGTGACGTCCATCCCTTCTACAAAGTAGTGGTCGATGGCCTTTCCTTTGTACTTCACTTGTCCGTTTTCCTCTACGTCCACCCCCGGCAGACGCTTCAGCACGTCTTTGATGTGCACGTCCCGGGACGAGGCGAACTGTGCCAGGTCGTACCGGACGGTATCTTTCCGCGTATTGATGCGCCCCGGACGTATCAAGACTTCTTTCAGTACGATGGCTTCGGGCTGCACGGCGAAGTCCAGCCGCCCCGCCTGGCGGACGTCGCGCATCTCCCTGCGATAGCCCAGCAGGGAGGCGGAGACTTGCAAGTTGCCGCTATGCTTCCAGGGCAGTGAGTAGTGGCCGTGGGCATTGGTCAGTGCATAATCTATCGTTGTGCCCTGGCGCAGCAGGCTGATCATAACTCCTTCCAAAGGCTGGCGGTTTTCGGCATCGGTCACAATCCCGCTTAGGGTTTGTGCTTGCAACCGGACGGTTATTGCTGCAAGCAAGGCTATCAGAAGCAGTGATATGGTTTTCTTTATCATGAGATATCAGGATATTTAAGATACCTCCCTGTGGAGCTGTTTGTCCGGCACCGGGGAGCGCCCTCTTCGGCACCGGGGAATGCCCCCTTCGGCACCGGGGAACGGACTGCTCTCCACCGGGGAGATTCAGATGCTTTATTATCAGCGATATATAATGTTGCTTTATTATTCCCGTTCCAGCGGGTTATAAGGCATATTCTTCGGGGCTTTCGTTGGGTTTCCCTGGTCGTCTCTCATCGTAATGCTGACATTGGGGGCGCTGCTTGCGATGAAACCAATAGGGTCGGCATAATACCGTTCGTGGATTTTATTGTACGCCTTGCGGTTCACCGGTTCGTAGTCTCTGCCGTCGAAGAGTAGCGGGCGGACGTCGCGGCATTGCTCTATGCCGGTGCAGGTAAATGTGTAGTGCCCTTCGCTGTCCGTGGCCTTCAATATCAGTCCGGGCAGTCCGAACAACTCCCACGGACCTTCGCTGGACGGGATATCGGGAGTGAACCAAGCCGTCCATTCCCTTCCTTTGAACCGGCATTCCGCTCGGGTGCAGAGGTACGAAAGGATGGTTGCCGTGTCCGCGGTCAGCGTCCACGCCGGGCGTTCTTCCGTTTCTTCGCAGCGCAGGCGGTTGATGTCTCCTGCTATCTCGTCGAGGGTGGTTATTTTTCCTGCGGGATATCTTTTGTAAATCTGTTCGTTCAGCCTGCTGTCTCCGAACTGCTTGCTGTGTTCTATCATCACCTCGCGCGAAACGTTGTTGGCGATGTCGGCAGCCAGCACCGAGTCGCCTACGAACTTGGTGTAGCTGTAGAATTTGGAACACTTTCTGCCTACTTCCAGCATCATCGTTTCCTGGAAGCGTTCCTTCTTCAGTGTGTCCGTGCAGCCGTCCACTTCGTATTGCACCCTATACACCGCCTGGTCGATGGTGTCTTTGCGGAAGGTCTTTCCGGTACCGATTCTGATGTTGACTTGTGCTTGCATCGTCAGCGCTGTGAGCGCCAGCAATGCGGTGAGTGAGATTCTTCTTTTCATCTTCTTTTCACTTTTAGTTCACCACAGATTACACAGATTAACGCAGATTTCCGCAAAGAGAGCTCTGCTATATAAATAATCTGCGTTTCTTCAATCTGTGTTAATCTGTGTAATCTGTGGTGAAACAAGTTCTTTACTATTTGATTCCTCTGCAAATCTATGCGGAATTCCCTCTCTTCGCCCTCGAAAGTTATTACTGAAATATTACTCCGTCCAAAATATCCGCCTCGCGCGTACAGCTGATTCCCGGAAAGGACTACCTTTGTGCAGTACAAAACGAATGCGAGAGAAATGGAACGAAGGATTAAGATCGTGTGGGCCTTGTCGCTGATATCTATGCTGCTGCTGACGGCAGGGCAGGGCTATTGGCTGTGGAACCAGTATCAGTATAAGAACGAAGAATATGCCGGCGAGATATGCCAACGGGTGATGGAAGCCGTGGCGCTGAACGACTCCATCCGGCAGAAACAACCCAAGAAGGTGTTCGGCAAGTCGAATGCTTCCTTTTTCAAATCCAGCATCAATATGGAGATGAGCAAGGCGGACTCGATGGCCCTGCCTGAAGAACATTGTACGCGCATTTATGTCGTCGGCGCCGTGACCGGTGACGCTGCCGGGAAACTGGAAGCAGCCGTCCAGGCGGGCACTCCCATCCCCGGTGTGGCGAAGGACAGCATTGCCTATCAGGATACAATCGTGATACGCGACCAAAACAGGTTTCTGCTGGACATGAGTTTCAGTCATGCGATGTCTGCCTACCTGTTGCAGGTGGACGTTCCCTTCACCTTGCAGCGCTTCGACTCGGTGCTTGCCACGAGGCTCGACGGCATGACCTTCCATACCGAACTGATTACACCCCAAGATACACTTTTTCAGTGGGTGGAAACCGTGGAACGGTTCGGCAGCCGCTTGCGCCCCGCCGTCCGCGTAGTCTATCCCTATAACCCCATGAAGCGCGAGTTGGTGCAGATAGATGTACAAGTAATGCCCCATACCCTGTTGCTGCGCATGGGCTGGCAGCTTCTCGGCAGCCTCTTCCTGATACTCTTGCTGGCAGTCTGCCTTTGGCTTCAGATTAAGACCATTCTGAAGCAACGCCGCATTGACGAACTGCGCAAAAGCTTTGTCAACACCATGATACACGAACTGAAACGCCCCGTGCAAGCCCTCAAGATGTGCGTCTCTTTTCTCAACGACAAGACCTTGCGCACCGACGAACAAGCGATGGACGAAGTGGTGCGCGACTCCATCTTCGAACTCGACAACCTTTCCGCCTATCTGCAAAAGCTGCGCGACATGACCCGTGCCGACGACGAGCAAACCCAACTCTCCCTCGCCACCTTCGATCTGAAGCCTGTAGTAGAGAAACTGATACGCCTGCAACACACTCCCGAAGGCAAGCAAGTGACCTTTGAAACGCAACTCGCCGCCCCCCTCCTCGTCACCGCCGACCCCGTGCACATAGCCAATATCATCAGCAACCTGATAGAGAATGCCGTAAAGTACTCCGGCCCCTCTGTCCACATCCTGATAACCTGTCTCATGCACGACCATCAGCTGATCCTCAAAGTCTCTGACAACGGCATCGGCATCCCCGTCTCCGAGCAAGCCCGCGTATTCGATAAGTTCTATCGCAGCAGCAATCTGCCCGACCGTTCCCTTCCCGGTATCGGCCTGGGTCTGAGCTACGTCAAACTACTTGTCGAAGCCCACCGCGGAGATGTCTCTCTGACAAGCCAGCCCGGCAAAGGCACCACCCTCGAAATCCACATCCCCCAATAAGTGCCCTCTCTCTCTTAACTTTTAATTTATAATTAGTAATTAGTAATGATGTCCCCCCTAAAGATTCTTTTCGCCGACGATGACCTGAAGTACTCCATGCTTCTGAAACGCTTTCTCGAAAACGAAGGCTACGAGGTAACCTATGCCGGAAACGGCACGATCGCCCTCGAACAATTCCCCATTGTCAAGCCCGACCTCGTCTTGCTCGACATCAACATGCCCGGTCTGAACGGCTTTGAGGTAGCCGAACGAATCCGCGAGTCGGACAAGCACGTCCTCATCTTCTTCCTCTCCGACCGCAGCGACAAAGCCGACCGTCTCCAAGGCTTCCAGCTCCGTGCCAACGATTACCTCGCCAAGCCTTTCTATCCCGAAGAACTGATTGCCCGCATCCGCGACCGTTTTGCTTCGCAACTCTCCGAAGCGGTGGAAGAAGAAACTTACCCCTTCGGCAATTCCGTCTTTAACTACAGCACTAACGAAATCCGCACCGGAAACAGCAAAGTTCTGATTACCTCCCGCCAGGCCGACATCCTCCGTCTGCTTGTGTTGAACAAGAACAACTCCGTCTCCCGCGACCGCTTGCTGGAAACCGTATGGGGCAGCACCGCCTATGCCAATTCCCTTGCCCTGAACGTGCAGATAACCTATCTGCGGAAGGCATTAAAAAACGACCCAACCGTAAAGATTGAGTCGTTGATGAAGAAAGGATATGTGCTTATTGCCGATTAATGATTCGTAAAAATCATTATTCTTCATAAGGCAATGTGTTTATTTTATGGTCTTTACATCTGTAATAGGTACCTTTCCATTTTCCTGTGATTTCTATTTCATTGCCACTGCTTACTCCTTTGAAGTAGGCATAATAAGTAGCAGATACCTGATATTCTTCAATGCGTGAGACGACTTGGAGAATACATCGTTCTTGGGTTATTGTTCCATTCACGGTATAAGAATCGGGAGGAAAGTTATACATTTTCAGTGAAAGAGGTGCTCCTGAAGCACTTTTGATTGAGGAGAGAGTACTGGCAGGAAGAAAGTATTCATTGGGGATGGAAAGCGTATCGGGTATTACTCCTGCCAAATGACTGAATAATTCCGGATCGTCAGAAAAGAACTGAGAGCTTTGCGTATAGTATTCCAAGTCTTTAATGCTTGCAGTATACCCTTCCATGCACTTTTCTGCGATAGCTTTCTGAGTATCTTCAAAGGTTTTGCAGGTAATTTCATCATCCGCCATCTTTGCCCATTTTATTTTCACTAACTTGTATTCTTCATTGAATACTTTACTTGCCGGGTCGTCGTCATTGCTGCATGCCGTAAATGCGAAAAGTATCATCCCGGTGAATAGTGCATTTCTGAATAGTTTATTTATTTGTCTCATAGTCTTAGTATTTAAAGTAGATTATGTCCAACAAATATACAAAAAATATTTCTGATAGTGAGCAATATACAGAATAAAAGTGATAGCGAGGTTGGGATTTGATACCGCCTCGCTATATTTTGGGTTCGTGTTGGTAAGGATTAATGGGAAAGCCCCTTCTCCGTCAGCCACTTCTCCATCAGATTGGCTATTTCCACATTGTTGAGGTCGGACATCAGGAAATGGGTGTTTCCCTTGATGCCTATTTCGGGCAGGTGAACAACTTGGGCATCTCCGCCGTGACAGTTAATGGCATCGGCAAAGGCGCGTGCCATCTGCATTTCGGCGCGCCACTGGTCTTCGCCGATGTGTTCTACCGGTTGTTCGGCTATGAAGTCGCCGTAGTAGATGATGATGGGGATGCGAGTCAGCTTCTTGAATTCTTCAAGAGGGATGGGCTCTCCCTGATGCAAACCGTAGGCCGATTGTATCGGTTCGGGTACTTCGCCTTCGGGGAAGGGGAAGACGTACTTCCAGCCGCCCGGTTCGAAGGACACGATGGCTTTCACGTTCTCTGATTTCAGTGCCGTGAGCCAGCCCGGATGGCCGCCGCGCGAGTGGGTGACGAGAATGGAAGGCCCTGTCTTGTTGTTGAACAATGCTGCCATACCTTCGGCGGTTACATAGTCGTCATAGGGTCCCGTGTCGGGTGTAGCACATCGAAGCAATTGTTCAACGCATTCCGGGTCTTGAGGAAATTGTACACCGGGATAGAAGTCGGGATAGTGCCCGATGCGGAAAAGGGCATATAGCATCTTGTTGGTGAACGACGGGCCTACGGTTGTCGGCTGGGAAGTGGCTCCTGCACGACCGCGGCGGGGCTGGTCGACGAGATAACAAGTGTATTTGCGTCGCAGGAAGATGTTTTGGAAGCCTTCGCGTCCGTCAGGAGTCGTTTCCCATGTCTTACCGGTCTGTCCGCCGCCGTGCAGAAAAACAATAGGTAGCGGCTTGGCATCCACCGGAACTTGGTAGAAAGCGTAAACATGGTCGCCATACGCTCCTTGGCCTGCCGGATTCCAGAAGTCTGAGTAGCTGAATGTTCCGGGGTTCTCTACAACAGTACCGCCAACCATGAAGCTGCCCTGTTCCTGAATCATTATCGGATTCGGGCGGTTGTCCTCTTGTGCCAATGCAACCGTAGCGGAGAGCAGGCAGGTTGCAAACAAAAAAATCCTTTTTAATAGAGTGCTCATTGTTGATTTTTTTAGTGGTTAATACTACTGCAAAGATATCCGAGCAGCACAGCATTTTATCTATGATTTTGCAAACTTCCGAAAACGTTTCAGCCCTTTAATCAATACAGAACGCGGGCAGGCGATATTCCATCGCATGAAGCCTTCGCCTTCCTCACCATACATGGTGCCGGCATTCAGCCACAACCGGGCTTTCTCTTTCAGCAAATGCTCCATTTGTGTCGAAACCTTGCCAAGTGTCGAGCAATCCATCCATACCAGATAAGTACCTTCGAGCTCCATGATGGGGAATTGTGGAAGATATTCTTTGCAGAAGTCCTTCATGCAAAGGTAGTTGTCGAGAAGATATGCTTTCAGGCCGTCGAGCCATTCCCTGCCTTCGTTATAAGCCGCCATTAAGGCTTCTACACCGAAAGGATTGACATCGCATACTTCGTTGATATTTATCGCTTTGTCTATCTTTTGCCGTCTTTCTGTATCCGAAGTGATGATGTTTGCAATCTGAAGTCCTGCCAGATTAAATGCCTTGCTGGGCGATACGCAGGTAACGGAATGGTGCAGGAACTGATCGGAGATAGAGGCAAAAGGTGTATAGACATATCCGGGGAACGTCAGTTCGCAGTGTATTTCGTCTGATACCACCAACACATTGTGACGGATGCAGATTTCGCCGATACGCGTCAGTTCTTCTCGGGTCCACACGCGGCCTGCCGGATTATGCGGGTTGCACAGCAGCAGAAGTCGTGCCTTGGGGTCGGCGGCTTTCTGCTCCAAATCGTCAAAATCCATGTGGTAAGTATTGCCCTCGCGAATGAGCGGATTGGAAACCGGTTCGCACCCGTTGTTGCGGATCGACGAGAAGAAACAGTTGTAAACAGGGGTTTGCACCAATACCTTGTCGCCCGGCACGGTCAATGCTTTGATGACAGCCGACAAAGCCGGCACAACTCCCGAGGTATAAATAATCCATTCCTTCTCCATGCGCCAGTTGTGCCGATGATGAAACCAATCCGTTATGGCATCGTAATACGCGCCGGGCACCTTCGTATAACCAAAAATACCTTGCTGAACCCGCCGTGTCAGTGCTTCCACAACAGGCGGAGCCGTCCGGAAATCCATATCTGCCACCCACATGGGTAGCAGGTCGTCATCCGGTGCCGAATCCCACTTATAAGAATTGGTTCCACGACGGGGATTTATCGTATCAAAATCATAATTCATCATGGCTTATCTTATTCTCTTCTTAATAGTAATTATTCTGTTTCTATCTTACATGCTTCAGGATTCTTGCAATACTCGTCAATGATGACTTCGCCGATGCTTCCGGCAGAAATGCACCCGCTATTCGGGTTCTTCACGCTGGTAATGTGCCCGTTGATTTGAGCCTGTACGGACGAATACTCGAAAGCAAGGTCGGCATCTTCTCCCATGGTACAGTTCTCCATTATGAGGTTATGAGCATAGCAGAGAGGTTGGGTTCCTGTTATTATGCAATTTACCAGTCGAAGGTTATGGGAATGCCAGCCAAGATATTCGCCATCGAGAACGGAATCATATACCGTCACATTGTCCGAATGCCAAAAGGCGTCTTTCGTGTGTAATTCGGAGTTGCGGATTTCCACATTCTTAGCATACTGGAATGAATAGTTGCCTTGCAGCAGGAAGCCTTCAATCTTCATATTCTCATTGTTCATAAAGATATAATCGCCTTTGTGGGCTTCCACATTGTAGAGTTCCACATTGCGGCAGTTCCAGCAGGTTTCTTGTGCATCGGGCAATTTCACGTTCTCCAGAAATAGTCCGTCGATTTCGCGGAACATTTTCGGAGCTTCCACCAATGTGTCCATCATCCGAAGGTTCTTGACATACCAGATAGCTGCACGTGCACCTTCGTGGAAAAGACAATCGGTTATCAATACATTCTCATTGTGCCAGAAAGGGTACTTTCCCGAAAATTCACAATCCTCAGCCTCGACATCACTACAATGCTTCAAGGCAGACTCACCGGGCAGAATCTTTACGTTCTTTAAATGTAGCTTATGAGAACCGAATAACGGACGTTCTCCTTCATAACTTGCATCTTTAATTTCTTTCATTTCTGTTGTTGCTATTTCCATACTTTATTATTTTGATGCAAAATTAAACGAAGAGCCTCGCAACAACTTTGCTGCGAGGCTCTTTTTAGTTTGCTGAGAAGTTCAGGTACTATTTATTTGGTCGGTGCCGCTCCATAGGCTTGCTTGTAGGAACGCGAAAAGTGTGACAGGTTCTTGAAACCTACATCTGCATAGACTTCACTCACTTTGCGTCCTTTATGGACGATTTGGTCGTGAGCCACTTCCAACCGCTTTTGTATAATCCAACGCTGAGGCGTCAGGTCGCTGACTTTAGCAAAGTCGCGTTTGAATGTAGCCAGGCTTCGCCCCGTGAACGAGGCGATTTCTTCCATCGAAAGATCGTACATGTAATTTTCTGTAAGAAACTCAAGGATGTCGATCTTCCACGGGTCAGCGAAATCGAAAAGCGAGGCATATAAACTCTTGTCTGTATTCAGCAGCACATAAATTCCCTCTATCATCTTTAACTTCAATAATTCTTCCGTGGGCTCTATGGCAGAGTCGAAGTAGGGGAACATGGATTCGAACAAGCTGACGATGTCCGGCCGTTTGGAGGGCAGCAGATATAAGCTCTTTTTGCTTTTGGAGACATCGGCAGGAAGCATGGTCTTATTCAGATTCTGATAAAAATCCCGCAAGAATTTGGGAGAGAATACCAGGAATATCCCTTTGAATTGTTCTCCGTCTATGCCTTGTTTGGTCATTTGCATAGCGCAATCCTTGCGGATAAAAGCGCAGTCGCCGCTATGCAGTTTAGTAATCTTCCCCGATTCGTTGATCTCCATTTCACCGGAACACAAGTAAACAAGTGTGTGGTGAAGGTTACGGCATAGACACAGCCGCTTGTCGTTGAAATACATCGTTAAAAAGATATCCGAGTATTTCAATACTTTCATATCGTCCATAGCAGTTTTGTTCTTTAATATTATGCAAATAAACGTCTCTATGATAAATGCCTCAATGGATTATTCCAGAGTAACCAACTCATATTTCTGTTTTCCCATTCCCAATTCTTCCGCATAGTCCAGTGTATGCATGCCGTTGCGTGAGTCGATACGTTCTATCAGGTGGATCTTACCGTGATCTTTCGAAGCACGTACCATGTCGGTGCAAGCTTTGTCGAGGGCTACGGGGTCGAGGGAAGCAAGAATGCCGATATCTCCCATCTTAGGATCTTCGGGACTTTCATCGCAATCACAGTCGACAGAAAGATTGTTTGCTACATTTATATATAGAATGTTCTCGCCACAGTGGTCGATGATAGCTTTGGCTGCTTCTGCCATTGATTCCAGAAAAGCGTCCTGTTCCGGCAGGTTGTTCCATACTTCAGAAGGGGAATCGAGCGTTCCTGCGGAATGGATACGGGCTTTACCTTTGGACGAAGCAATGCCGATGGAGATATTTTTAAGGGCACCGCCAAAGCCTCCCATGGCATGGCCTTTGAAGTGGGACAATACGACGGTGAAGTCGTAGTTCAGATAGTTCTTTCCTACCAAATCGGACTTCAAATGTTTGCCGTTGGTGATAGGCAGTTCAACTTCTCCGTCGGCATCCATAATGTCTACCGGGGCAATGGCTGTGAAACCGTGATCTTGGGCAGCTTTGAGATGCGACTCCGTGTCTCCGCGTTTGCCACCATAGGCAGTATTGCATTCTACAATAGTGCCGTTTACTTTTTGTACCAGATCCTTTATCAGTGCCGGTTGCAGGAAATTATGCCCGCCCGGTTCGCCTGTACTGAGTTTTACGGCTACTTTCCCTTTCACGGGGCGTCCAAGCGCTTCGTATATCTTCACCAGATTCTCTGGGGTGATATCTTTTATGTAATACACTTTGGGAGACTCGGCCTGGTTATTCTCTTTCTTTTGTGAGGAGGAACTACACATTGCTAATGGCAACATAAAAGCTAAAATTAATACATTCAATAAAATCCGTTTCATAGTAATTGTATAATTAAGTTTGTAAATCAAATATGTATCCCACACCTATATAAACTTCGTTAGTTCTGGGGGGTATAATGCTAATCTCTTTTTATTCAGTAGCAAATATACGAATTACATTTTAAGTTTGTGACAAAAGTAGGAAAAAGGTCTTATCGTAGCTTTGCCGTGAAGCTCAAATTACTTGCCTTTAAAGCTCAATCGGCTAATGTGGATACCACTAAATGAGAAAACATCTCTGAACTCTTATTTGTTATACTTGTTAGAAACCGCAAAAAGTTACTATATGATGAGTTTAGGAGGATGGATGAACAAAATCCTGATAGGTTGGGGAGTAGACCCGAAATTTGCCGATATGTTTGATGAAACGATTATTGCACTGTTGATGGTGGGACTGTCGATAGGGCTGGATTATTTGTGCCAGGCAATCTTCGTCGGAGGCATGAAGCATTACACGAGACGCTCTCCGCACCGGTGGAATACACTGCTGATGAAGCGTAAGGTGGTGCATCACCTGATACATATCCTGCCCGGAATATTGATTTACTTCTTGCTTCCATTCGCCTTTATACGTGGAAAAGAGATGCTGGACTTTTCGCAAAAGGTCTGCATGGTTTATATTATTGCGGCGGTGTTATTTACAATCAACGGCGTACTTTTGGTAATGTTCGACGTGTATAATTCGAAAGGCAAGCAGAAGAATCGCCCGATGAAGGGCTTTGTGCAGGTGCTTCAGGTGTTGCTGTTCTTTGTAGGTATCATCGTTATCATTTCTGTGCTGCTGGGTAAGTCGCCTATGACTTTGTTTGCCGGACTGGGAGCTTCGGCAGCGGTGCTGATGTTGGTATTTAAGGATACGATTCTGGGATTTGTGGCGGGGGTGCAGCTCTCTGCCAATGATATGCTGCGCATCGGAGACTGGATAGCACTGCCCAATGGCGTTGCCAACGGTACGGTGGAAGAGATTACGCTGAATACGGTGAAGATACGCAACTGGGACGAAACGATTTCGACTGTGCCGCCCTATACGCTTGTGAATAACTCTTTCCAGAATTGGCGCGGTATGCAGGAGAGCGGCGGACGCCGGGTGGATAAGAATATCTATCTGGACATGACCACGCTGAAGTTCTGCACGCCGGAGATGCTGGATACGATTCGCAAGGAAGTTCCCCTGATGGCAGATTATAAGCCTGCAGAAGGGGAAGTGCCTACCAATGCGCAACTTTATCGTATCTATGTCGAACGCTATCTGTGCAGTCTTCCAGTGGTGAATCAGGATATGGATTTGATTATCAGTCAGAAGGAACCGACCACTTACGGAGTGCCCATTCAGGTCTATTTCTTCTCCCGCAATAAGGTTTGGAAAGAATACGAACGCATCCAGTCCGATATCTTCGACCATCTGCTGGTGATGGTGCAGAAGTTTGACTTGAAACTGTACCAGTATTCCAATTAATAGAGTAGACGGAACTCGGCATATACAGGCAGATGGTCGCTGTATCCGCCTTGGTACTTCATCCCGTAATAAGTGCGGAAGGGTTGCTTTCCGTAATATTTAGTGTCTTTTGTCAAGAGAAACGGAAGGCTGAATACGTCTGCCTTTGTTTCATCGGTATGGAGTGGGGAGTCTTTCAACAGGAGGGTGCCTGATACGATGATGTGGTCCAGCAATCCCCATTCTCCCTGGTATTTGTAGCTGCCGAAGTGCTTGTGGGTAGCTGTTTTGCGTGCGAGAAGATGGTAGAGTTTCTTTGCATACAAAGAATCCGGCAGGGTAGGAGGAGCTTCAGCCCTCAGGACTTGCCGCACGGACTTATTATCGGGGTAGTCGTTGAAGTCTCCCAAAAGAATGATTTGCGGGTGTTGCCGTATTTGAAAGAGGCTGTCTGCCGTTTCCTTTACCTTTTTTGCTGCCAGTAGCCGATAGGGTTCGGACTCTTTGGCACCGCCCGACCGGGAAGGGAAATGAGCTACGAATACATCCAGTGTATCTCTGTTCATCAGCAGTCCGCTGACGTGGAGGATGTCGCGCGTGGGGCGACTGTTTCTGCGGGGCTTATCCACCGGAAGGCTTTGGCAGGCAATCGGCATGAAGAAACTGCGCTGATAGAGTAGGGCTACATTGATGCCGCGCTCGTCGGGCGATTGGGTTATGATATAACGATAGCCGGCTTCGCGCAGGGCGGAATAGCGGGTAAGATCGCGCATGACGCTGTCGTTCTCTACTTCGCACAACGCAACGAGTGCGGGCGGCGCCCATCCGCCGACGGCGGTGATGACGCGGGCTATGTCGTCCAGTTTCTTCCTGTATTTGGAGTAGTTCCAATGACGCATGGCATCGGGTAGGAATTCATAATCATTCTTCAGTGTATCGTGCCGGCAGTCGAATAAGTTCTCGACATTGTAGCTCACTACACGGAAGGTGAGTGTATCCCTCTTCTCTTGCCCGTACAGATAGAAGTACGGGCAGAGAGAAAGGTATTTCAGCAAGGCAATCCGCATTACTAATCCCTAATCATTAATCCCTAATCACCACAATTACTTCTTTGCCGGAATGTGTTTCAGAACATCCAGCAAGTGTTTCCAAAACTTATCGACGGTAGGAATCAGCATCCGTTCGTCGGGAGAATGTACGCCTTGCAGGGTAGGGCCGAAGGAAATCATATCCAGTGTGGGATATTTGTCGAGGAACAATCCGCACTCCAAACCTGCATGGATGGCTTTTACCTTGGCATCCACACCAAAGAGGCGCTTGTACGACTCGACAGCTACTTCCAGTATTTCCGAATGCGGATTGGGCTTCCATCCGGGATATCCGTCGCTGAAGGTTACTTCTGCTCCCGCCATTTCGAATACAGTCCGCACCATATTGGCAATATCTTGCTTGGATGATGTGGTAGAACTGCGCTGGCTGGTTTCGATGCGGATGACATGATCCGGCTTCATCTTAACGGATGCCAGGTTTGTGGATGTTTCTACCAGACCGGGAATATCCTGACTCATGGCATATACTCCGTGGGGTGAGGCATAGATGGCTTGCAGCAGGCGTTTGGTGGTATCCTTGTCTATTGCTTTGGGGCGGGCAGATTCCGATTCGAGTGCAAACTGCAAGTCCGGATCGACAACGGCATATTCCGCTTCTATCTCAGCGGAAAGGATGTTCAGGTCGGTACGTAAAGCATGCTTGTCAGCATCGGGGATGGCAATTACTGCATAGGCTTCGCGGGCAATGGCGTTGCGCAAGTTACCACCGGCTATCTCGCAGAGATACATATCATATTTCTTGAATGTCTGGCTCAGGAAACGATTCAGCAGTTTGTTGGCATTACCACGTTCCAGGTGTATGTCGCCACCGGAGTGTCCGCCTCTCAAACCTTTTACCATCACTTTGCAGAAATAATATCCGGCCGGTACGTCTACCTCTTTATAAGTAAACTCAGCCACAGAGTCTACACCACCAGCACAGCCGATGAAAAGTTCGCCTTCATCTTCCGAGTCGAGGTTCAGCAGGATGTCTCCGCTCATGAATCCTTCTTTCAGAGCGAAAGCGCCGGTCAGTCCGGTTTCTTCATCTACGGTGAACAGGCACTCGATGGGCCCATGTTCAATGCTGTCATCGGTCAGGATAGCCAGTTCGGTAGCAACGCCGATGCCATTGTCTGCACCCAGTGTGGTGCCTTTGGCTTTCATCCATTCGCCGTCTATCTCTGTTTCGATGGGGTCGGTGAGGAAATCGTGTTTCACGTCACTGTTCTTTTCGCACACCATATCTATGTGTGATTGCAGTACGACAGTTTTACGGTTTTCCATGCCCGGAGTGGCAGTTTTTTTTATCAGGACGTTTCCGGCTTCATCCACCTTGGTTTCCAACTTATGCTTTTCTCCGAATGCTTTTAAATAAGCGATAATCTTCTCTTCCTTTTTGGAAGGGCGTGGCACTTGGCAGATTTCTTCGAAATAATGAAATACACCAGCCGGTTTTAAGTCTTTCTTTTCCATATTAAATTCTTTATGAATGTTTGTCATTAACCTCTTACTGCTAAATATGGTTAAATTGCTTGGCTATTTTATTCCCCTTTCTCTTTTTTTAGAGTAAAAAAGGTGAGTTAGTCCAACCAAAGCCCTATATTTGCACCCACAAAAATAGCAAAAACGCTATTTCTGCGTAACAAAATTAATGGAAATGCTCGATACAATATTGATAACTTTGTTAATAGTTGCTATTTGCATTGTTTTATTAGGTGTAAAGGTCTTTTTTGTGAAAGGCGGTAAGTTTCCTAACGGACATGTCAGTGGCAGTAAAGCAATGAGGGATAGAGGTATTGGCTGTGCACAGTCACAGGATAGGGAAGCACAACGCAAACCCCGCTTTTCCATTGATGAACTGGAAAAAGCCTTAAACGATAGTATGAACTAATTTTAAAAACAATATTTATCAAATTATGAAGAGATTAAACTACCTCATGAACGGTTTGGCAGCTCTTGCACTGATCGTTTTATTTGCTCAATGTGCCGGCAATACTGATAAACAAACAACAAGCGCTCCTGCACAAGCCGGCGGATTATCTGAAATGAAAATAGCTTATGTTGAAATAGATACGCTTTTGGCGAAATACAACTATTGCGTCGATTTGAATGAGGCTATGGTGAAGAAGAGCGAGAATGTTCGCTTGACACTGAACCAGAAAGCTAACGAACTGGACAAACAGAAGCAGGAATTTCAGACTAAGTACCAGAACAATGCTTATCTTTCTCAAGAAAGAGCACAGCAAGAGTACAACCGTATCGCCAAATTGGAACAAGACTTGCAGAACCTGAGTAACAAATTGCAGTCTGAACTGATGAGCGAGAACGAAAAGAACAGCTTGCAGTTGCGCGATTCTATCAACGCTTTCTTGAAAGAATATAATAAGACTAAGGGTTATAGCATGATTATCAGCAATACCGGTTTCGACAATTTGCTGTATGCTGACAGCGTTTATAACATTACCCGTGAAATCTTGGACGGTCTGAATGCAAGATATTCCTCTCCTGCAAAGAAATAAAGGTAATTACATAATCACCTTCCCCGGATGGAGGTGAAGAGATTTATTGGTTGAAGCAGCCGGAATCGTTCTTCGTAGAATGATTCCGGCTGCTTTTTTATAGGTAGGTCTGGTTATTTCACCTGAATAATATCGTAGTTAAGGTCGCTCACTGCCTCCTGCAAACTGTCGTTCACCAGGCGCAAGGTGGTATCGTTGACTACTACAAAGTAAACGGGGGCATCACCGTCATTGGGAGTCAGCTTGATGGCTGTTTTCTTTTTGTTATTGACGTCTTTCTGGATTACCTGCTTCTTGCCTTTGGTAGTAAAGCTCTTGTTCTTTCCGGCACCGTCGGCATCGAGGTAAGTGGTTACCAGTGTATATCCGCTTTCTCCGTCAGGACCTACGCTGTCTACGCTCAGTACATACTGGATGCCCGGACCGTCGGCGGCAGGAAGAATGCCTTCGTATACGGCTACGGCAGACGAATCATTGCCGGCTACAGCCATTACACCTTCGTCCATGTCGGCGACAGGGGTGTTGTTGTTCTGGGTTCCTTTTGATTGGCAGGATACCAATGCAGCAGCAATTGCTGCAATCATCATTACTTTTTTCATTGCTTTAATGGTTTAAGTTAATATAAAGACGCAATAGCGTTAATTCTCTTCTTCTTCCCTTTTGATGACGAGCAGCTTGTCCACTCTTTCGCGGTCCATATCCAGTACTTCGAAATCCAGGTTCTTGTAGGTGAATAAGTCTCCGGCTTTCGGCACGCGCCCGATAAGGAACATGGTAAGGCCGCCCAGGGTGGTGAAACCCTCTTCCTTCAAGTCGTCATAGTTCAAGATACCCATCGTTTCCATAAAGTCGTCCAGGTTCATGGAGGCCTCTACCAGCATGGAGCCGTCCTGGCGTACTACAATCTCTTCTTCCTCTGTTTCGTTCTCCTCGAGGATGTCTCCAAAGATGCTTTCCGACAGGTCGTGCAGGGTGATAATACCCTCTGTATTTCCATACTCGTCTACAACAACTCCGAACTTGTTTTTGTTCTTCTTGAATAGCTCTAAAACTTTCTTTGCATACAAACTTTCAGGAATAAACAGGGCGGGACGGGCAATCTTGCGCAAATCGAAGGGCTGTTCGCCGCCCAACATCAGGATAATATCTTTCACGGAGACTACTCCCGCCACTTCGTCTTTGCCTCCCTCTACCAGCAGATATTTACTGAAATGCTTTTCGCGGATAGTGCGTAGCACTTCTTCCCGCGTGTCCGTGGGGTGGAGGGCTACAATGTCGCGGCGGTAAGTCATCAGGTCGTTGGCTCTCTTATCTGAGAAGCGGAATACATCACGCAGCATTTCCGTTTCCTCCTTGTCGATGACGCCTTGCTCCGAACTCTGATGCAGAATCATTTTCAGTTCGTCCTGCGTCATCTGACGTTCGTCGCTGCTGTTCAGTCCGATGAGTTTGTTCATCAGTTTGGTAGAAGCACTGAGCAGGCAGACGAATGGGTAAGAAACTTTTGTGAGCACAATCATGAACGGGCTGAGCATAGTAGCCCATTTTTCGGGGTTGTTCAAGGCAATGGATTTGGGCACCAGCTCGCCTATTATGAGCGACAGGTAGGTGATGATGGCTACTACTGTAATCATGGCGAGGGTTTTGGCATAGGCGGCCGCTCCCGGAATCATAAGAAACAGCGGCTCCACATCATCGGCGATGGTAGCGCCACCATAGGCACCGGATATGATACCGATTAAAGTAATACCGATTTGAATCGTAGAGAGGAATTTCTCCGGTTCTTCCAATTGTTTTAATACTCCCTTGGCTCTTTTGTTTTCTTTTCCGACAAGGGTTTCGAGTCGTGCTTTGCTCGACGATACCAAAGCAATTTCATACATAGCAAAGATACCGTTCAAAATAAGTAACAGCAGAATGATAATAAATTCCATAGTAGGATTGCGAATAGTTTATGTCGCAAAGATAATGTTTTCTATGAATTTACTATTAATATTGACATTGGTTAGAGATATTAAACAATAAAAAGATAAAACAAAGAGCTTATTCGATGGTGTAGTTTACGGTACGTCTATACGCCACACCATACTTGTCGTTTGTTACTTCCTTGCAGGAAGTAACGACACCGCGGGCATCGAGCGTGTAGGTATAAGTGGTAGTTTCCAGGCTTTCACTGTTGTCGTCCGGAGAAAGCTGGGTAATGAAATAGTCGAAGGGTTCGCCCAATAACTTTCCGTATATGGCAACGGTATGCATTTCGAGCGGATGTTGCTCTGCAAGGTACGGGTAGGGGATTTCGGAGATATTGGCTATCTCGTTGTCCGGTGCGGTGATGGCGGTGCTGTTGTGCTCGTAGCTGCCTACCTTTTGCTTGATGTGTATGCTTCTGAAGCCGCTGAACTCAATGTCGATGGACGAGTAGACGTTGCCGTCATTCAATCTCTCTGTGATGTTCGTCAGATAATATTTATCCTCTGTATTGACGAGGTAGGAGAATTCATAAGTGCGCACAGTCCCGTCAGACTCCTGGCGGATGCAGCTGACGGCATAACCTTTATCGTTCAGCGTATAGGTAGATACGGTGCCGGTTTCATCGGTCACTACGGCTTGGTGGTCCCCGTACTTCACGGTGGTAGTGCCTGTTATCTCGAACGCCTCTCCGCCTGCCGAGAAACTTTGCAGATAGGTGTAGCTGGATAGTCTGCCGGACTTATAGAGATAAGTCTTGGTAGAAGTGACCGGCGTTACAGGTTCCTCCAACATCACTTCGGTCAACTGGATTTTGGAGAAAGAAATGGTGGGATGCTGTCCCCCTTCATTATCGCCGTTGTCGTCGTCGCTGCAGGCGGCCAGCCCGCCGATAAGCAGCAGGCTGAATAGTATTCCGGGAAAATAGGTAGATATGGTTTTCAACTTGTTTAGTTTCATCTTATTTGTATGTGGTTATTTTATGCGGACTGAGCTACTTGCTCTGCGGTCGATAGAGTTTGCAATAGTAGTGACTTTCAGTCTGCTGGCTTTGTCTTTATCCTTGTCCGCCGGTTTTATGCTTCCGTCGATAACGCCGAGTGCAGTACCCAGCATCATCTCGTTCGGGTCTCCGAAAGGAAGGAAGCGTGCCATATTGCTACTTTCGCTTACTGTAAACTCCGAATGCGCAGGTTTGAAGCCAGCTTCGTAGTTCGACTTTCCTTCCGAATTATAAATCTTGCAGACAATGGGGCTCATGGTTATCATCAATTCCGGATTGGCAAATGTAAGGGAGCCTACGTTCTTTCCTACCGTAGTTCCACCGATAAGGACGACGTCCATAAACGGGCTGAGGCAGTTGATTACCATTTCGGAGGCAGAAGCTGTCTGGCTGCTGGTGAGCACGTAGAGAGTACTCAGATTAAGATTTGCCCCACCTTGTATCAAGTCGGGGTTCAGGATGAACGGTTGCACTTGAGGCTTGATGCGGCGGTTGAACTCCAGAAAACCAAGTTCCTCGCCCAAGGCGGAAGCGGGGGCCAGCATGGCACACAGTAGTTCGGCGCAACTCAGCAGTCCACCGTTGTTGTAGCGCAGGTCGAGGACAAATTCGTTGACTTGCTGTGAAGCGAAGTACTGGAAAGCGTTGCGCAGGTCGTTGTTGTAGGCATTGCTATTGTCGGTTGGCCCGGCGCTGAAGTGGTTGTAGACCAGGTAGCCTACGCGCTTGCTGCCTTGCACATATACATTCTTATAATATACGGGATTGTCGTCGATGCTGCGGGCGGCAGCTATCTGCCTCGGTTTGTCGTAGGCAAGAATCGTATCACCCTCGGCATCGTAGTAGCCTACCGTAAGCTCCATGCTGCCGCTGCCGTACAGTGTTTTATAATTCTTCTCGGTAATGGGTTCCCCGTTCATTTCCATAATCCAGTCGCCCCGTTCCAGGTCGATGGCTGCTGCCGGGCTGCCGCTTGCTACGTAGAGCACATGGGCATAGAGGGCCGTGTCATTGTCTTCCACCCGGTTGGTGGTGAACTGGAAACCGTAGCTGTAGTCCGTATATGGAATGCTGCGGGTAGCGGCGCTACTGCCGAGGCTGTCTATCGTAGAGAACCTGTCGCTCTTGGAGCGGAGCGATGCAAAGAAGGTGAACGGCGGCTGAAAATAATTCACTTTATTGCTGCTGGGCATCTCGTCCAGCCAGTAGTACCACACGCGCATGGTGTCGTCAATCCAGCGGTCCGTCTCGGTTTCTTCGGCGTATGCCTTCCAGCGATCCTCGCCGCAAGAGGTGAAGTAGAGGGGGAGAATGAGTGCTCCCAGTATGAGTATCAGTGTATTTCTTGCTTTCATGGGGACAAAATTAGGAAATAGTTTGCTTATCTACCACAAATATGGTATAAAATTCCCTATCATATGTCATTGCCCGTCCCGTTTCTTCCCCTTATCTTTGCAACATCATAATAAAAATAAACTTATTCACTAAAAATACAAACGACAATGGAAACAAAGAAATTGCACTTTGAGACTTTACAACTTCATGTAGGACAGGAACAACCCGACCCGGCAACCGATGCGCGTGCCGTACCTATATATCAGACAACCTCGTATGTATTCCGTGATTCGGCACATGCCGCCGCCCGTTTCGGCCTGCAAGATCCGGGCAATATCTACGGTCGTCTGACGAATTCCACACAAGATGTATTCGAGAAGCGCGTAGCCGCCCTCGAAGGCGGAGTTGCCGCACTGGCTGTGGCTTCGGGAGCTGCCGCCATCACTTATGCTTTTGAGAACATCACCCGTGCCGGCGACCACATCGTAGCTGCCAAGACTATTTATGGCGGTACGTACAACCTGCTGGCGCACACTTTGCCTACCTACGGAGTGACTACTACCTTCGTCGATCCGAGCGACTTGAGCAATTTCGAGAAAGCCATACAAGAGAATACAAAAGTCGTTTTTATCGAGACGCTGGGCAATCCGAACTGCAACATTATCGACATCGACGCCGTTGCCGGGATAGCCCATCGCCACAAGATACCTTTGATAATAGACAATACCTTCGGCACTCCTTATCTTATTCGTCCCATTGAGCACGGTGCAGATATCGTGGTGCATTCTGCCACTAAGTTTATCGGCGGTCATGGTACGTCTCTCGGCGGTGTCATTGTAGATGGCGGTAAGTTCGATTGGGAGGCTTCCGGCAAGTTCCCCCAACTGACGGAGCCCGATCCGAGTTATCACGGGGTGCGCTTTGTCGATGCTGCCGGTCCGGCTGCCTATGCCGTGCGCATCCGCGCCGTGCTGCTGCGTGATACCGGTGCTGCCATCAGTCCCTTCAACGCTTTCATCCTGCTGCAAGGTTTGGAAACGTTGTCGCTCCGCGTAGAGCGCCATGTGGAGAATGCCTTGAAGGTGGTGGACTTCCTGAAACATCATCCCCGGGTAGCCGCCGTCAACCACCCGTCTTTGCCGGAGCATCCCGACCACGCGCTTTATCAGAAGTATTTCCCCAATGGTGGCGGTTCCATCTTCACCTTCGAGGTGAAAGGCGGGGTGAAAGAGGCACAGACGTTTATCGACAGCCTGGAGATATTCTCGCTGTTGGCAAATGTGGCGGACGTGAAATCCCTTGTCATTCATCCTGCCACCACCACCCATTCGCAACTGAACGCGCAAGAGTTGGAAGAGCAAGGCATCAAGCCGGGCACGGTTCGCCTTTCCATCGGCACGGAGCATATCGATGACTTGCTGGCTGATTTGTCGCAAGCGTTGGATAAGATATGAAACTAACGGTGCTTTCACTTGTTACATTATAGCCTTTCATCTGAAACACTAACTCCTTCTGTGCACAAGATGCCATCTTATGTAGCACAAGATGCCATCTTATGCAACACAAGATGCCATCTTGTGCATGAAAAGAAAGGGAGTTTCGGGTGGAAGGCTATAATGTGACGGGTGAAAGGCTATAATGTATTGGTTGATATGAATATATGTTGCTGATGATGAATATTGCTGTACTATTATCGGGAGGCGTCGACAGCTCTGTGGTCGTACACCTTCTTTGTGAACAAGGATATCGCCCCTCTCTGTTTTACATTAAAATAGGGAGGGACGATGCCGACTATATGGACTGCTCTGCCGAGGAAGACTTGGAGATAGCCACCGCCATCGCCCGCCGCTACGGTCTGCCGCTTGAGGTGGTAGACTTGCATCGCGAGTATTGGGACAACGTCGCCGCCTATGCCATCGACAAGATACGCCGCGGACTGACTCCCAATCCGGACGTGATGTGCAATAAGCTCATCAAGTTCGGTTGCTTTGAGCAACGCGTAGGCAGGGAGTTCGACTTTACGGCAACCGGGCATTATGCCACCACCGTGCTTCGGGAAGGCAAAACCTGGCTGGGCACTGCCGTAGATCCGGTGAAAGACCAAACCGACTTCCTTGCCCAAATAGACGCCTTGCAAGTTTCCAAGCTGATGTTCCCCCTGGGCGGACTGATGAAGCAGGAAGTACGCGAGATAGCCAGGCGTGCGGCTCTGCCCAGTGCCCGGCGTCGCGATAGCCAGGGTATCTGCTTCCTGGGAAAGATTAATTATAATGACTTTGTACGCCGCTTCCTGGGCGAACAGGAGGGCGACATCGTAGAATTGGAAACGGGACGGAAGTTGGGCAGGCATCGCGGCTATTGGTTTCACACCATCGGCCAGCGCAAAGGGCTGGGACTGAGTGGTGGACCGTGGTTTGTAGTCCGTAAGGATATCGGCGAGAATGTGGTTTATGTCTCCCGCGGGTATGACACGGAGCAGCAGTACGGGCATGAATTCCGTATGCACGACTTCCATTTTATTACGGACAATCCTTGGAGAGAGTCTTCGGAACAGGTGGATGTTACTTTCAAGATACGCCATACGCCGGAATTCATCCGGGGCAAATTGCAGCAGGAAGCCGGCGGCTATCGCATTGTTTCGGAAGAGAAGTTGCAAGGCATTGCGCCGGGACAGTTTGGGGTGGTTTACGATGAGGCCTCGCGGCTGTGCATCGGGAGCGGGGAAATCTATATATAATACTCTACCAGGTCTACGATACCTGCCTTCATGGCGTACTTGGTGGCTTCGTGCGCATTGTTCACGCCCAGTTTGCGGAAGATGTTCTTGCGATGGCTGTTCACGGTGTGGAAACTCAGGTTCCGTTCGGCAGCTATTTCCTTGGTCGTTTTACCCAAAGCTATTTCTTTCAGAATGCTTCGTTCGGCAACGGTCAGCAGATCGTCTTTGATGGACGGATGGGCGGGGGAGGATGCACCGCTGCCCGAGAGCAGCAGGTTGCTGACATGATTGCAGATGAAACGTTCTTTGCGCGAGGCGCATTGCAGGGCGGTCAATATCTCTTCTTTGGAATTGTCTTTCAATATCACCCCGAATGCCATGCTGCTGAACAATACTTGCCGCAGGAAGGGGATGCTCAGTTCGTCGGAGAACAGGAGCCAGTCGCATTCTTTAAAGCGCTCGTGCAGCACAATCAGTTCATCGGCACCCGAGAAGTCGAAAAGCGTGTAGTCCAAAATGACTACTGCCGCCGGATGCAGGCGCAGTTGCTGTATCAGCTCAGCCTTATTGCCGGCTTCCAGCAGGAGGGAGGTATCCTTCTGCCTGCCCAGCAGGAACATCATGCCTGCTTTGGTGATGTCTTGATTGTCTGCGATGATAAATTCTCTCATAGATATCTTATCCTTTCGTCTCCCTGAAGGGGGTAAAAAAACTCCGCTGCAAATGTACACTTTTTGAGTGATTTGCAGCGGAGTGAGAGTATATATAATTTTAATAGGTTCTCTTCTTTTTACCAGGAGCGTCCCTTAAATATATTGGACTGTTCCAAAGGAACCAAGTTTCCGCTCAAAGTCATGTTGTTGGAGTTGAAGTTCGGACTGATGGTAACGGTAGCATTATTGCCGCCATTGGTCAGCGTCAGGAATATCTGGGCGGAGATGCCGATGCCCTGGATGCTGAAGTTACAGTTTACGTTGCCTTTCTTGTCGGTAGTCATCTGCATGTCCGAAACAGTTCCGTCCACCGTTACACCGCCGATGCCGTTGGGGCCGGGATATACAGTGTTGAAGGCTACCTGCACGGTACCGCGTCCTTCATTTACCAGTACGAAGTTGGTGTTGGAGTTCACAAATGCAGTCTGTCCGTTGCGGAACATCACCTGGTTGGCTTCCATCACAAACTGATGTGCCTGCAAGGCGGCTACGGCGTCATCGTAGGATATAACGTCCTGTACCTGTTCTTCTGCTCTCAGGCGGGCACGTTCTGCGTCTCTTTGGGCTTTGCGGTCTGCGCGCTTTTCTGCTCTACTCTCTTGTGCATACATGGTGGTTGACGCCATGCTCACTAATACTAATGCTACTAATGCAATAAACTTTTTCATAATCGAATCTTTTTTGTTTAGGTTTAATAAATTGTTCGTTATAAATTTATTGCAAGAACAATGCCTATGCAGGATTGTTCATCGGTTTTTTGATTATTTTATATCCGATAGCAGCTATAAAGATACTCATCAGCGGGCTGATAAGGTTAAAAAAGCAGTAGGGAAGGTACGTTAGCGTGGGTACGCTCAAGATGGTGGCCTGTGTCATTCCGCACGTATTCCACGGAATCAGCGGCGACGTCACGGTGACGGCATCTTCCGTGGTCCGGCTCAGCAGGCGGCTTTCGTATCCTTTCTTCTCGTATACGTTGCTGAACATATTTCCGGTGAGGATAATGCTGATGTACTGGTCGGCTGTTGCCAGGTTCAGGAACAGCCCCGAGCACACTGTCGATGCCACTACACTGACCGTACTCTTCATAAACCGGACGAACACCGAAGTGATGCTTCCCAGCATCCCGCTTGCCGTCATCGCCCCGCCGAAACACATGGCACAGAGGATGAGCCACACCGTATTCATCATGCCCGCCATGCCTCGCGTGGCAACCAGTTCGGTCAGCATATCGTTGTCGGTCGGCAGGCTGGTGCTGCCGTAGCAGGTCATCATGACGCCTTTGAAGATGTCTCCGTCGCCGGCAATCTCGCGCAGCAGTTCCGGCTGGAAGATAAGGGCGAATATGCCTGCCAGCATGGTGGAGAGGAACAGCGTGATGATGGACGGCACTCTTCGGGCAATGAGTATTCCTGTAACTACGGGTACAATCAGCAGCCAGGGAGTGATGTTGAATTTGGCATTCAGTGCGGCGGCAAACTCTGCAATCTGCTGCGTGTCATTCGTTTCGTGCGTCAGTCCCATTACAGTGAAGATGATGAGGGTGATGACGAGCGACGGAACAGTCGTAATCATCATATACCGAATGTGGGTGAACAGGGGTGTCTCGGTTACCGACGAAGCCAGCACCGTCGTGTCCGACAGTGGTGATATCTTGTCACCGAAGTAGGCTCCCGAGATGATGGCGCCCGCTATCCAGCCTTCCTCAAAGCCTTGCGCCTTGCCTATGCCCAGCAGGGCAATGCCAATCGTCGCGATTGTAGTCCACGAGCTTCCCGTCATCACCGATACCAGTGCGCAGATGATGCAGGTGGAGGCAAGGAAGAAGTCCGGGTGGATAATCTGCATACCATAATATATAAGGGTAGGCACTACTCCGCTTATCATCCACGTACCGCTCAGTGCACCGATAATCAGCAGGATGATGGTGGCTGTGGCAATGCCGGCAATATTGTTGGTAATCGCCAATTCATAATCCTTCCACGGGATGCGGTAGAATGCCATGCCGATAAAGATGCAGAGCGCCGTGGTAGTGAGCAGCGAAACCTGGCTTCCACCACTCAACGCATCGCTTCCGAAGGTGCGGATTGTGGCAAACAGCATGCCTACAAGAAAGGCAACGGGGAGGAGGGATACAATAGGAGAAGGAATTTTCTTATTTGTAGAACTCATTGTACTGTATTTGATTATGGACGGCGCAAAGGTAAGATAAATCAATAGAAACAACAAACGCAATTATCAGCTTGAATGATCTATTGCTTTTTGTTTGCTAAAGTTTCTGTTTATGGAAACATTTAGTATCTTTGCATCATTAATAATAAAGGCATGAAAGCAGAAGCACGATTTAGGGTTGTATTGTCAAAAGAAGCTGATGACTTCTTAGAAACACTGCCTCTAAAAGTAAAAGGGAAGATAATCTATAATATAAGGAAAGCAAGCTATCTGATAGACCCGGAACTCTTTAAGAAGTTAGAAAATACTGATATTTGGGAGTTCAGGACTTTATATAGTGGTAAGCAATATCGTTTGTTAGCTTTTTGGGATAAAACAAAGGAAGTTGATACATTGGTTATTGCTACACACGGTTTTATAAAGAAAACGCAGAAAACACCTTCTAAGGAGATAGCCAAAGCAAGTGAGATTATGAAAGCATATTTTGAACAAAATACGTAGTGATATGGAGAAAATGAAATTTTATACTCTTGATGAAATAGAGGATAAGCACATCGGCAAGCAGGGAACCCCTGAGCGTGACAAGTATGACGAGCAGTTGGAGATGTTCCTGATTGGTGATGCCATCAAGCAAGCAAGACAGGCCAAGAACCTGACTCAAGAAGAGTTGGGCAAGCTGGTAGGTGTGCAGAAAGCACAAATCTCAAGAATTGAGAATGGCAAGAATCTGACATTCGCCACTGTTATCAAGCTCCTTAAAGCCATGGGGCTAAGTGCCAAACTGGAAATCGGTAATTTGGGTAAAGTAGCTTTGTGCTGAAATATATTCTTTATCTCTTTGTACAAAGCGTAATGGTGAGCGAGATTACTGTCAGCATCGTACCGATGCCGGCTACTCCCGCCCATCCCCATGCCTGCCAACAGCTGCCGGCAAGGAAAGTACCCATCGAACCACCGATGAAATAGGTAGTCATGAAGATGGTATTCACCCGGTTGGAGGCGGAAGGGTAGACCTCAAATATGCTCGTCTGGTTGCTGAGCTGGATGCACTGCATACCTATATCTATAAGGATGATGCCGGCAATGATGCCTGCGTAACTGTTTCCGCAGAAATAGAGCAATGCCCACGCCAGTATGTTCAGCGTGCAGCCTATGAAGTTGAAGTTCCGGATACCGACCGTTTTCACATACTTGCCTACAAAGGAGGCTGTAAGTGCTCCCGCAATGCCGCATAATCCTAATATTCCGATCACATTGCTATTTGCATAGAAGGGCGCCTCGCCCATCTTGAAGGCAAGACACGACCACATGGCAAGAAATGAACCGAACACCAGTGCTGAACGCACCGAGTAAATCCGCAGTGCCGGATAATCTCTCACCAGCACAAAGAGCGACTTCATCAGATCGGCATACTTCCCCTGGAAGGTGGGGCGTATGTCCGGCAGCACTTTCAGCACCACAATGGCACAAACCAGCATCATGCCTGCCGCAATGAAATACATTTCGCGCCAACCCAGCACTTCGCCCACAAATCCGCTGACCACGCGCGATGCCAGTATCCCCGTCAATAATCCCGAGATGACAACGCCCACATTCCGCCCCTTGTTTTCGGGACGCGAGAACTGTGAGGCTATCGGCACAAAGATTTGAGGTATCATGGAGCAGATGCCCGTAATGAGCGATGCCGCCCAGATGATGTGAATGTTTGGCGCCACTGCAATGGCAAGCAAAGAAAATATAAGCAGGAAGAAATTTATCAATATAATCTTTTTGCGCTGATAGAGGTCGCCCAGCGGGACGATGAACAGCAGTCCCAAAGCATAGCCTACTTGTGTAATCATGGCAATCAGGTTCGTCTTGAATTCCGAGACTCCCAGGTCATGGCGCATTACGTTCAGCAATGGCTGGTTATAGTACAGGTTGGCTACTGATATACCTGCTACGATGGCAAGCGTCCAAAGTATATGTGCCGGCAATCCGCCGTCTTCTTTCAATTCTGGTTTCATGTTGCAAAGATAGTCTCTTTGGATTATTCTACCATTAATGTATGTCCGAAAAGCACCTTTATTTCATATTTCTTTTAATCTGGTGCTAAGGCTATCATCTTTTTTGCATTCTGTTTGTTATTGTATTATTTTCTTTTTGAGAATGATAAAATCCTATCTGACAGATGCTTCGATTGAAAATGGGACTTGTAAGATGAAATGCTTTGTTGAAACTATCAAGATGGGATATCGATCCCCCATAAGACCGCCTCCTGATATCTTAATCAGACTACCTTCTATTGTCTAAATTGTTAGCTAGAAGAATAAATACAAACAAATTGTTAGTTAATCCAAATGACGTTACTTAAATGTAGATAGCATGAAACATGTATTAATAGTAATAGTATCTTTATTCATTTTCTTTATATCGGTTGGAGTGTATCATAAGTTTCCGGGTGCGGTTTTGCCGATGTTGTTCAGTGTGGCTTGTTTGCTGTGCTGGCTTTTATTCCATTTATGTTATATCCGGGAGGAACGGGACTTGCTGAAAGAGGGAAACCAGTATTTCATTGACACATTTCAAGATATTCGCAATCCTATTTCATTGATAAAAACGCCGTTGGATGCTGCATACGAAGGGATATGCCCGGAACCTGTAAAGAAAGAACTGGCAGTTGCCATCCATAATATCGATGGTCTGGAACGGCATCTGATAAGACTGATGGAACTGAAACATATTTTTGTTCATTCCGGCAACCTGATTGTGGCGGAACATGAAATAGGTGCATTTATGAAGAAGAAAGTCTATCCCCTACAAACTTATGCTGCCGGACTACAGATGACGTTGGAACTTGTGCCCGATTTTGATTATGCCAGTGCCTGGTTCGACCAGGGGAAGATATCTCCGGTCATTGATAAGTTTATATTGAGTGCCATCGAGTGTGCTCGTCCCGAAACGCACCTTTCTATGCAGATTTCTCTGAAAGGCGGATATTGGGCTATCAAGTGTCCCAAAGCATTGCATGGCAAGCAGCATATTGTGGGTGGAGTGTTTTTCGACAAGTTATTGGGCTTGTGCAATGGGAAGATACTTGTTTTGGACAAGGAAATATTGCTCCGTTTTCCCATCAAATGCCCATGTGCTAAGACTGTGGTGCATGACAGCAAGAAGATGCCGGATGCTTTTATGGAAGATGAAACGAGGATTATCTTTCACAAATCCACCAAGAAGAATAGCTTGGATAAGCCTTTAGTCGTTCTTGCAGATAATGATGAAAAGTTCAGGTGCTATCTGGCAAACCGCTTGTCGGAATACTTCACCGTGAAAACGTTCAGTGATGGCCAGGAAGCTTTAGAGGCTATACGTGGTGAATATCCCGATTTAGTGATTTGTGATATTATGCTGCACCGTATGGGAGGCGAAGAACTCTCTTCGAAGTTGAAGACGGCAAGGGAGACCTCTTTCATTCCGGTGATACTGTTGGGTTCGCACATTGATATGGAGCGTCGGGAAAAAAGGCGCTTCTCTTTGGCGGACCTTTTTATTTATAAGCCTTTCAATCTGGAAGACTTCAAAGTAGAGATTTCCGTACTGATAAACAACAGCCGCTATCTGAGGAAGTCTTTCTTGCAGAAAGTGTTTGGAGAAGGATTTCTGGCAAAGCATGTGGATGAATCTTTGCGGGATGCAAACCTGGAGTTCCTGGATGAAGTGCAGATTTATATTCAGGAGAATCTGGATAAAGAGGACCTGACGATTGATGACATTGCCTCTAAGATGTGCATGAGCCGGACCACTTTTTATAATAAATGGAAGTCGTTGACGGGCGAGGCTCCCAAATATCTGATTTCACGGATACGTATGGAAAAGGCGCGCGAACTGCTGGAAAGCGGGAAGTACTCTGTGACCGTAGTTGCCGAAATGGTAGGCATGAAGAATCTAAAGAACTTCAGAGGGCGGTATAAAGAATACTTCGGAAGAACACCTAAGGAATTTATGAGGAAGGCTTAGATTGTAAAATAGAAAGAGCTTTCCATAGTCAGGAAAGCTCTTTATTATTGCTTGTGATTTATTTCAGCCAAGTGGCCCGCTTCCACAAGTATTCCAGCGGTCCGTGTGCATGCCGGCTCATCCACCAGCGGCAGAAGGCTAACTGCACGATAAAGAGGAGTACGCCTACCATACTGCTGGCAGTAATTCCCAACTGAGAGTGCATAGCAAGTCCCCAATTATAGAAAATAAATGAGCCTACGATACTTTGAGTGATATAATTGGTGAGGCTCATCTTGCCATAAGGAGTCAACTTCATCAACCATCCGTGCAGGTTTGTACGGTAGAAGGCGAAGATGACACCCGATACAAGTATCAGCATGAATGCAAAATTGGACCATGAAGTAATGGTGAGCGACAGGGGAGCAAGGATCGACTTGCTGGTAATGAAACGGGGGAGCATATTGCCCAGTCCGTAGAGCGGGAAGAAGGCGATGAGTGCACCGCAAAGTACTTTATTCCAGAACTTGATATTCTCCTTCAGGAAAAGTTTCTTGCGTCCTATCAGCAGGCCGAACAGGAAGAGGGCGGCAGTCTGGAATACCCGTCCATGATCCCATGCCCAGGCAAGGCTGGCAAGCTGTCCTTCCCATAAATTCACGCGCAGCGTTCCAAGAAACGTTCCGTGACTCTGCATCTCGAAAGCCGCCGCCCAGAAACTGCCGGTAGGGATGGAAGGCGTTACGAAAGCTGGATCTATGCAGGCACGTATCACGTAATATAGTGGTAACGGCTGCATCAGCAACACGCAGGCCAGTACAAACAACCACTTATCCTTCATCCGGCAGGTCAGTGGCAGAATGAAACCCACCAGCGAGTAAAGCACCAATACCTCGCCCGTAAAGAAGATTGCATTTATATTGCCAAGAACGAACAGCAGTATCAGCCGCCAGCAGAAGCGCAAACGGAAGTCTTTCCCGCGCATACGCTGGTTATCATCTTGAATGAAAAAGCTGAAACCGAACAGTAAAGCGAATACCGCATACGCCTTTCCTCCGAACATAAAGAATAGTCCGTCCCAGATGGCTTTGTCAGTGAAGTTAAGCCAAACGCTTTGATTCGTTGTATCAGGAAATGAATAGAAATTGAAATGCTCGATAGAATGTAATACTATAATGCCCATAACGGCCAGTCCGCGTAGCACGTCGGCTACGTCGATGCGTGTGTGTCCTTCAAGTTTTTGTATCATATAAAATTCGTCTTAAGTGTTAAAGACGCAAATATAGACTTTATATTTTAAATAAAAAAACTCCTGCAACCATCATGATTGCAGGAGCTCTCTATTTATAGTAACTTAAATTACTTAGCCAAAGCCTGAGCAACGTCTACCGCACAAGCTACTGTACAGCCTACCATCGGGTTGTTACCAATTCCCAGGAATCCCATCATTTCTACGTGAGCAGGAACTGATGAAGAACCGGCGAACTGAGCATCACTGTGCATACGGCCCATAGTATCTGTCATACCATAAGAAGCCGGACCGGCAGCCATGTTATCCGGGTGAAGAGTACGACCTGTACCACCACCGGAAGCTACTGAGAAGTAGGGCTTACCAGCCAGAATACGTTCTTTCTTGTAAGTACCTGCAACCGGGTGTTGGAAACGAGTCGGGTTAGTAGAGTTACCAGTGATGGATACGTCTACGCCTTCTTTCCACATGATGGCTACACCTTCGCGAACATCGTCGGCACCATAGCATTTTACTTTAGCACGAGGGCCATCGCTATAAGCGATTTCCTTCACAACTTTCAGTTCACTTGTAAAGTAGTCGAACTGAGTCTGAACATAAGTAAAGCCGTTGATACGAGAGATGATCTGTGCAGCATCCTTACCCAAACCGTTCAGGATACAACGCAGAGGTTCTTTGCGTACCTTGTCTGCCTTAGCAGCAATCTTGATTGCACCTTCGGCAGCAGCAAATGATTCGTGACCTGCCAGGAAAGCGAAGCACTTAGTCTCTTCGCGCAGCAACATGGCAGCCAGGTTACCATGACCGATACCAACCTTACGGTCGTCG
This sequence comes from Bacteroidaceae bacterium, assembly GCA_030843315.1. Classification (GTDB taxonomy): domain Bacteria; phylum Bacteroidota; class Bacteroidia; order Bacteroidales; family Bacteroidaceae; genus Bacteroides. The sequence continues at coordinate 30,630 of JAUUPT010000011.1, read as the reverse complement.
GCTACAGAACCCGGAATACAGAATGCTTGCAGACCGATACCGATAGCTTCGGCAGCTTTGTCAGCGTCTTTGCATCCCTTCTTGATTGCGATAGCAGTACCTACTACATAAGCCCACTTTGCATTTTCAAAGCAGATAGGCTGAGTTTCTTCACACGTCTTATAAGGATCGAGTCCATAAGATTCGCAGATAGCGTTAGCTTCTTCGATATCTTTGATGCCGTTAGCGTTCAAGGCTTCGATGATTCCTTTGATACGACGGTCTTGACTTTCAAATTTTACTTCTCTAATCATAGTTCTATTTCCTCCTTATATTATTCGTGACGTGGATCAATATGTTTAACTGCACCCTGTTCCGCTGTTACGCGTCCGTAAGTACCGGTTACTTTCTTCAATGCTTCGTTAGCATCCGTACCCTTCTTGATCTCGTCCATGAACTTACCCATGTGTACGAATTCGTATCCGCAGATTTGGTCATCCTTATCCAGGAAGATGTTCTTGATATAGCCTTCAGCCATTTCGAGGTAGCGAGGGCCTTTAGCCAATGTACCGTACAGAGTACCTACCTGGCTGCGCAGACCTTTACCCAAGTCTTCCAAACCGGCACCGATGATCAGACCACCTTCTGAGAAAGCCGACTGAGTACGTCCGTAAACGATTTGCAGGAAGAGTTCGCGCATTGCGGTGTTGATGGCATCGCAAACGAGGTCGGTGTTCAGGGCTTCGAGGATCGTCTTGCCCGGGAGGATTTCAGATGCCATAGCAGCAGAGTGAGTCATACCGGAACAACCGATAGTCTCAATCAGAGCTTCCTGAATGACGCCTTCCTTTACATTGAGGGTTAGTTTACATGCACCTTGCTGAGGAGCACACCAGCCAATGCCGTGTGTCAGACCAGAGATGTCAACAATTTCTTTAGCTTTTACCCATTTACCTTCTTCGGGAATAGGAGCCGGTCCGTGGTTAGGACCTTTCTTCACAACACACATGTGTTCCACTTCGTGTGAATAAGTCATAATTAGCTCTTTTTTTAAGTGATATAATTAAAAAAACGTAGTCTACTTTTATTAGTCGGATGCAAAGTTACTCCTTTTATTGGTTTCTGCCAACCGTTCAATTTGACTTTTTTATTAAAAATAGGTAATAGGAAGTTTAATTTCTGTGGAATGTAAAGTAGAGTTTGCAGAAACTCCTACCTTTGTGGCATAATTTAATAGAGATACGAACTATGATAGAAGTGACAGATGCTGCTTTGCGCCAAGCTGCCGGAGAGGGAATGGACGCATTTATTCAAGTGTTTACCGATGCATATAAGAAGGTAATAGGCGGGGAACTGACTGCCGAAACGATGCCCCTGCTCACCGGCGAGCAACATTCCTTGCTGGCCTACCAGATATTCCGTGACGAAATAATGGAGGGCGGTTTCTGCCAACTGATACAGAACGGGTATGGCGGCTATATCTTTGCCAATCCTTTTGCCAAGGTGATGCGCCTGTGGGGAGCGGGAGACTTAAGCAAACTGATTTATGCTGCCAAGAAGATATACGATGAACATCGTGCCGACTTGGAACGTGACCGCACAGACGATGAATTCATGGCGATGTACGAGCAATACGAGGTTTTCGACGAACTGGAAGAAGCGTTTCTGGAGAAGGAAGAAGAATATACGGCGTTGGTTGCCGGCTACGTGGATGAGCATCTGGAGCAGTTCGCAAAGATTGCATAAGCCGTAATTGCATAAGTGAGCCATACTTTCCTTATACACCTTTGCTGCAAAATATAGTACAACTTGTTTATTATCAGATGCAAAGCTGTAGGTTTATAACTATGTTGAAAATACTGTTTTTCTGCTATAATGGGTGCAGTTTAGCTGGAATCCTATTGCTTTTAGCCTGAAATCCCATTGCACAATGCCGGTTTGCTCCATAGTTTATATCCAAATGAACGGCGCATAATGCAGAAATGTCTCGTACTTTATATCGTTTTGCAGCCGCGGGCTCTTCGGCCCGCAATTGGAAACCGAATAGCCCGCAGTTGGAAACCGTTCGGCCCGCAATTGTGGGACGAAGTTTAGTACCATGCTTTGCGACATTATGTACCGTACATTTGGGTATTTTCCTACGTACATATTGATATTGTGCACTACAGAATGCTGCCATTACCTGAAAGCAAATAAAGGTTAAATAGATAGTGTAGTGTGCAGTATTAAGATTAATCTTTCATTTAATCTTAAAAACAAAGAAAAAATGATGAGGGTATTCTATTACTCAATTCTTTTATCTAAATTTGCACACTCTAATATTTATAAGAAAAATGAAACAATTAAAATTCTTGATGATTGCCTTTACTTTGTTGATGGGCATTTCTTTAACTTCGTGTCTGGATTCGGGTGATAACGAAAGCGCTTATGATGGCGGTGGCTACTTGCGTACGGTACATTATATGGGCAGTTCTTACTTTGTTGATCTTAGCGGATATAAATACTATCCGACAGAGGCTTCACTTGCTACAATGAAGGCAAACTATGGTTTTGACATAGATAAAGCAGACTTGGTTTTTATTTATTATAAGAATGTAGAAACGGAAACAAGTGAAAGTTCTACTACCGGTAAATATATCCAATTGGTGTCAGCTGAAGCAATCGATTCTTATAGAGCTGTAACGAAGTCATCAGAAAGTGATATGGAAGCTACTGTAACGGATAATGCTCCTATTAACACATTGAATCCTATGGATAATTATGGGAATACTTATAAACCCATGCTGTATGGTGATGAAATGATAATTCTGCCTGTTTTGTGGAAAATGGAAAATAAAGCAGAAACTATGGCACAGCATTCATTCAGTTTGGTATATATAGATAAAGAGATACAAACGAGCAGTACAGAGTTAGTGTTCTATTTGAGACATGATAAAGGTACTGATACAAAGACCGATGCTAACGCCTTCAGTTATAAAGCTTATGTTGTAAAGGATATCATGGCTAAGTTTAAAGGTGTAACCGGTCGCTATCCTGCTAAGGTGACGATAAAAGCAAAAGTTGCTACCGATGGTACAACAATGCCTGAGACTTATACTGATTATTCAATGGATAGCAGTGTACTTAATCAAAATAGCGGTTCCTCTACTCAGAATTAATTGAACTACAAAGATTTATTTCATATAGCAATGCAACTGATTTCCTCTCCGGCGCATGCCTGGGAGGAAATTAGTTTAGAGGATAGGCGAAAGGTATTTACATCTTTTGTCTATCCTATGATTGGTTTATGCGGGTTGTCCGTTTTCATCGGTTCTCTGTGGACGATGGGGTGGGGCGGTCCGCAAAGTTTTCAATATGCCATGACGCAATGTTGCGCGGCAGCCGTATCCTTGTTTGGAGGATATTTTTTGGCAGCCTATCTCATTAACGGGTTGCGTGTCCGCATGTTTATGCTGGATAGTGATATACCTTTGGCGCAACAGTTTGCGGGATATGCCCTGGTGGTGGTGTTTCTGCTGAGAATCGTTATCGGCATTCTGCCCGATTTCTGGATTATAGCCCTGTTGCTCCAGTTCTATATCGTGTATGTGGTGTGGGAAGGAAGTGCCCGATTGATGCAGATTGCAGAAAAAGACCGCTTGCGGTTCACCATTCTTTCTTCTATTTTGTTAATAGTATGCCCGGCAGTGATTGAATGGACATTCAATAAGCTGACGGTGGTACTGAACTGATAAATGTTATGAAACAAGCTCCTATAAATATAAAGAATAAGCGTGCCACGTTCGACTACGAATTGACTGATACCTATACCGCCGGCATTGTGCTGACCGGTACGGAGATTAAGTCCATCCGCCTGGGCAAAGCAAGCTTGGTCGATACGTTCTGTTACTTTGCAAATGGCGAATTGTGGGTGAAGAACATGCATATAGCCGAATACTTCTATGGTTCGTACAATAACCATTCGGCACGCAGGGAGCGCAAACTTCTGTTGACTAAAAAAGAACTGGACAAGCTGATGCGCGGTTCCAAAGACCCCGGTTTCACGATTGTTCCCGTGCGTATGTTTATCAACGAGAAGGGGCTGGCGAAGGTCGTTGTAGCCCTTGCCAAAGGTAAAAAGGAATATGACAAACGCGAATCTTTGAGAGAGAAAGATGACAAACGCGATATGGCGCGGATGTTTAAAAGATAGCTTATCACTTTATATATGAAGACGATAAAAGAGTTGGTGCGTGAGCGCATCCTCATTCTGGACGGTGCTATGGGCACCATGATACAGCAATACAACTTGGCGGAAGAAGACTTCCGGGGCGAACGCTTTTCGCAGGTTCCCGGACAGTTGAAGGGCAACAATGACCTGCTTTGCCTCACCCGCCCCGACGTGATACAGGATATTCACCGCAAATATCTCACAGCAGGCGCCGATATCATCGAAACCAATACCTTCAGTTCTACCCGCGTCAGCATGGTGGACTATCATGTGCAGGACTATGTGCGTGAGATGAACCTTGCCGCCGTGAAGTTGGCACGCGAGGTAGCGGATGAATTCACCGTCCTCACCCCGGACAAACCCCGCTTTGTAGCCGGTTCCATAGGCCCTACCAATAAGACCTGCTCCATGAGCCCCGATGTGAACAACCCCGCTTTCCGTGCTCTGAGCTACGACGAACTGGCCGATGCCTACCGCGAACAGATGGAAGCCCTGCTCGAAGGCGGTGTGGATGCTTTGCTGATAGAAACCATCTTCGATACACTGAATGCCAAAGCAGCCATCTATGCTGCCGAGCAAGCTATGGAGGCTACCGGAATCCGCGTGCCTCTGATGCTTTCCGTTACCGTCTCCGATACCGGTGGACGCACCCTCTCGGGACAAACCCTGGAAGCGTTTCTTGCCTCTGTGCAGCATGCCGATATCTTCTCCGTAGGATTGAACTGCTCTTTCGGTGCTCGCCAACTGAAACCTTTCCTGAAACAACTTGCCGCCCGTGCACCTTATTATATAAGCGCTTATCCCAATGCCGGATTGCCCAACAGCCTGGGTACATACGATCAGACTCCCGCCGACATGGCGCACGAGGTACGTGAATATATCCACGAAGGACTGGTGAACATTATCGGCGGCTGTTGCGGTACGACCGATGCCTATATTGCCGAGTACTCCGCTTTGATAGCAGGCGCAACTCCCCATCAACCCGCTCCGATGCCCGAAAACCTTTGGCTATCGGGACTCGAACTGCTGGAAGTGAAGCCCGAGAACAACTTTGTGAACGTAGGCGAACGGTGTAACGTTGCCGGTTCGCGCAAGTTCCTGCGTCTGATAAACGAAAAGAAATACGATGAAGCCCTCAGCATCGCCCGCCAACAAGTAGAAGACGGTGCGCAAGTCATCGACATCAATATGGACGACGGCCTGCTGGATGCCCGGGAGGAAATGACTACCTTCCTCAACCTGATAGCTTCCGAACCGGAGATTGCCCGTGTGCCCGTGATGATAGACTCTTCCAAGTGGGAAGTCATCGTTGCCGGGTTGAAGTGCCTGCAAGGCAAGTCCATCGTCAACTCCATCTCCTTGAAGGAGGGTGAGGAGAAGTTCCTGGAACATGCCCGCACCATCAAGCAATACGGCGCTGCCGCCGTGGTGATGGCTTTCGACGAGAAAGGTCAGGCTGATACCGCCGAGCGCAAGATTGAAGTCTGCGAACGTGCCTACCGCCTCTTGGTAGATAAAGTCAATTTTAATCCTCACGATATCATCTTCGACCCCAATGTACTTGCCATAGCTACCGGTATGGACGAGCACAGCAACTATGCGATGGACTTTATCCATGCCACCGGCTGGATACGGAAGAACCTGCCCGGCGCACATGTCAGCGGCGGAGTCAGCAACCTGTCCTTCTCGTTCCGCGGCAACAATTATATCCGCGAGGCGATGCATGCTGTGTTCCTTTACTACGCCATTCGCGAAGGCATGGATATGGGCATCGTGAACCCTGCCACTTCCGTACTTTATACCGATATCCCTGCCGATATCCTGGAACGCATTGAAGATGTTGTTCTCAATCTCCGTCCCGACGCTGCCGAACGGCTGATAGAAACCGCCGAGCGCCTGAAGGCAGAAGCGGATGCAGTGAAAGCCGCCGGTGGTGGAGTGCCGGTTACCGCCCACTCCCAGCTTGCCTGGCGTGAAGGCACTTTGGTGGAGGAACGCTTGAAGTACGCATTGACCAAAGGTATCGGCGACTATCTGGAAGAAGACCTTGCCGAAGCCTTGAAACTGTATTCCAAAGCGGTGGATATCATCGAAGGCCCGTTGATGGCGGGTATGAACCATGTGGGCGATTTGTTCGGTGCCGGGAAGATGTTCCTTCCGCAGGTGGTAAAGACGGCGCGCACCATGAAGAAAGCGGTTGCCATTCTCCAGCCGGTGATTGAATCGGAGAAAGAGGAAGGCACTGCGTCTGCCGGAAAGGTGCTGCTTGCCACGGTAAAGGGCGATGTGCACGACATCGGCAAGAACATCGTTTCCGTAGTGATGGCGTGCAACGGCTATGATATTGTAGACCTGGGCGTGATGGTGCCTGCCGAGACCATCGTGCAGCGTGCCATCGAAGAAAAAGTCAATATGATAGGACTGAGCGGGCTGATTACTCCTTCTCTGGACGAGATGGTGCATGTTGCTATCGAGTTGGAGAAAGCCGGTCTGGATATTCCTCTGCTGATAGGGGGCGCTACTACTTCGCCGCTTCATACTGCCTTGAAGATTGCTCCGGTTTATCATGCTCCGGTCATCCATTTGAAGGATGCTTCGCAGAATGCTACCGTAGCTGCCAAGCTGATGAATCCTAAAACGAAGGAGGAATTGGAGGAAGAACTGAATGAGAAGTACCGGGAACTTCGCGAGAAGAACGCAGGGCGACAAGTAAAAACAGTATCACTGGAAGAGGCGCAGAAGAACAAATTGGATTTGTTTTAGGCTTTTATCTTCTTCTTATACTGTTCGTATCGCGAGGTAATATCCCTCACAAAGTTATACGTTTCTATTCCGCGGAAGTAACCGTTTTTGCAGACGGGATCGGTGAAGTACTCTTCATTGCTTTTCAGCAGGATGAAGTTCTCCACATTATCACGCCAGACGTATTTGTTCTTACCATATTTCTCAGCCAACGCCATCGCATCAAGCACATGCCCGATGCCCGAATTGTAAGATGCCAGCACAAAGTTGATGCGCTCCTCTTCGGGTACTTTGGCAAAGCTCCTGGCAGTGGCGCCGATGTATTTCACGGCAGCTTTAATGCTCTCTTCCGGGTTTTGCTCCTTTCCTTCGGGTAGTCCCATAGCTTTGGCTGTGGCAGGCATCAACTGCATTAGTCCCCTTGCACCTGCCCACGACACAGCAGTTGAGTCGAAGTTCGATTCCGTATAGGCCAATGATGCCAGCAGACGCCAATCCCAGTTAATATCCGGAGCGTACTTCTTGAATAAATTGTCATAGAGGGAGATTTTTCCTTCTCGCAAAGATAGGATAGGAGAGTGGACAATCGCCTTGCTTATCTCAAAATACCGCTTCATACTTGCCGTATAGGCGGGCGAGGTCATATTCTCTTCATGCCATTTGTCGGCGGCGGTTGCCAGCTCGGGGCAGTCTTTCCGCACGGCCCACGATGCACGCTGGTCGAAGCTGATGGACAGTCCGATATTCAGATTGGGATAATACGTCGTATTGAGTTGTGCCACATCATTATCCGCCACGGTATAAGGGATTTTTCCTTGCGATACCTGGGTGATAAGGTCTTCTACACTGATGCTGTCGTTGGTTACTTCATGGATATGGATGCCTCCGCCGAGCTCTTTGTCCAGGTTGACCAGGCGTTCGTAGTACTTTCCCGGTTTCACATATACATCTTTCCCGATAAGTTCGGTTACATCTTTCAGAGGTTTGTCCCGTCCGCCGGCGCGCTGCACAATGACCTGGTGGGTGATGACCTCTTCACCGCAGTATATCAGGCTGTCTTTCCATTCTTTAGTGATGGGCAGGTTGTAGGCGATAAGATCCCCTTTGCCTGCCAACAGCTTTTCTATAAGTTCGGGTACGTTCCGTGCTATCTCGATCCGCAGCTTCACGCCGAGGCTCTTGGCAAACTGTTCGCTCAGTTCGTACTGGAAACCCATATCCTGGCCACGATAGATAAAGTAGGAAGTCGAACTGTATAAGGTTAGTACCACCAGCTCCCCGCTATCCTTTATCTGTTGCAGGTCGTCGACTGCTACTACCTCTGCGCGATGCTTTCCGCCGCATCCCCAGATGCAACAAAGCAGCAAAAACGCCAATAGTGTACATAGCCCACTTCCCTTCCTCATAACCAAATCACTTATAACTTATCACTCTTTCAAGTGCTTCTTTATATACATCGTCAATATATCAATCGCCACCCGGTTGCTTCCGCCTTCCGGCACTATCAGGTCTGCATATCGCTTGCACGGCTCGATGAATTGCAGGTGCATCGGTTTCAGGATGCGTGTATATCGCTCCATCACGGCTTCGGCGGTGCGTCCGCGCTCTACGACGTCGCGCTGGATAACACGGATCAACCGTTCGTCCGGGTCGGCGTCTACAAATATCTTGAGGTCCATCATGCTGCGCAATTTCTTGTCGCACAGGGCAAGGATGCCCTCGATGATAATCACCTTGCGCGGCTCGATGTGGATGGTTTCGGGTTGGCGGGTACACGTCAGATACGAATACGTCGGCTGTTCGATGCTCTTTCCTTCGCGCAGCATGGAGGCGTGCTTGGAGAGCAGGTTCCAGTCGAAAGCATCCGGATGGTCGAAGTTGATGTTCTGCCGTTCTTCTACGGGCACGTGGCTGCTGTCCTTGTAGTAAGAGTCTTGTGGCAATAGTACCACTTCGCCGGCCGGCAGACTTTCAATAATTTTACGTACGACGGTGGTCTTTCCCGAGCCTGTTCCGCCTGCAATTCCTATTATTAACATCCGTTTAAGTGTATATTTAAAACAAAACCTGTATTTTTGCAGCTACTAAATGCAGCCCTTCTGCTGACAAATATAGACATAAATCATTTAAATATCAAAGTTATGGTAAAACATATTGTATTATTTAAGCTAAAGGACGAAGCTCCGGCTGACGAAAAGTTAGCTGCGATGACTAACTTCAAGAATGCTATTGAAGCACTTCCTGCTAAAATATCTGTCATCCGCAAAGTCGAAGTAGGACTGAACATCAATCCCGGCGAGACTTGGAACGTTGCTCTTTATAGCGAGTTCGATACGCTGGAAGATGTGAAGTATTATGCTACACACCCCGACCACGTAGCTGCCGGCAAATTCCTTGCCGACGTCAAAGAGAGCCGCGCCTGCGTAGATTACGAAGATTAACTTTAAAAATAGATAGATGAAGAAAGTATTTTTCTCCTTTATTCTGTTGCTTCTTGTCGTGGGGGCACAGGCACAGATACACGACCCCGTCCAGTTCAAATCCGAACTGAAGACCTTGTCGGCCGATGAAGCGGAAATCCTGTTCACGGGTACCATTGACAAAGGTTGGCATGTTTACTCTACCGACCTGGGCGATGGCGGCCCTATCTCCGCTACTTTCAATGTCGAGAAAATATCGGGAGCGGAAGTCGTAGGCAAACTGAAACCCGTAGGTAAAGAAATCTCCTCGTTCGATAAATTGTTCGAGATGCAGGTGCGCTACTTTGAGAATACAGCCCAGTTCGTGCAGAAACTGAAGCTGACCGGCGGTGCTTACCAGGTAGAAGGCTATCTGGAATATGGCGCTTGCAACGACGAGAACTGTCTGCCGCCCACTCAGGTAGAGTTCAACTTCTCCGGTAAGGCAGCAGGAGGCGGCAAGGAAGTTGCCGCTCCCGTAGCAGAAGCGAAAACCGAGGCTAAGCAAGAAAACGTTGCCGACACCGTTTCGGCCGCTGCCGTTATTGGTGGGGCGGAAGCTGCTACCGGAATCAACGTAGCAGACAATGTCGACCTTTGGAAACCGGTTATCAGCGAACTCAACTCTTTGGGAGAAACCACTTCCCAAGAAGATATGTCCTGGCTTTATATCTTCTTCACCGGATTTATCGGCGGACTTCTCGCCCTGTTCACTCCGTGCGTGTGGCCCATCATCCCGATGACGGTAAGTTTCTTCCTGAAACGCAGCAAGGACAAGAAGAAAGGTATCCGTGATGCGTGGACTTATGGTGCTTCTATCGTCGTAATCTACGTGGTGCTGGGGCTTGCCATAACGCTGATTTTCGGTGCCAGTGCCTTGAATGCACTCTCCACCAACGCTATATTCAACATCCTGTTCTGCCTGATGCTGGTAGTGTTTGCCGCTTCCTTCTTCGGAGCATTCGAGATAACGCTACCTTCCAAGTGGAGCACGGCGGTCGATAGCAAGGCCGAGGCAACAAGCGGTTTGCTCAGCATCTTCCTGATGGCATTTACTTTGTCGCTGGTATCCTTCTCTTGCACGGGTCCCATTATCGGATTCCTTTTGGTGCAGGTTTCCACAACGGGCAGTGTGGTGGCTCCCGCTATTGGAATGTTAGGTTTTGCCATTGCTTTGGCATTGCCCTTCACGCTGTTTGCGCTGTTCCCGTCCTGGTTGAAGTCCATGCCTAAGTCGGGCGGTTGGATGAACGTCATCAAGGTGACGCTCGGTTTCCTGGAACTGGCTTTTGCCTTGAAGTTCCTTTCTGTCGCCGATTTGGCTTACGGATGGCGCATACTCGACCGTGAAACCTTCCTCGCTTTGTGGATTGTACTTTTTGCTCTGCTTGGTTTCTATCTGTTGGGCAAAATCAAGTTCCCGCACGACGATGACGATACAAAGGTCAGCGTACCCCGCTTCTTTATGGCGCTGGCTTCGTTGGCATTTGCCGTGTATATGGTTCCCGGACTGTGGGGCGCACCGTTGAAGGCGGTCAGTGCTTTCGCACCGCCCATGCAGACGCAGGATTTCAACCTGTATAATAATGAGGTGCACGCCAAGTTCGACGACTACGACCTCGGTATGGAGTATGCCCGTCAGCACGGCAAACCCGTGATGCTGGACTTCACCGGTTATGGTTGCGTCAACTGCCGTAAGATGGAGCTTTCCGTCTGGACCGACTCGAAGGTGAGCGACCTCATCAACAACGATTATGTGCTTATCACCCTCTACGTCGACAATAAGACTCCGCTTCCTTCTCCCGTCAAGATAACGGAGAACGGCAAGGAGCGTACCTTGCGCACCGTGGGCGATAAGTGGAGCTACTTGCAGCGCGTCAAGTTCGGCGCCAATGCGCAGCCCTTCTATGTGCTGATAGACAATGAAGGCAAGCCGCTCAACAAGTCTTACTCCTACGATGAAGATATACCCAAGTATATTCAATTCTTGCAGACAGGACTGGACAACTATAAGAAAGAAAAATAACTGATTAATTGAAAGTTGAGAGTACCCACTCTCAACTTTCTTATTTTTATTAAGTATGAAACACCTTATTGACATCAACACCTGGGACCGCCGGGACAATTACAACTTCTTCCGTACTTTCGTCAACTCCTGGTACTCCGTTACCACCGAGATAGACTGCACCGAAGCGCGTGCCGCTGCCAAGACTTCGGGGCGTTCCTTCTTCCTTTATTACCTCTACGCTGTGCTCCGCTCCGCCAATGAAGTCGATGCGCTCCGCTACCGTACGGACAAGGACGGGCGAGTCGTCTTTCACGACCGGGTGGACATTATTTCCCCCATAGCCGTTCCCGGAAAGACTTTCCATACCGTACGCATTCCTTACTATGAGGACTTCGACCGTTTCCATGCCGAAGCGCGTCATCTGATAACGGATATTCCCGAAGACGCCAATCCTTATGGAGTGGAAGAGGTGTTGTCGCAGCAGGGCGATTATGATATTGTGCATCTGAGCGCAGTGCCCCAGATGTATTTCACATCCACCACCTACACGCTGGCCGAGGCCGGTAACGGTTGCAGTTACCCTTTGATGACCGCCGGCAAAGCCGTGACTCGCGAAGGTCGCCTGGTGTTTCCCCTTTCCATCTACGTCAACCATGCTTTTGTAGATGGCTCGCACCTGGCAGCGTTCTTCGAGAAGATAGAGCAACACTTGAAAGAAATCTCACACGAGTAAATTACTAAAATATCAAGCTTATGAAACGTATTATTTTCTTGACCGTCCTCTGTTGCCTGGTGCTCGGAATGAGCGCACAGACGGCAAAAGAGGAAATCTTCGCAGACGTCCACCGTTCGGCAGCCAATTACTATGCCTATCCCGAACCGGATGCCGCACAAACGGCTCTACCCGCCGGTTATAAACCTTTCTACCTGAGCCATTACGCCCGTCACGGCTCGCGTTATCTTATCAATCCGAACGACTATGAAAAACCGCTGGAAGTGATGCGCGAGGCCGATAAGCACGGAGTACTTACCGAACTGGGCAAAAAGACGCTCTGCATTCTGGACAGCGTTTCGCACATGGCGCGGAACCGGTATGGCGAACTTACCCCGCTGGGTGCGCGTCAGCACCGCGGCATTGCCGAACGGATGTACCGTAACTTCCCCGAAGTATTCAAAGGAGAAGCCCGGATCGACGCACGTTCCACAGTCGTAATCCGCTGCATCCTCTCCATGACGGCAGAATGCCTGGAGTTGCAATCTCTGAATCCGAAACTGCAATTCAAGAACGATGCCAGCTATCATGATATGTATTATCTGAACTATGACGACCCTGCCGTCAAAGAACTGCGCAAAGCCGATGAAGCCGTTGCCGCCAGAGAGGCTGTCCTGAAAGAACATGTTCATCCCGAACGCCTGATGAAGGCTTTGTTCAACAATGCCGACTACGTGAACTGGAAGATAGATGCCGGCAAACTGATGCGGATGCTCTTCGACCTGGCAAGCAATATGCAGAGCCTCGACACCGATCTGGAGCTTTACTCCCTTTTTACCAAAGACGAGTGCTACGATTTGTGGCAAATCAGCAACAAGGGCTGGTATATCAACTACGCTGCTTCCCCGCTCACCAAGAGTCGAATCCCTTATATGGAAGCCAATTTGCTGGAGAACTTCCTGAACACGGCAGACACCTGCGTCGTGAAGCCCGAAAACAGTGCCACTCTGCGCTTCGGCCACGAGTCTTGCCTGCTTCCTTTTGCCTGTCTCCTGGAACTGGACGATTGCGGTTATCAGACTACCGACCTGAACACTTTGGATACCGTGTGGCGTAACTACAAAATCTTCCCGATGGCAAGCAACGTTCAGTTTGTCTTTTTCCGCAAGAAGGGGAGTGATGATATCCTGGTGAAAGTACTGCTCAACGAGCACGAAGTGAAACTCCCGGTTGAAAGTGATCTGCCCCCTTACTATCATTGGAAAGGTGTAGAGGCTTATTATCGGGCTAAACTGGCAGCTTATAAGAAGTAGTCAAGATCATTCACAATAGAGAGAAAAAGGCAAAAGGCTGAAATCCGGATTTTTAAAACGGATTTCAGCCTCTCTTTATATAGACATCTGCGTTTATGTTATGGCAAGAATAAATAAGTTTCTATTCTTTATACCATTTCTCGTTTGTGCTGCCTTTACTCTCTACCCAGCCTTTATATCCATTGTAAAGCTGGTCAATAGGAGTACTTTCATTTTTCCTGTCTAATAACTTGCTCAAGTCTTTTTCAGTTGCTCCACTCAGGTAGATGGCAAACGGATAAGAACCGTCGCGTACATAGTATATGTTTTTGTCAGGCTTGGAAGCATCATCCCCTTGTCCGAAAAAGCTCTTATCTACTTTAGAAGTCGGCACTGTTTGCGGCAGATGTACTTCCCATCGCAAGCCGTTTGCCTGATTCTTAAAGATAAAGGGATCTATTCCCGATTCCTGGGAGATGGGCGAACTGTATTCTACAGTTACTTTATATTCGCCGTTCATGTTGTCCTTTACGTTGTCAGTCAGTATAAATACCTTGTCTCCTGGCTCATATTCCAATGATGTTGATACATCTTCAAATTCTTTCTCTCCGGCTTTGCGGATAGCTAAAGAAGATGATTTTATACTGCCATTTCCTTTCAGTCTGAATGCCAGCCCGTTACTGTTATTGGCAACATTCTCAAATACTTTGAAGATGAAGGTTTCAGCCTGTATTTTATCATTGGCATTGATGCTCTTACCATAATTGTAGCGCACCACCACGTCGTTCATGTCATAGTCTCCCTTATTGGGCCACAAGTCCTCAAAAGCATATACACCTTTCAATACGATGGGAACTGTCGGGTCGTTGGGGTCTACCACAGGAATATCCGTAATGGCATCAACAGGATTGGATTTCAATGTTATCACGACATCGCTGAAGTTTTGGTCGGTAGTAAAGTCTTCAAATGAAGTCATTACCCAGTCACCATACCGGTAGACGGCTGTGCGTGCGTCGTTGAAAGCCCTGCCTTCACCATTAACACTCAGTCCTTTTGAGGTTGCGGCACGATATTGGGTTTTAGTAATACGACCACTTACAGGATTATTCCACGCATTGGTAGCAAGTACGAAACCAATCTTATATCCTGCAGGAAATGCAGTGGTTCCTTCTTCCTTACTTCCACTGGCTATTTGGGGATAATACATCAGTTGTACAGCTGTCAGACGCTCTATGCCGGCACACTTTCCCGCGTTAAAACGGTCAGTGTCCCACAGTCCGTCCTGTGTATTGGGAAATAGCATAATGACATGTACATCATTTAAACTTGCTGGTTCTTCCCCTATTTTATAATAGTAATATCCTAAAGAAGAGTTCCAGCAGGTGTTCTGGCCAAGAAAAGTAACCACTATTTCAGCCCTTTTATCAATAGTCATGTCATAATTACTGCGATATTCTTTGGGACAGTCTTTCTGTCTATTGATTACCTTTGTCTGGGCTTCATAGAGTCCGTCTGTAGCTGTGGCTGCAAGTGTTGTTCCATCATATTCGTAATCAATCTTTCCATTCATATAATGATCATACCCCCCTAACCAAATCTGCCATCTGTTGGTGGAGTATGCAGGAGGAATATTATCAGTTATAGTTGCATCCATATAACTAAAATGTTCCTTATCGGTTCCAGTCACCTTCCGTGTCGTCCCCCCTTCCGCATCATCATCCGTCGCCTCGATGCTTCCACTTACCACATCCGCCTCTATCAGCGTTTTTGCATAGAATGCCGGTGTGTAGATATATACTTTCTTTGCATATCCGGGCAGTTCCACTGTACCTTTGAATACACCGCTTTTATCGGTATAGGCAGCAAAGAGAGGCTCCACATCATCACGTTTAACGTAGGTATATTCATTTTCCGTCACCGGCATTTCGTCGTACAGTTCAAAATATACACTTGCTTTTACACCGCAGTTCAGGTAACTGACTTCCAGATTTACACCACTTTGAACAGTGGAGAAATCAAAATCATTGAACTCCTTCTCTTCTTCTCGGGGACCTTGATACACATCTTTGTCAACGCAACTGCTCAAGCAGAGTACGAGTGATGCAGCCAGTAATGTTGCCCCTAATTTTTTCTTTCCCATAACTTGTATTTCCTCTTGTAATTATCTGCAAATTTACAAATTCTGACCAATATCTACAAAAAATAGATACATGCTTATTGACAGATATTAAGAAACTATTAAAAAAGGAATATAAATAGGTCTAAAACTGGGTGGTAAAAACAACTTATAATGAAAAATAGACTATTAATTTATGCGAAACAAAAGTTATAGCTTATGGATGAAAGAAGGAAAAATGCGGGAGTGACGGCGGAAGTAGCGGGAGTGACGGACTTGTCGTCTTATATGCACTCGGTGATTGAACAATTGGAGAGTGATAAGAAGCGGCCTGCGGTGCATACGTACACTTATACGCTCAAATCCATTACCGAGTTTTATGGGGGTGAGGGCACGCTAATGCCGGTGGACGAAGTTTTCACACCCGGAAAGCTGAAAGAGTATGAGGAATGGATGAAACAGGAGGGAATGAGAAAGAAAGGAGAAACGCCGAAAGGGTTGAGCCTGAATACCATCTCTACTTATATGAGAAGCTTGAAGGCGGTGTACCACCGTCTTGCCTGTGAGAAGTTGCTGCCCTATAATGTGAAGCTGTTCGATGATGTGTACACGAAAGTGGAATCACAAACCAAGCGGGCCTTGGAGAAGGAGCAGATGAATACGCTGATGGATGCCGACTTTGAGAAACTGCCTCAAGACGTGCGGTGCGCATTGGCTTATTTTCTGTTGATGTTCCTGTTCCGCGGGATGCCGTTCATCGACCTGGCATATCTGCGCAAGCAAGATGTAAATGGAAACTATATCGTGTATAGCCGCCACAAAACGGGGCGGCAGATGAGTGTACGCATTCCCGGGAAAGCGGTGCGGTTGATGGAAGAGTTCAAAAGCAAAGCCTCTGATTCCATTTACCTGTTTCCTATTTTGGACGGAAAAGGCAAAGGAAGGAACGGGCAGATGAAAAAGGACAAGGAATTATATTTGTCCTACTTGCAGGCACTGCGCCACTTTAATAAGAAGTTGGAGAAGGTGGCGGCGCTGTTGTTGCCCGGTGCAAAGCTGAGTTCGTACACGCCCCGCCACACATGGGCTACACTCGCGTTCCATACCGGAGTAAACATCGGCATCATCTGCAAGGCACTGGGGCATTCCTCTATCAAGGTAACGGAAACTTACCTGAAACCTTTTGAGAATGAGAAGGTGGATGCCGCGAATGATGAACTGATATTCTCTGTTGCAGAAGGCAATGGGAAAAAGAAAGCTGCATAAGAAGTGCTGTGTATCAGCGTATAGGGAGTGGGGAAGTTACTTACCAAGTAACGGTGTTAAGAACCGGAATTACTTACCAAGTAACGGTGTATAATTGCAGCAAAGTTGAAAATAATCCTTCATTTATCCAAACAAAAACTTAAATAATTGTATTTGTATTTATAAAAAATACAGATTAAACAACACATTACTCAAGAAAAGCACATATTGCCACGGTCATTGTTCATAAACACACGTACGGCCTTACTCCATCTCTGACTCTTCAAAAATGGATCACCCCTTTATTCTCTTTTTGGGTCTGTAAAGTCCCTTTTTCTGCTAAATCATCGGAAAGAAAACGCTTTTTCTTTCTTTGTCAGCGAGTCGTTTTCCGTTACTTGGTAAGTAACGGAAAAAGCAAACAACCTACATCATGTTGACAGTTTTCACACAGACCGCCATAGCCGTTCTGCAAGACATATCATTAGGTACCTGTCTCGAATCGGCTAACTTCCGTCTTTCGGAAGATGAATTACGCGAACTACTTCAAAAGTTGGAATCCGGTGGGCTTATCCGCCTTTTACCCGGACAACCGGAGGGACTTCTGCCTTCTTACGAACTGTGCCGCCCTTTGCGCGAACTGTCCCTTCTCGAAGTGATTGAAGCGACGGGCGAACCCATCAATTGCAAATATCCTACTCCCGAATCCTTTTATAGCCGTCACGGTAGGGTGGCTCAAAAGATGGGTGTTGCCAATCACATGGTACGCCTGTTCCTGAATGACATCAAACTGTGTGATTGGTAATTCATCCGAAACCATGTTGATTTATGCATATACCTATTCTATATAAATGCCTTTTTCTCTGTGGTGTAGCACTGTTTGCACTGCTGCCCGCCGTCCATGCGCAGACTGAGCCTGTGCCGGATGCATCCGTCAAGCCTGTGGTGCTTTACTTCCGTTTTGACAAGGCGGTGGTAGATAGTGGGTATATGGACAACGCCCGCACCCTGCGTCACTTGGGCGAAGTGCTTTCCAACCCCCGCCTGGCGGAGCGGATCGACTCCATCCATATCCTTTCCTTTGCCTCGCCCGAAGGCGACCGGCTGCACAACGAGCGGTTGGCGCGCCAACGCTCCGTTGCAGTGAAAGGCTACCTGGTCTGGAAATATCCCCACCTCGACCAGCACCGCATCCATCCCCGCCCGCAGGGCGAGAACTGGCAGGAATTCCGCCGGCTGATAGCCGAAGACAAGGAACTGCCCAACCGGGACGAAGTACTCCAAATCATCGATCGTGTCACCGACGCCGACCGTTGCAAAGCATTGCTGCGCAAGCTGGACGGCGGAAGTTCCTACCGCTATATCAACAATCGGCTGCTGCGCTACCTGCGCAATGCATCCGTGTGCACGGTGTGGCTGCGCCCGGCGATTCTGCCTGCGTTGCCCCCGCCTGCGGCTCCCCACTTTGGGCAAACACTGCGGCAACCCGTAGAAGCAATACCCGCAACACCGGTCACCAACACCCCTCCGGCATTGCGGAAGCGTCCCCTTTTCGCCCTTAAAACGAACCTGCTGTTCGATGCCGCCCTGATGCCGAACGTGGAGATCGAAATCCCCCTCGGCACGCGTTGGTCTTTGAACGCCGAATATATGTTCCCGTGGTGGCTTTTCGAAGGCGATAAATATGCCTTGCAGATCCTGATGGGAGGGCTCGAAGGCCGCTACTGGCTGGGCAGCCGTGCGGGCCGCGAGCGTCGCGAAGTCCTTACGGGCCATTTCCTGGGTCTATACGCCGGCGGCGGCAAGTACGACCTCCAGTGGAAAGAGAGCGGCTACCAGGGTGAATTCTTCATTGCCGCAGGCATCAGTTACGGCTGGGCCACGCGCATTGCGCGCAACCTTCATCTGGAGTTCAACATCGGCATCGGCGTTCTCCGTACCGACTACCGCCATTATCATGCACAGAACCACTACCAAACCCTGCTTTGGCAGGAGAACGGGCAGTACACCTGGTTCGGCCCCACCAAAGCCAAAATCTCTCTGGTGTGGTTGCTGAACGGCAAGTCGCAGAAGGGAGGGGCACGATGAGAGACATACGTATCGTGTTTGGGTTTAGACAAAAGGACATAAGAACAAATTATTCCTTATCTGTCCTTTTGTTCTTATGTCTGTGTCTCTCCGGTTGCGATCGTCGCGAACTGACCTACTCCGAGACTTCGGAAGTCGTTCTGACTGCCGACTGGAGCCGTGCCGACCTTGACGAAGAGAAAGCCTATGGCTCCACCGCCATCTTCTATCCGCAGGATGGCGGCGAGCCCCAAGTGGCGCTGATGGGCGACCGTACCCGCTCCACCGTCCGCCTGCCTCAGGGTAGCTACGACGTGGTGCTCTTCAACCGTTCTTTCGACGATTTCGGTGCGGTGGCTTTTCGCGGGCAGAACAAGTTTGAAACGCTCGAGGCATACGCCAAGAAGGTAGAGACGCGTTCCGACACGCGCGTCATTGTCTCCTCGCCGGAGAAGCTTGCCACTGCCGTGATACGCAATTTCAAGGTGACGGCCGGCTGTGAACTGCACTTCGAGCCCACGCCGCTCACCCGCAAGATACAGACAACGCTCCGGGTGAAAGGCCTGCACAATGTACGCAATGCCCGTTGCACCCTAAGCAACATCCCGCTCTCGGTGTTCCTTGCCGACGGCACCCCGAGCAACGATACAGGCAGCCAGGAGTTTGTGGTGGCAGATCCTACCTTCGACGAAGGCTCGCAGGTTGACGGCACCCTGACGGGAACGCTCAATGTGTTCGGCATCAACACCGAAGCGCCCCACGACGTAACCCTCAACGCGCAGCTGATAGACGGAAAGACGGAAGTGCAGCAGCAACTTACCGGTGTTACGATCAGAGAGGCGGACGTAGGAGACAACGTCCTGGTGCTGTACATCGAAGCCTCCAGCCCCGAACCCCTTCCCGACGTGAAGCCCGAAGGCGGTAGCGATTCCGGTTTCGATGCCGATGTAGGCGAGTGGGGCGAAGAGACAACGGAAGAGATTCCCGTCTGAATTATAATAGAAAACAATTTATCAATCAAATTTATACTTAACAACAATGAAGACAAAACAGTGGTTTATGGCGATAGCAACCTTAGCAATAGCAGGGTGCTCGCAGAATGAGATTCTGGAAAAGAAAGCGGATGCGGACAAAAGCATCGGGTTCAATGTGTACACAGGAGTACAGACAAGAGGGACGGAGACGACGAATACTACGATTGAAGCATCAGGTGTCGGATTTGGAGTAATGGCGTTGATGCCAAAGAGTGGTAGTAGTGATTATGATGTATATATGACGTCAAGGCACGTCACAAAGGATAATAGTAACAATTGGACGTATACACCTACCGCTTACTGGCCGGTAGGTGGCGAATCATTGAGCTTTTACTCGTATGCACCGTATAGCGATACTTATGATGGCACGACCAATAACGGTGGTGGTATCAAAACTAAGCCTTCAACTACGGAACTCTTCAGCTCAACCACCCCGAGCATCGAATTCACAATCAAGGGCGATTGGACTAAGATGGTGGACTTGGTAGCGGCAAAGAATGAAACTGTAAGCCCCACGGACAATGCAATCAGTGTAGCATTCAGCCATGTGCTGACTCGTATTGGCTTTAAGGCAAAAACTTCTGCAGATATAGGAAGTGGTACAACCGTGAAGGTGACAAAATTGGAAATCTTGGGTAGCACATCCCTTTCAGGTAGTTGTTTCTATGAAAAAGGAAAATATAATATTAAGGATGCTTCATGGTCAGATCCGACTGCGCTGAGTGGTGATTATACCATCACGATGGCAAGTGGTGGCGTGGAACTATCAAGCACCGCAGCAAATCTGTTAGGAGATAATAATTATCTCTTCTGCATCCCCGTATCATCTTTGAGCGAAAATGCGATAAAAGTAAAGATCACCTATACAATAACATCCAACAACGTCGCTTCTGAGAAAACGCAAATAGCATCCATTCCTCAGGGTCATTTCGTTAAAGGCACAGCATATAGCTATCTCTTTACCATCACCTTGAATGGAATTACATTCACACTGGGCACTATGGGGTCTTGGACTGCAACCGATCCTGCGGATACCGGTTTAACCCCAGCTGATATCCCCACCACCTAACCATTCCCCCCAGCAACCGACATGAAAGGAATGAAACCCTTACTGCTCACCGCAGGCTGCATGGCCCTTCTGTGCCTGGCAGCCTGCGATACAGGCAAGGACACCCCAGACACCCCGCAAGGCAACATCCCGGTAGGCTTCTCCGGCGACCTGCCTGCCACAAGGGTATTGCAAGAATACGCCTCGGCATCCGATCTGTCCTCAATCGGTGTGTTCGCTTACTTCACCCACGGATCGTTCAATTCAGCCAGTGCCACCCCCAACTTCATGTACAATCAGAAAGTGGAGCGGCAGTCGCCCGGTGGCAACTGGACATACTCCCCCGAAAGATACTGGCCCAACAACGAGACCGACAAACTGAGTTTCTTTGCCTACGCGCCCTATGTGGACGAAAAAGCAACAGGCGGCAGCAATCCCGCCTTCAAGGACAAGACAGAAGCAGGCTACCCCGTGCTGACCTACACCGTCCCCACAACGGAAGCCGCCCAGATAGACCTTCTTGCCTCCGTCCCCTTGATAGACCAGACCTATACCGGCACCTCCGGCACCGTGAAGTTCCAGTTGAACCACGCCCTGACCAAAGTCACCATCAAGATAAAGAACGGTGAAAGCTATACCGACAAAGCCGTCACCTCCCTGGCTCTTTCCGCCCCTGCCGGCGGCGAACTGACTTATTGTGTCCCGGCATCCACCGGAGCCACTCCCTGCGTATGGAGCAATCCGTCCGCCAAAAAAAACTTTACAGCCACCCTGAGCAGCAGCCCTATCCCTGTAGAGGATACGGAAAAACTCCTTGCCACCTTCTACCAGATCCCCGTCGGCAATCCCTCTTCCGTCTCCCTGACCCTGACCTACACCGTCACCCGCAAGAACGGTACGGACAAGGACGACGTGACCAAACAAATCTCCCTTCCCACCACTCCCGTATGGAATCCCGGCGCCTCCGTCGGCTACGTGCTGAACGTCAGCGGCACCTGCCTCACCATCGACAGCGCCACAGAAATATCGTGGACGGAAGGAGACAAAACAGAAGGTGAATTGAACTAACAAAGCCCGAAACTATATGAAACAAACATTTACCCACTTCATTTACGGATGCCTCGTGCTTTCCGCCATATCCGCCCTCTCGGCCTGCCAGGATGTCGATGCCCCCTCGTGGCAACAACAGCCATCCCCCTTGCAAGTCTCCGCCACCATTGCCGCAGAGACACCGCTTTCGCGGGCCGATGTTGTGCCTTCTTCTTATGACCGGACCGCCTTTCTGGCAGGTGATGTGATAAAGGTGGAACGGCAAGGCGCCACGACCGGACTTACTCCCGCTTCCTGCACCTACAAACGTTCAGCAGCCGGGGCATGGGAATGGACAGCCGCTGCGGCAGAAACCACTGCCGGCCCTTTCTATACCTACGAGAACGGTAAAACCTTTACGGCTACCTATCCCGCCGATTTCTCCGGAATAGCCGCAGACCAGACCGGCGACGGCTTCCGGCAGAGCAACAAACTGACGGCTACAGCCACCGCCGCCGCCGGGAAAGTAACCTTCAACTTTGCCCCCGCCTTCACCAAGATAACCGTCATCATCTACTATCAGACCGCCGAAGCTGTGCCCGCAGCAGCACCGCTCACCCTCGCCGCCGATAAACTTCGTGGCGGCACGGGCAGTGAATCCGTAAACTGCCTGTGCAAGACTACCGCCACAGCTACCGAACACACCTGGTCGGGCATCATCAACCCCGGCACCTACGCGCTAAGCATCAGCCTGGGAAGCACCACCTATACCGCCACCAGCAAGCAGTACACCCGTGCCACCCACTACACCTATACCCTCTACCGCCAGGGCGACCGCCTCCAGTTGGGAAGCATCACCGGCATCACCGCATTTCCCGATACCGGCACCACTGCCGGCTCAGACATCAGTGCCTCCTAAAAACACCCATAGAAATGAATACGAAACCCATACACCTGTCCATCCTCTCCGTCCTGCTCGCCCTGACCGCCTGCACCGACGGACACGATTCCCTTCCGCCCGTTGATACCGGCGAAGACGTCCTCCACATCTCTTCCGTCACTATGGAAGGTGCCACCGATGCCGCCTCCCGTGGCATCATCACAGAAGTAGGTACAGCCGACGGACAACTCTCCCGAATCGGCATCTACGCCGTAGGCTACAACGGAACAAGCGAAACCGAATACAAGCCCGCCCACGGCCGGAACACCGACACCTATCAATATGGCAGCAGCGCCTGGACTTCCACCGCCACGCAGCCCGCCGACGCCCTCCGCCTGCCCACCGGCACCGGCACCCCCACCATCCACGCCTACGCCTGGCATCCCGCCACCCTGACCCCAGCCTATCAGTCGAGCGGCAGCTACGTATCGGGTGTCAACATCCACTCCACCGACATCCTCTTCGATGCCGCCAACCAAGTGGACTACCTCTATTCGAGCCAGGCCACGCCGCAAGCCGGCACCCCCATTGCTTTCACCATGAAACACGCCATGGTGAAACTTACCTGCCAAGTCTACCAAAACGGTTCGCTGGAGAAAGACATCCACCTTACGAAACTGTCCATCACCGAACGCAACAACAAATGGGTCACCGGACAGGGAAATATGAAACTGACCGACGGCGTATTCACGGGCCTGGCCAGCACCTCGAAAATAGTGATGACAGCCGCCGAGAACGATGCCCAAAAGGTCGTGGGTGAAAAAAACAGCCCCGCCTCCGCCTACTGCCTGGTAGCCCCCACCACTCTCAACAGCCTTCGCTTCGAGCTGGAGGCGGAAAGCCCCGGCACCAATCAGAAATATACTTTCCAGACCTCCTACGTCACCCCCACCCAGCCCACCTGGACGAAAGGGCAGCATATCCTGTTCACCATCAAGCTCGACGGTATGAACGCCCAGGTCACCGGCATCCAGGTTTGCAAGTGGGACGAATATACCGACACCTCCATTCCCGTCACTCCCGAACCCGAACCTGCCACCCTCAGCTTCTCCCTGCCGCAGGCGGAAACCCGCGCATTGGGAGCCGCGCCCGCCACCGAGAACCTTGCCTCCGGCACTATCTTCAGCGTCTATGCCTACCGCAACGGCAAGCGCGCAGGCGAAGGCGTCTATCAGGTAGATGCCACCACCACCACCCTGGCAAGCCCTGCCACGATAGGCGGTACGCCCAAACCCCTGAAACTGACAAAAGGCAAGTACGACCTCTATTTCTTCTCCTATAACTCCACGGGAACGAATGCAGGAGATTACCCAACCCTGCCCGATAACAGCGCCGCCGCCACCGTCTCCAATGGCAAAGACTTCCTCTTTACCTCCCTGCGGGATGTTGAAATCCAGGCAAACCAGTCCTCCGGTGCGGACACAGGACAAAAGACCTTCTCCGTCTCCCTCTCCGACGCCCCCTTCCGCCATCAGTGCGCCCGCGCCAAGGCCACCCTCGAGGTGCAGGAGAAACCCGTGAAGCCGGAGGCGGTGACAAGCCTTTCCATCACGCTGAAAAACCTGTCTGCCAATGGCAGCTATGACGCCTCTGCCGATAGATGGAACATGGACACCCGGGCGGAAACCAACACCCTCTCTTTCGTGACCGGTGGAAGTTTCACCCCCGATTTCAACGCATCGCCCCCGCAGCTTCAGACGTCCACCTCCGAAACCTTTCTTCTTCCGGTAAACGCCTCGTCCGATGATCCTCTGAAGTTCGACCTCTCCATGTCGGTGGGATATACTTCCACTTTAGAAGGGGGCGGGACAAAGACGCAACAGGTGAAACTGGAAAACTACGCCCTGCCCAAGCAACTGCAAGCCGGCAAATCCTATAATTTCGTGTTCCGCCTCACCTTCTACGGCGATTACAAGCCCGTGGGCGTAGTGCTCGATATCGAAGAATATACCCCCGTAAGCCTGCCCATAGGCGGAGTGGGGGAAGACTAACCCTAAAAACAGATATGAACCCATATGAACCCTAAGAAACGAACCCTCGGAATAAAACTCTCCGTTTGCCTGCTGGCAATCGGCAGCCTGCTGCCCTCGTGCACCGGCAGCCCGTCGGCGCCGGAGTTCACGGAGACCCCGTCACCTCTCCGCCTCTCCCTTTCGCTTGCCATGCCCCAAACGGTTACGGTGGAGTCGCGCAGCGTAACGGAAAATGAAGTGACAGTGAGCGATGTGCGTGTATTCCAATTCGCAGAAGACGGAAGTTTGAAAAACAATCAGAAGTATGGAAGCGACAAAATCACCACGGATGCTACCACCGGTTTAACCAAAGTCACTACGGGCGATACGGATTTTGATGACGTAAAGAGCCGCTTTTATATCGTTATCAATACCGCAGACGCATTGGCTACCCTGCCCGCCACACCTTCCGATGCTACCGACGAAGGCAAGCTGTTGGCATACGCACATACCGAGTCCGATATAAACCTTGTCACCCAAGTGATGGTCTACGGCCCTTATTCATATACGGGCACTTCCGGTAGCGGCAAGACCGCCTTGCAACTCCTTGCCAAGATGCTGCACATCGGTGCCCGGGTAGATGTTTCGTGGACTATCCCCACCGGCGTGAACCTCACCATCACCTCGGCATCCGTAGAGAATATCCCTACCCAGTATTACCTCTATACGCAGCCTGCCGTATCAGACCTCTCATATACTGCTTCCCGGGACATCACCCTTACCGACGGCAGCCCCGGCTTCACCTTCTATATGCCCCGGAACGGGAAAGGCATCGGCACCGCCACCACCCCGCAGGAGAAGAACATCCCCGCGAAAGGCCCTGGCGGCAGCCTGACAGGTTGCACCTGCATCGTGCTGAAAGGAATCTACCGATACAACAGCACCGACACGGACGGCATCGCCGTTGAATACCGTTTCTACCCCGGTGCCGACATGATGACTAACTACAACATAGAGCGTGGCAAGGACTACCAGCTTGCCATCACCCTAAGCGGCGCCAACAGTGCCGACGCCCGCGTCAGCCTGACGGACAGCAATGTGTTTGGCATCGACGACATCGACGGCACCGACGACGTAAATCACGATATTAATTTCTAACATCATTTCACCCAACGACAGAGAACAACCCCATGAAAAGAAGATTATTCCCTCAAATAGCCTTATGGCTGCTGGCATCCGGCTTCTGCTCCGCCTGCCAGGACGAAATCATAGCAACCCCGCCATCCGGCGCCGACGGCGAAACCGTCTCCGTAGAAGTAACTTTCGACACCGAAGACGTGCAGGACGCCTCCGACCTGCCGCCCCAACAAGGCGCCGCCGCCACGCGCACCGCCTGCCCGAAGGGTGGAGCCATCAAGGTGGAGTTGCTGCCTGCGGCGGCTACCCGGGCGATAGAGCAGGAGAAGCCTACTGCGCTGACCAATGTATATATGGCGCAAAAGAAAGCGGATGGCACTACCGTGATGGTTCTAAGTAACCAGTCGGTAAAGCTGGGAACCAAGCTGCTCTTGAAAGACCTGCAGGTAGACGACGACAGCCAGCTCTACATCCTTGCCGCCAACGGCGCCACGCTGAATGCTGCCATCACGAAAGATAACCTTGCCGATTGGGCAGTAACTTCCGCATCGGTAAATAGTGTAACAGACATTAGCAAGATGCCTTACTTCCTCCACCTGGAGCACGTCAAGATAACCACCGGCGGTATTATCCAGAACCAGCAGGGCCACGATGCCCGCCTGCGCCTGCGCCGCCTGGCGGCACGTGTCAACATCAGTTGGGAGTTCAATGTCAGCGGTTACACCCTGCAGGAAGTCACCCTGCAAGATACTCCCCTGAAGTATCACGCCTTTCCTCTGGACGGGCGGATAGCCTATCCCGACCTGATGGATCAGTACTACACTGCAAAGCTATACGATGCAAGCAGCGGTAGCAACTCCACCACCGCCTCCTGCTGGGTGGCCCGCAACGTGCGCGGCACGGCGAATATCTCCAACGAAACCATGCGCAGCAAGGACTATGCCCCGCAAGGCAGTTCCTACCTTCGCTTGGTAGCTACCAAGTCCGGCTCAAACGCGCGCCTTGTCTACCGCATCTACCTGGGCGGCAACTCCATACAGGACTTCAATGTGCAGGACAACACCAACTATAACTACAAACTCACCTTCACCACCGATGACAAAATAGCAGATACCGACGACCGCGTCCAACAGCTGGACGGCGCTGCCGCTTCTGTGGAGAACACCACCTTTGTCCCCACCGCCAACTGCTTCATGGTGAAGCCCGGTGGTAGCTTCCACTTCGACCCGTTCCTCTTCCGTCGCGTAGAGGGCGGGGTAGAGAAAGATGTGGAAAACACGGTGCTGACCGGTTGGGCAAAAGGCAGCCGTGGCGGCATTTGCAGCGTAAAGGTGATATGGCAGACGCGCGAGAACGGCGATACGGGCGACCCCGTATTGGGCGTTGTCAATAGCAGCACCGACCATACCAATATCGTGGAACTGACCGGTGTTGACAATAAGTCGTTGACTTCCGTAGCTACCACCGGATATACCCAGCCCGGTCAGTGCCACATCCATTGCCGCGTAGCTCCCGGCACTACCGGCGGCAATGGGCTGATAGCAGCGTGTGATGCCAAGGGAGAAATCTTATGGAGCTGGCATCTATGGATCACGGATTATGCGCCAAGTGCCACCGGCATGGATGAAATTTATGACGATCCCACCAAACGCAAGTTGCGCTTTGTATATAATAATGCCAATGTGCTGCCTATGATGGATCGCAATTTGGGGGCGATGATGGGCTATGTGGGTACTGCGCCTAAAACTTACCAGGATATGTCGAAAGCCAATGGGCTGCACTATCAATGGGGAAGAAAAGACCCGTTCCCAAGTAGCTATACAACGAAATCGATTGAGCGAATCACTAATAAAAATGCCACGACACCACCGGAAGGTATGCAGAATCGTTATGGACCGGATGGAATTACATTCGTTGTAAATGAGAGTAGTATGACTATGCACGCATCACTTGAAGGAGTTAGCAAAACTCCAATCGTTTTTTACGCAAAAGGAGGCAATGCAAGCGGGCTGGGGGGGGTATACACCGGAGTTGGTCCGGATTGGGCAAAAGACGCTGCGATGAAGGAATCAAAGTGGGATGGAGCTGCCAAAACATTTTTTGACCCGAGTCCTGCCGGATGGAGAGTTGTATCCAAGGATGATTTTAATGCTATTATGGCTACTAAGAACAATGTGTCGAATCCGTCAACCCAATACACGGACGGCGGTTATCTGATCTACTATCAGGCAAACGGAAGTGGAAATACGAATTACTTCAGATTTACCGGATACGGAAGGTACTTTAGTACGTTTGAATATATCAATACTTTATGTGTGATGTGGGCGCGTGAGAATAACTCATTAACCCAAACCAATTCTTTTTGGATTGGAAAACAGGGCAATACCAGTAGATATGATTATACTACCAATAGTTATAAGAGTGATGCTTCATCAATTCGTTGCATACAAGAGAGGCAATAACGTCCGTCCCGGCGGATTTGTAATCCGCCGTTCTTGAACATCCGGATTTTCAATCCGCTGTTCCTGCAAATCAAAATACCTAAATCGTAACAGCTATTTTTTACATTTTAATATATTCAATTATGAAAATCGAAGAGCTGCGCGATGCGCTGAAACTACTAAATGAAAAAGAGTATTCATTGATGGATGATTTATTATCTCTTATTGATAAAAAGAAAAGTATAATCAAACATATCCGTGTAGAAGAGAAGCACGACACCCCTGTCCGCCTCGAATTCCATGGCGATCCTAAAATCTTCACCCACTTCATCATCCGGCTGGTTCAGAACAAACGGCTGTTCTACAACGGCACCGACAACTATACCCGCATCCTCCGCGAACTGAGTTCGATATTAGATGTGATAAATATAGAGACCGGTAAAATGGTAAGCCCTGAATCGTTGCTGTCGTATGTGAAGAGGGAGAGGGCAGGAGAATAATCAGGAACACATAAACCTGAGTCATTTGCCATTCATTCTACAATCCATTTCTCTATATTCCGGGTTGCCGTGCTGAAGTTTATTCCTATTTTGAATAGCTTTCGTGCGTCGGTTTGGAAAGGAAGGGCGTATTGCTTGTCATTGATCTGTTGCAAAGCCTCTTCGGCTGTGCCGTTCAGTTTGAACTCCATCACATAGACATACTTGTCTGTCTGCAAAAGCAAGTCTATCCGCCCTTGCGAAGTATGATATTCCGCCTTCACATAGAAACCCACCAACTTAAAGACGATAAAGAGTACATTCTGAAAGTGCACTTCCAGGTCGCGAACAAGTTCGTAGGGAGTGTCGGCAAAGAAACTTTGCAGGCGGCGGAAGAAGGCGTCGTAATCGCCCGTCTCTACTTCGCGGACAAACTTTTGAATCTCAAAAGGCGCTTCCACCTTATTCGTGTTTGCATAGAAAGGCAGCAAGAAACGGACAAAGCCTTCTTCTACTTCACGATTAGGGAAACCTAAGCTGTAAATCCCAAAACGCTCGTCGTACCCTTTTATGGTCAGATACCCGCTCTGATAAATCACCGGAATAGGGTTGGTCGATTCTGAGTCGATACTGTTCAGCACTTGTGCGTCAGTCTCTTCGTGTGCCATGCGCTCCAAATCGTAGTGATGCTTTTTCAGCAGCTTCACCAGATAAGTGGGCGTACCGGTCTCGAACCAATAACTGCCGAACTCCTTACGCTTAAAAGCATTGAGCAGACTGAACGGGTTGTATATGCCGATGGAGTTGTGCGTGAAATGGTAGCCATCGTAATATTCTTTCAGTTTATCACAGAAGTTATCGTACGTCATCCCTTGCGCATTGGCAAATTCGTGAAGTTCCGGCTCCAGGTTCTCATGCAGTTCCTTGTCGTTGATACCACAAATGTCGATATATTCATTCCACATGGATATATCGTCGAGGTTATTCAGGTCGCTGAACACGCTCACTTTGCCAAACTTCGTGACTCCGGTCAATATGGCGAACTTGATGCAACCATCCATCGTTTTCAGTGCTCCGTAGAATGGTTTCAAGGTATCACGGAAACTTTTTTGTAATGCTTCATCGCCAATGGCTTGCAGCATGGGCTTGTCATATTCGTCGACAAGGATGGCGACGCGCTGTCCCGTCTGCTCGAAGGCACGCTGAATGATTCCGGCAAAACGCAGGGAGAAGGAGCGTTCGGACGGTTCGGCACCATATAACTTTTCCCAGGCAGTTAATGATTTATCAAGTATTTGGTCCAGACTCTCGGGCTTATCGTATTTCTCGATATTCAAATCCAGGTGCAGTATGGGATACTTCACCCAATCTTTTTCCAGCTTCTCTATTGCCAGTCCTTCAAAGAGTTCCTTCTTTCCTTGAAAGTAGGCTTCGAGGGTAGAAATGAGCAGGCTTTTTCCGAAGCGGCGCGGGCGGCTCAGGAAATAATAGCGTCCGGTTTTCACCATTTTATAAATCAAGGCAGTTTTATCAATATAGAAGTAACCGTCTTGGCGAAGACTTTCGAAATTCTGTATGCCGATGGGATAAATTTTCTCGCTCATATTCTTCTGCTTTTTTATATCAACACACAAATGTACTTATTTTCTTCTTATTTCCAATGTATAAAGGTATTCTTTAAAAATACGGCGGCAAATTAAAAAAGTAAAGTGATTACTTTTTAATTTGCCGCCGTGTTTT
>JAUUPT010000107.1 GCA_030843315.1 Bacteroidaceae bacterium | reverse complement strand
GTGCGTACTGCCGAAAAACAGGTCGGATATCCGGTCGCTGTTCGAATCGGTCATTCCTTATTTTGATGCGGGTGAAAAACCCTCGGAGGATATTTTGAAGTTGAAGATGGTTGAAGGTGTTTATGTCCTGCTCAATACTGACCGGAATCTTTACGCTTCACTATTCGATTTTGTAGAACCTTGGAAAATTGATATTATCGATTACCTGAACGAAAACTACATGTGCGACCTCTCTATGGAGGAAATTGCAAGTTATACGGGGCGCAGTCTGGCCACTTTCAAACGGGACTTTGCTAAAGTAAGCGATTTGACGCCTCAGAAGTGGATTATCAAACGGCGTCTTGAAGCGGCTCATAATTTAATCAAATCGGGGAAAAAGAAAGTTACGGAAGCCTGCTTCGATGTGGGCTTTAAGAATCTCTCGCATTTCTCCAAAATATATAAGAAAACCTATGGTGTTGCACCTTCGTGGTAAAATGAACCTCCCAGCAAAGAAAATTGAGCTTTGTAGCAAAGTTATTGCGGAGCTCTCTTCGTACTTTTGCATCCGAAGGTTGAAAATAGATTATCATGAAAGTCTAATTTAAAAAACATACGGTATGAAAATAAAAGTAACTTCATTGGTTTTATTATTAACTTTAATATTTCCGATAATGGCAAAATCACAAGTGAAAATCCAGCAAACGGCCGGACGTGATGCGCTCGGTGATTTTGCGCCCGAGTTTGCGCATCTCAATGACGACATCCTTTTCGGAGAAGTGTGGAGTCGCAATGATTTCCTTTCACTCCGCGACCGTTCCATTGTAACTGTTGTTGCCCTTATGTCGCAAGGGCTGACCGATTCTTCGTTCAAGTATCATCTTGAATCGGCAAAGAAGAACGGAGTAAGCAAAACTGAAATTGCAGAAATCCTTACCCATGCCGCTTTCTACGCGGGCTGGCCCAAAGCATGGGCAGCTTTCCGCATGGCAAAGGAGGTATGGACCGGCGATGCCGATAGCACTGCTCTCGGTCCGCTTGATGCGTATGCGCAATCCATTATTTTCCCAATCGGTAAGCCGAATGATGCATACGCCAAGTATTTCATCGGGCAAAGCTATCTCGCGCCTATCATTGCGGCAGGTGTTCCCATTGCCAATGTAACCTTCGAACCTGGCTGCCGCAATAACTGGCATGTGCACCACGCTACCAAGGGTGGCGGACAAACGCTCGTTTGTGTAGGAGGTCGCGGCTACTACCAGGAATGGGGAAAAGAACCGGTGGAATTGCAACCCGGTGATGCTGTTCATATTCCGGCAGGCGTGAAACACTGGCACGGGGCAGCTCACGATAGTTGGTTTTCGCATCTTGCCATCGAGGTTCCCGGTGAGAATAATAGTAATGAATGGCTTGAACCTGTTAGTGATGAAGAATATTCTAAATTAAAATAAGATGGGACATATAATACTGAAACTTTATCCGAAGACCGTGTGGGGAGAAAGCCGACTGCTTAACGGAGGTACCGGGCAAGTCGGAGAATGGGCAAAACAAACAATCAAGTAGTCTTATGGAAGAGTTCAGAATTGACTGTTTGCATCAAACGGCAGAGGAGTTGGACAAGGCGAAGGAACTACGACAGGACATCTTCCGGTTGAACCATACGATGCCGGATACAGAAATGTACTGCGAGTTATTGCGTAAGGTTTTCCCAAATCTTGGCAAGGATTGCCGCATTGAAACACCGTTTTCGGGTGTCAGAACCGCCAATGTGAAGTTCGGGAGTAATGTAATCATAATGCCTGGCTGTTTGATGATGGCGGCAGGAGGTATTACCATTGACGATGAAGTTCAGATAGCTGCAAACGCCCAACTCATATCCAACAATCACGATTTGGAGAATCGTTGGGTGATTACCTGCAAACCGGTACATATCTGCCGCCGTGCATGGATTGGAGCAGGTGCAACTATTCTTCCGGGAGTCACTGTCGGAGAAAACGCGGTAGTCGGAGCAGGAAGTGTAGTTACTCACGATGTAGAGCCTGACACCATCGTTGCCGGAAATCCCGCCAGACTAATCAGGCGCATATAAATAATGTGATATCAGATAACGTGAGTTTTCCGGCACCGGGGAAGGTATGGTTCCCCGGTGTCGGAGAGGGTGTTCCCCGGTGTCGAGTCCCTCGCTTCCCGGTGCCGGAGAAATCACCCGTTCAGAAGCTATTGTGAATGGGGTGAAGGGATAACGAAGAACACTCGATGAATTTTTAGTTAAGTGAGCTTCACAACAAAGAAGATTGAGCCCCGCAACAAAGACGTTGCGGGGCTCTCTTTTTAACTTTGCAGCATAACATTAAAACAAACTATTATGAATGAAATTTTCGAACGAGATTTAAATGGAGAAATGGTTTCCCCGTCAGATCTGGGATATGATGAGTTGATAAACACTATTTGGGATACTATGAAAACGGCGACCGAACTGAATACCGGCTATCATACGCAGGACGAGGTTCGTCGGTTGCTGGGAGAGATTATCGGGCAGGAAGTGGACAAGTCTATCACTTTACTCCCTCCATTCTACGTAGATTACGGGAGACATATAAAGATAGGAAATGGTTGCTTTATTCAGCAATGCTGTACGTTTTTCGGGCGAGGCGGAATTACACTTGGCCAAGATGTCTTTGTCGGTCCGAAAGTGAATATCATTACCATCAATCATGATTCCGATCCGGAAAATCGTAGTGCAACCTACGGGCGTCCCGTTGTCATAGAAGACAAAGTTTGGATTGGAATCAACGCAACAATCCTTCCCGGAGTAAGAGTTGGATATGGGGCCATTATCGGGGCAAATAGCGTAGTAACTAAAGATGTACCGCCAATGACAGTCGTTGTCGGTAATCCGGCAAAAGTAGTAAAGGAACTGAAAAAATAGGAATCATGGAAGAAAACAACAAAATGAACATCAGCCGTCGCGGATTTCTTAAAATGGCGGCTTTGACAGGAGCGGCATTGGCTATGCCTGCCGGATTGAACAACGTTTTTGCAGCCGAATCGAAGCAAACAGGAACCTCCCTCACTGATACCGATGCAGCCCATATCAATGGATATCGTGTATTGGGAACGGGGAAAGCAGCCTTCGAGGTTTCGGCTCTCGGTTTCGGCGTGATGGGCATGACTTACAACCGCAGTCAGCACCCGGACAAAAAGGAATGCATCCGGCTATTGCACGAAGCGGTGGATCGCGGTGTAACGCTTTTCGACACGGGCATCATCTACGGTCCGTTGACCAACGAAAACTTAGCAGGAGAAGCCTTGTCCGAGTTCAAGGGAAAAATCAACGTAACCACTAAATTCGGTCACGAGGTCATCGATGGTAAGGGCACAGGGCGTCAGGACAGCCGTCCGCAGACCATCCGCCGTTACTGCGAGGAATCACTCCGCCGCCTCCGACTTGATTCCCTGCCAATGTTCTACCAGCACCGTGCCGATCCGAATGTATCGCCAGAGGAAGTGGCATCGGCTATTGCCGACCTGATTAAAGAGGGCAAGATACAACACTGGGGAATGTGCGAGGTAAGTGCCGAAACCATTCGTAAGGCACATGCTGTCTGCCCACTTACTGCCATTCAGAGCGAATATCATCTGATGCACCGCCTCGTGGAGGAGAATGGGGTACTTGATACTTGTCGGGAGCTGGGCATCGGTTTCGTGCCGTACAGTCCAATCAACCGTGGCTTTTTGGGTGGTTGCATTAACGAATATACGGTCTTCGATCCGAACAATGACAACCGTCAAACCCTTCCGCGCTTCCAGCCGGAAGCGATCCGAGCCAATACACGTATTGTGAATGCACTGCAAGCTTTCGGCCGTACACGGGGGATGACTTCGGCACAGGTGGCACTTGGCTGGCTGTTGCAGAAAACACCGTGGATTGTTCCGATTCCCGGCACAACGAAACTGTCGCATCTGGAAGAAAACCTGCGCACGCTCGAATTTTCCCTCTCTTCGGAAGAGTGGAAAGAACTGGAAGAGTCGGTGGAGCCCATTCCCGTCGTGGGCGACCGCTACAATGCCGAACAGCAAAAACAAGTAGGACGCTGAAAATCGGTAAAGAGGTAACACAGCCCTTCGTAAATACTCGACAACTTGATTAGCCAGCGCAAGGCGGAACCTATGATAATGGGAACGTGCTGCAAGAAGCTGCTCAGGGAGAAAGGGACAGACTGCCGTTATTTGCCACTTTCGATGAGATGGATAGCCGTTTGGAGTTTACTTTTGATGATGTACAATAATGGGGTGTTGATCCGGCTCAGACCTTAAAACAAGAAGAAAGCTCTGAAATCTTTCGACTTTCAGAGCTTTCTTCTTGTTTTTATATTCAAAAATCATGTCTTGTACACCCTCAGGGATTCGAACCCTGGACCCACTGATTAAGAGTCAGTTGCTCTACCAACTGAGCTAAGAGTGCATTCCTTGTTTTTTTTGTTTGCGGGTGCAAAAGTAGTCCTTTTATTTTATCCAACCAAACAAATTACTTTGTTTTTGCGATGAAATCGGCATTTTATTCAAATTCATAGAGTTCGGAGGGGATAGTACGCTTCAGTGCACATAGTTGCACGTCCTTACCGACGATGATTCCTCTCTCCCTTAACTTCCATTCTACGGTTTTGTAGGCCAATTCGGGATGGTTGTTGTCCTTGCTCAGATGGCAGAGCCAGACATAACGCAGATGTTCCGTGATGTTTTCGGCAAGGAATTCGGCGGTGGCTATGTTGCTCATGTGCCCGGTACGGCTGGTGATACGCTCTTTCAAGTACTGGGGGTAAGTGCCCATGCGCAGCATTTCTTCGTCGTAGTTGGCTTCCAATATCAGATAATTGGCTTTGCAGATATACGCTGCGGCAGTGGGAGTGATTTCGCCGAGGTCGGTAAGGAACGAGAACACTTTGCCGTCTATTTCGATGCAGTAGCCTACGTTATCCGTGCCATCGTGGGGAACTTCGAACGACTCGATGCGGAAATCCTCCAGTTGCATAGGTTGTTGTTTTTCCAGGTAGCGGACAGACGAATGCAGTTTCTCTGTCATACAATAACTCTTGTTGATTCCTTCGTGGATGCGGGCTGTAGTATAGACAGGTATATTCAGCTTTTCGCCCAGTCCGCCCACAGCCTTGATGTGGTCTGCGTGGTCGTGGGTCACAAACACTGCACGTATCGTTTCCATGCCGATGCCTACTTCTTTCAGCCCTTTTTTTATGGTGCGCACCGCAATGCCGGCATCAATTAGTATTCCGTATTTCTCTGTGCCTATGTAATAGCAGTTACCGCTGCTTCCGCTCGCAAGGCATATAAATTTTATTTTCATCCTATTTCCCTTTATTACAAAAAAGCCGTCACTTTTAGAAAAAGTGACGGCAAATATACAAAAAGTATACAATATATTGAACTTATATGTTCTTCTTTTTGTCGATGAATTCGGTGGTTTTAGCGAAAGCCAATAGGGCGATTGCGGCTATCAAGCCGATAGCGGCGAAGTAATACCAGATATAATGTGCATTGGCACTGGCTGCTTCCCAGGCTTCGCGGGTCTCGAACAACGCCGGATCGGGACAATATTTCGTTAGAAGCACACCGGCTATACCGAATCCGAAGATGGATGACAGGAACGAGTGCAGATGGCTGAAACCGAGATACATCCCTTCTTCTCCCTTGGGAGCCTGCAAAGAGAAATACTCCAGATAGCGCGGTGAAATGAAACATTCTGCCAAAGCCTGCACCACGATACCGAGTATCAGCATCAGCGTAATATTACTCATACCTGCTATCACGTCGTCGCCCAGCAGATTACCACAAGCCATCAGCAGTGCCGATATCGGAATGAGGAACATACCTACGTTCATTGAAGTGATAGCAGTACGTTTCGCCATCCAACGGGTGATGAAGCTCACACAACAAACCACCACAAACGGGTTTACATTCGCTATCCATCCCGGCTTGGCGGTTTCGCCTGCCATGCGGATAACGTATTTGGGCATGGTGGCATACAGTTGTTGCTGCACCATCCAGAAACCGGTGATGATAAGAATCAGAATCAGCAGTCGCCAGTTGGTGATGATGCGCAGAAAGCCCTGACCGATCTCGCGCATGCTTTTCCCTTCGCCTGCCGTATGGGTAGATTTATACAATAAGAGGACGGAGAGCAATGCCAGAATAGTCATTGTGGCAGAGAAATAATTGATGTAGATGTAGGCTTGTTCACCGATTACATTGCGCAGCGGATCGACTACGGTCTTTCCGGTAAAGGCACCTATATTCACCATCATATAGAAGATGGAATAGCCGCGTGCACGGGTTGCTTCGGTCGTTTCTTTGGCTACCGATGCCGAGATGATGGACTTGATGAAGGAACCGCCCAGCATGATAAGGAACAGGATGGGAACTATCATCCATCGTTCGCTACTGTCGGGCAGTCCCGAGAAGCGGGTTACTTCGCCATATTCTACCAAACCGGCAGCTTCGAGCAGGGTAGGCAGTATTCCCAGGCCCAGATATCCGGCAGAAAGCAATGAGAAAGCGATAATCATTGATTTGCGGAATCCTATCTTGTCGGCGTATGCCCCGGTAAAGATGGGCAGCAGATAGAGTCCGCCCGAGAATAGACCGGAAATCATACTTGATTCCAAATCGTTGAAACCTAAAATGCTGGAGAGATAGATGGTGAGGACAATAAATACGGCATAATATGCCATGCGTTCAAACAGTTCTACTGTATTGCTTACCCAGAAGGCTTTGCTGAAGCCTTTGGAAGTTGTTTGGGGTGATTGTTGAGTCATCCTTTGCTTTTTATGTTTTTAATGATAAACGTACGCAAAAATACGATTTTAGAAGATATGATGCAAAAAAAGAGTGGTATCAAGATCGTTTGATGCCACTCTTTCTTAAATTGTTAAATCAGAATACGTCTGGTTCCGAGTCTATTAGAACCGGAAGAAATTCTTTGCGTTGTAATAGCTGATATCTTCCACCATCTGCTCTACGCGTTCCATCTCCGATGCGGGAATTTCTCCGTTCTCTACGTCTCGACCTATGAGGTTGCACAGCGTGCGGCGGAAATACTCGTGGCGCGGGTAGGAGAGGAAGGAGCGCGAATCCGTCAGCATGCCTACGAAGCGGCTCAGCAGTCCGAGTACGGACAGGGCATTCATCTGCTTCTCCATGCCGTCCTTCTGGTCGAGGAACCACCAGCCGGAACCGAACTGGATCTTTCCGGGAATCTTTCCGTCCTGGAAGTTGCCTGCCATCGTAGCGATAACCTCGTTGGCACACGGGTTCAGATTATAAAGAATGGTTTTCGTCAGTTTGCCGGCCGAGTTCAGGCGGTCGAGGAATTTAGCGAGCGATTTGGCGGTATTGAATTCGCCGATGGAGTCGAAACCGGTATCGGCACCCACCAGCTTGAACATCTTGCTGTTATTGTTGCGGATGGTGCCATAGTGGAACTGCTGTGTCCAGCCTTTCTCCCAATCCATTTCACCGAACGTCACCAACATGGCCGACTTGAATTTCAGGATTTCTTCCTGAGTCAGCGCCGTGTCGCCATATACCTTATTAAATATAGCCCGGATTTCGGTATCCGTATAGTCTTCGGCGTAGAACTTCTCGAGCCCGTGGTCGGACAGTTTGCAACCTTGCTCGGCAAAGAAGTCATGACGCTTGCGCAGCGCAGCTACCATATCGTCGAATCCGGAGATAGTGACTCCGCTTACCTCAGCCAGCTTCTCCACATAGGTGCGGAAGTCGGCGGGAACTTCTACTGCCATCGCCTTGTCCGGACGCCAGGTGGGCAGCATCTTTATCTCAAAACCACTTTCACGGGTCTTGATGTGGTGTTCCAGGGAATCTATCGGGTCGTCGGTGGTGCAAACTGCCTCTACGTGATAGTGGCGCATCATGCCGCGGGCAGAGTATTCGGGCTGTTTCAACTTCTCATTGCATTCGTCGTAGATTTCGCGTGCCGTTGTCGGATTCAATATTTTGTTGATGCCGAAAGCCGTTTTCAGCTCCAGGTGAGTCCAGTGATACAACGGATTGCGAAGAGTATAGGGCACGGTTTCCGCCCATTTCTCGAATTTCTCCCAATCGGTGGTATCCTTGCCGGTGCAGTAGCGTTCGTCCACACCGTTGGCGCGCAGGGCACGCCATTTATAATGATCGCCACCCAACCAAATTTCAGTTAATGACTTGAACTGGTAGTCGTCCGCTACCATTTGCGGGTTCAGATGGCAGTGATAATCTATAATCGGCAGCTTGGCTGCATGTTCGTGATA
Source organism: Bacteroidaceae bacterium (assembly GCA_030843315.1). Taxonomy (GTDB): domain Bacteria; phylum Bacteroidota; class Bacteroidia; order Bacteroidales; family Bacteroidaceae; genus Bacteroides. Next base: position 1,728 of record JAUUPT010000107.1, on the reverse strand, counting down.
CAGTTTCTGAGCAGTTTCTGTCTGCAACAGAAAGTTCTCATCCATGAAGTTTTTCATCGTTTTCTGGTTTTAAGATATATATAAATTTTACTTTTTGCGTATTATCTCTTTATAATATTGATTATAAATGTGATAGCTTCAATAATCTATTCTTGTTATATCGACCGTTATCGAACACAAAAGTAATTGAATTACTCGTATAAACAAAAATATTCATCATCTTTTTCCCTTATCTGCAGTGAGCTTTCCCTCTTATTTGCTGTCGGAAAGCAATAGGCAAAATGGGAAAAACAACGATGCGTTTTCTCCATTTCAACAGTAGATAATGCGGAAAAGCACGATTCTATATATCGTTTTGCAGTTGCGGGCTCTACGGCCCGCAACTGGGGGCTGAAGAGCCCGCAGCCGGAAACCGTAGAGCCCGCAATTGGGGGACGAAGAAAAGAATCGTGCATTTGCACAAAAAGAACCGTGCAGATGGGTATTCTGCACGGTTCTTTTCTGTATTTCTGCTTGGGCTTGCGGGGCGTTCGCCCCTCAGCTTTTCTTTTTCTCTAAAGTTCTTCTTGCTTGGCGGTGTGCAGAATAAAGGTAGTGGCGCCGATGGTAACAATCGCTCCGTCCTCTATGCGGATGCGATCTTTGTCGTTCAGAATCTCATTGTTCAGGAAGGTACCCGTCAGGCTGGGGGCATCGCGCAGGGTGTAGACCAGTGCGCCTTGCTTGTTGCGCTTCACGTTGATGATGCAGTGGCGGCGGTCCATACTCATGTCGGAGCTTTCAACGGGAACGTTGATGATGGTACCCACGCAACGGCGGCCTATCACGTTGTCGCCTTCTTCCAATGGCAATACTTGCTTGAAACCGAATACATTCTCAATCACTGTGATGTTGCCGAAGGCTTCTTTGAATTCTTCCTCATCCGGTTTATCTTCTTTCTGGGGGACTTGCATCTTCGTTTTGCCCAGACGAATGCTGAATTCTTTCTTGCACTGCTCGCAGGTAAAGACCAGCGACTGGCCTTCGGTGTATTTGGTTTCATCAAACGTTAGGTAGTTCTCACATTTGGGGCAACGGACTCTTTTCATTTATTATAAGGAGTTATGTATTTAAAAATAGAGAAAGAATGCGGGGGCTTTATTTCTTCAGCACCCAGGCATTCTGATAAGTTTCGTTCTGGCGGATCTTGTTCAAAGCCTGATAAGCTTCTATCTCAGTGGGGCAAGACTCGATGCAGACACGCATCTTGCCATCGCCGATAATGGCTTTGGCATCGGCAAATCCTTTCTCAACCAGTTGCTTTGCCATGGCTTTGGCATCCCTTTCGGTGCCTACACTTGCCACGATGATGTGATAGCGCTTTGCGGGAGAAGCGGGTGCCGGGGCGGCCTTTGTCTCTGTCGGAACGGCTTTTACTTCCGCCGGAGTTGTCTTGACTTCCGTAGAGGTTGTTTTAGCTTTTGCCGGGGAGGTAGTTGCTTCCACGTTCTTTTTAAGTTTGGGAGCAGGTGCCGGTGCCGTCTGTCTGGGTTTAGCCGATACCTTCGGCGCAGCCTGGCTGACTACTATCGGGGTGATAGCAAGCGACTGCTTCTCTATCTTCTCAAACAATTCCTGCGGGAGCATTTGTGCATAGTTCCCTTCTACTACTCCCGTGTTCTTTACCGGGGTAGATAAGAAGAAGAACAGAACAACGACTGCAATCATGGCAACTGCATTGGACAGGTA
>JAUUPT010000010.1 GCA_030843315.1 Bacteroidaceae bacterium | reverse complement strand
GCCATTCCTTATATATAAATAATATGTAATTTTCTTATCCCAAGGACTCGCTTGTATATACCGCCAACTTCTTGGGGCAGAAGCCCAATCTTGTGATATCCTATTCGTTGAATTCCATTCGTTTCGATTATGGATTGTCCATCTTCGGCATGGGCGATGATATCCGCTTTCAGTATCGCTTGAATAAGGGCAGTTGGTCGGACTTTACCACTGTACGTACCAAGGAGTACAGTAATTTGTCCGAAGGCGAATACACCTTTGAAGTGAAGGCCATCTTTCCTGATGGCACAACCTCTTCAGATGCAATCACGTTCCGGGTACTTCCTCCGTGGTATCGCAGTGCTGCTGCCTACGTGTGCTACATTACCCTGGCTTTGCTTGCCCTGTGGTCTGTCTACCGATGGGACGATGTCCGCGTGAAACGCAAGAAGGAACAGGCGGTTGTAGAGAAAGATATAGAATTGCACGAAATGGAGAAAGAGTTCGAAGAAGAAAAAGCGCGTCAGGAGAAGCAAATCATGCAGTTGGAGAAAGAGAAACTGGAATACGACTTGCAACATAAAAGCCAGGAAATGGCCAACCTGATGATAAACTTCGTCCGCAAGAATGAAATGCTGACCGAGATTAAGTCCGAGATTCTTAAAGTTTCTTCCATGCTGAAAGGCGAAGGCGCCCGTGAAGGGAAGCAGCAACTTATACTTATCAATAGCAAGATAGACGATAACATTCAGAGCGACGAAGTATTGAAACGTATCGAGGACCAGTTCGACCTTATACACAATAACTTCATGAAGCGCCTTCATGCCCGGCATCCGGAACTTTCGAACAACGAGCGTATGATGTGCGCCTATCTGAAGATGAATCTTTCTACCAAAGAAATTGCACCTCTATTGAATATTTCCGTTCGCGGGGTAGAGACTATTCGTTATCGCCTTCGCAAGAAGTTTGGGCTGGAACGGGAGGATAGTTTAACGGATTACCTTAGCAATAAATTGTAGACTTCACTTATTAACTTCCTTTAGATAATGGTCGTTTTAAAGAGGGAGGGAATGTTAATTCCTTCCCTTTGTGTTATATAACATATGATGACGTATTGTATGATTGTATATTCTATTTCTTGATTATTAGCGTATTATGTTTTGTTGACGTAGTGATAACGTATCTGTTTTTCTGAATTGACGTATTAAAGAATGATATTTTATGCATTGTTTTTTATCATTTTATTCTATGTTTGCACCGTTCGATGAGAACATAACCGAGAAACGTTAATCTTAATTTAGTAAAACTTATGAAAAAGTTATTATCAGTTTTATTTCTATTAAGCTTTACCTTAGCTTCTGTATATGCCCAAAATATACAGGTAAAAGGTACAGTGGTAAGTGGTTCGGATAACGAACCATTGCCCGGAGTAAATGTGGTGGTGAAAGGCACTACTAACGGTGGAATTACCGATATGGACGGTAATTTTGAGTTGTCGGTACCTGCAAACGCAACTCTTTCCATTACTTATATTGGTTTTAAACCGCAAGATGTCTCCGTAAACGGACAGAGAAATCTTAGAATTGTACTTCAAGAAGATTCCGAAACCTTGGATGAAGTTGTTGTAGTAGGTTACGGCGTTCAGAAGAAGAGTGTGGTAACTGCTGCTATTAGCCGCGTAAGCGCTGAAGAACTGAATGCTGCGAAGCCTTCTCGTGTGGAAGATGCTTTGAAGGGTAAAGTATCCGGTGTACAGATTACGCAAAGTTCCGGTCAGCCGGGTTCCGATTCTAAAGTACGTATCCGCGGTATCGGTACCGTTAATAACTCCGACCCGTTGTATATTGTGGATGGTATGCCGGTAGATGGTGGTATCAACTACTTGAACCCCGTAGACATCGCATCTGTTGAAATCTTGAAAGATGCTGCCTCTGCAGCTATTTATGGTGCTCGTGCTGCCAATGGTGTAGTATTGGTTACAACTAAGAGTGGTAAGAGTGGTAAGACTACTGTTAACTATGACTTCAGCTATGGATGGCAGAATCCATGGAAGAAGAAAGCAGTGTTGAATGCTAAAGAGTACATGACCATCATGAACGAAATGGATGTGAACGACGGTAATGCTGCCCGTTATTCTTTGGATCAAGTTGCTACGGCAGGTAAGGGTACCGACTGGCAGGATGAAACATTCAATTATGATGCTCCCATCCAGCAACATCAGGTAAGTATCAGCGGTGGTAGCGATAAAGTTCAGTATTTCCTTTCATTAGGTTATTTCAATCAAGAAGGTATTGTGGGTGGTGATTATGGCAAATCCAACTATGAACGTTGGAGCTTGCGTTCAAACTCTACTTATACAGTATTCGAAGACAACTCCCGCAAGTTCCTAAATAAATTGAAAGTCGGTGTGAACATCGGTTATTCAAGAGGTACTTCTACCGGTATCGAGGCAAACTCTGAGTATGGCTCAATTTTGGGTAGTGCTATTGCATTCTCTCCGTTGGTGTCGGTTTATGCAGACGATAAAACGGAAATAGAAAGGACAATTGGTGAGGAAGTGGTGAAAAAAACAGCTGCAGGATGGATATTATATGATTATCCTACAGCAGTAACAGACAAGAATGGTAATGTGTTCTCTCTGCCTCCTACAGGTTATCAGGAACTTGCTAATCCGGTGGCTCAGTTGAATTCTCCTTCTGTAACAAAGAATAATGAAGATAAGTTTGTAGGTTCATTCTTTGCTGAATTAGATGTTCTTCCGGGTTTGAAGTTCAAGAGCAGCTATGGTGCCGACTTGGCATTCTGGGGTGCTGACGGCTACGGCTTTGAGTACTACATGGGTTCCATGAAGAAGAATGAACAGAGCTGGGTGCAGAGCGAAATGAACCGCGGCTTCAAATGGCAGGTTGAAAATGTATTGACTTATAACAAGACATTTGCTGAAAAGCACAATTTGACAGTTGTGTTAGGACAGTCTGCTCAAAAATATTCAGTACGTAAATTGGGTGGTTCCGACTATAATTTGTTGGATACAGACCCGAATAAGGCAAATATCAACTCTGCCATCGGCGACCGTGACTTGGAACGTGTATGGGGTGGTACGGATGGTTACGACTTTACAGCTTTGGCGTCTTACTTCGGACGTATCGACTATAACTTTGCAGAACGTTATATGTTGCAGTTGACTATGCGTCGTGATGGTTCATCTCGTTTCGGACCGGATCATAAATGGGCTACTTTCCCTGCTGTCTCCGTTGGTTGGAATCTTTGGAACGAACCTTATTTGCAAGATTTGAAACCGACATGGTTTGATTCATTCAAATTGCGTTTCAGTTGGGGTAAGAATGGTAACGAAAATATCGGTAACTTCCGCTATGCAGCTTTGATGGACGGTGGTCAGAACTATTACTTTGGTGGTGGCTATAGTGTAAAAGACTCAAGTAAGGGTGGAACGATGCAATATGGTTCATCTCCTGCTGCTTTGGCCAATGCTAAAATCAAGTGGGAAGAGTCAGAACAGATTGACTTCGGTTTTGATGCCCGCTTCTTCGATGCTAAGTTGAACTTTGGTTTTGATTATTTCAAGAAGAAAACAAACGGTATGTTGATGGATCAGCCCATTCCGAGCTACGTAGGACAGAGCGCTCCGATGTCTAACTTGGGTAAGATGGAGAACTGGGGTATTGAACTGGAAGCCGGTTGGAAACAAAGAGTGAATGATTTCAGCTATCACATTTCTGCCAATGCTTCTTATCTGAAGAATAAGTTGGTCAACTTGGGTAATGCTTCCGGCGAAACAAACTACGAGAATGCAGGTGCATCCGGTGTAGGTGACTATGTTCATGCAAAGAATGGTGAAATATGGCCTTATTTCTATGGTATGAAGACTGATGGTTTGTTCCAGAACCAAGCTGAAATCGATGCTTATGTGAATAAAGATGGTGAAAAAATGCAGCCGGATGCACAACCGGGTGACGTGAGATTCGTTGACTACAATCAGGATGGTAAGGTAAATGACGATGATAGAACAAAAATAGGTAAAGGTATGCCTGACTGGACGTTCGGTTTCACGCTGGGTGCTGAGTGGAAAGGTTTTGACCTGAACTTGTTCTTCCAGGGAACTATCGGAAATGATATCTTTGACTTTGCGCAACGTGGTGATATCCCTGCAATGAACCGTCCGACCTGGATTCTTGACCGTTGGATGGGCGAAGGCTCTTCAAACAAAATACCTCGTATGACTTCTGCCAACCCGAATAAGAACTGGCGTTCTTCTGACTTGTACGTGAAAGATGGTTCTTATATGCGTTTGAAGACTGCTCAATTGGGCTATACATTGCCGGTAACTCTGACCAGAAAGTTCTCTGTTCAAAGACTGAGAGTGTATGTTTCTGCTGAAAACCTGATTACCATCACCGGTTATGACGGATTTGATCCGGAACTGGCATCTGGTGGTTATACTACTCTGGGTGTTGATAAAGGTATTTACCCGCAATCAAGAACAATTTCTTTAGGTGCAAATATTACTTTCTAAACTTCTTAAAAATAATACAATATGAAAAAGTTTAAAATATTAGCTGCTGCTGCTCTCTTATCATCAGCGATGATAACGACTTCCTGCGGCGATGATTTTTTGACCGCAAGCTCTACGGAAAAGCCTATGGCCGGAGCTTCTGCGACTGAAGGTACCATCCTCTCCAGTCTTGGATCTGCTTACCAGATACTTTTGTTTGACAGTTATGCAAACAATAACTATAACGGCATTTTATTTATGTCGGATCTTCGTTCGGACGACTTATACAAAGGAGGCGGTGACGCCGGTGACCAGGCCGCATTATACTCTTTGTCACAATTTAAATTAAGTGCTGCTGAAAGTCTTGGCGGATTGTGGAGTATTTACTTCACCGGATTGGCACGTTGCAATAATGCTATTATAGCTTGTGCTAATGCTGAAGGTGTTCGCGCAGAGAGCGTGAAACAGTATAACGCTGAAGCCCACTTCTTGCGTGCATACTATGTACATCTGTTGTGGAAGTTCTTTGGTAACATTCCTTATTTTGAAGAGCCATTGCAAGATCCTTATATGACTGCACAAATCTCTGCCGATGAAATTTATGGTAAGATTATGGCTGACCTTGAAGTGGCTTGTGAAGACGGTGCTATGGCAATGGAGAATAATAGTGGAACAAATCAGGGACGTGCCTGCCGTGCTGCCGCTTTGATGCTGAAAGCCCGCGTGGTGATGTATCAGAAAGACCAAAGCAAATATGCCGAAATAGCTAATGACATGGCTACTATTATTAAAAGTGGCAAGTTTAGCCTGATGGATGATTTCGATGCTATGTGGTTGGATGAAAACGAATTCTGCAAAGAATCTATTTTTGAAAGTAACCAGTTACCCGAAGGTAAGACGTGGTCAAGCGGTTGGCAAGGTTATGGTACGAACCTTCCGGCGTTCATTTCACCGAATGAGTTGAAGGATCCTAGTGGTGTATTCGTTGGTGGTTGGGCTTTCGGTCCGGTACGTCAATCGGCTTATGATATGTATGAAGAAGGTGACTTGCGCCGTGATGCTTCTATCAATGATTGGAGAGAGGTCAGCTATGGACGTCGTTTCCAGGATACCGGCTTGTTCCAGCGTAAGTATGCTGCTCGTGCAGGATATAGCCCTCCTCCGGGTGATACGGATTTGAACTACTGTAATAACTTGCGTATCTTCCGTTATGCTGAAACGTTGCTGAATTATGTAGAATTGGTAAAGATGCATGGCGTTGCCGAACAGCAAGGTGTAGATGCTCAGGAATGTTTCAACATGATTCGCAAACGTGCATTTGGTGCTGACAAACCGCTTCCTGCCACTGCAGAAAATATCAAGGCCGAACGTCATAAAGAATTCTTGGGTGAGGGTATGCGTTTCTACGATTTGGTACGTTGGGGAGATGCTGCTACTGTTTTGACAGAAAACGACGCTGCGCATAATTCAGTTCGTACTTATGATGATAACAAGAAACTTATTCCTATCCCATTGAGTGAAATGGAAAAGACAAAAGGTACTGAGTTCGAGTTAAAACAGAATCCGGGTTATTAATCACGTAAAATTCTTAAAAGAAAATGATTATGAAAAATATATTTAAATCAGGTCTTATAGCATTGATGGCTGTCTTTGTTATGTCATCTTGTGATCCGCAAGATAATGATGACCACTCATTGGGCGCAATGCCACAAGAAAGTCAGTTGGCTTTTTCTGCTACACCTTCTGCTGGTAAAGCGAATGTGATTGAATTGAAAAATGAATCATCCATAAAGGGAGTAGCAGCGTGGGACTTTGGCAATGGAGGCACTGCAAAAGGAGAAAACGTAAAGGCTGAGTATCCTTTTAAGGGCGATTATACGATTGCGATGACATTGTATACCACAGGTGGTGCTGTAACGATAACTAAAGTTGTTTCTATTGCCAATGATGATATGTCTTTGCTTGACACTCCGATGTACAATGCATTGACGGGTGGTGCTGCTAATCTGGAAGGTAAAACTTGGGTATTTGACCAATACCATGCAGGTAACTTTGGAGTCTATCCTGATGATAATTCATGGGACTGGTATGCAGGCGCAAATGAAAAAGATGGTTCATGTCTTTATACTCAAGAACTTACTTTTATTCAAGATGGTGTGAAGTTGATTTGGAAGAATAATGGTTCTGTTTATACGAATGCAGCAGGTGTTACAGCCTTGGCTGCTTTGGGATATACGACAGCTGTTAAAACTCCAGTTGACGATTATGATGTAGCTTATGAACCTAAAGCATCCTATACATTTACATTGGATGAGGCTGCCAAGACATTGACATTTAGTGATGGCGCATTTGTAGGCCACTATGCAGGTACTTCTACTTATAAAATAGAGGAGTTGACTGAAGACAGAATGAAACTGACTTGTAAAAGTACGATTGAAGCTGGTAATAACTGGGCTTATGTATTTGTTCCGAAAGATAAAAATGTAAAACCTGTAGTTTCCTTGAAGGCTGTTAAATTGTCAGAAGATTTTGAGAAAGAAAAACTTTCTGTCGATTTTGCACGTGAGGATATGGGAAAATTGGATTCTATTTATTCTAATCCTGCTCCTGTTCCAGTGAACATTTCGAAGAAAGTATATTTGTATGAAAAGAGCACTGGTTTCTATTCCAATATCTCATTTACAGCTCCGGATTATAAATTCGATTTAAGCACAATAAATAAGGTACGTATGAAAGTATATATTCCGTCTTATAACGACTACACTACAGTTGCTGATGTTGCTGGTGATTGGATTACTGTAAATCAGTTGAAGAAGCAAGTTGCTGTGAAGTTACAAGATAGTGATAAAGAAGGTAGTGCTTGGGAAACTCAGACTGAAATAGTGAAGGCTGATCTTGCCACAGATAAGTGGCTTGAACTTGAATTTGATTTCAGCAGTGTGAAAGATCGAAAGGACTATGATAAGATTGTAATTCAGTTTGGTGCTGAAGGACATGCTGCTCCGGGTATCTTCTTCTTTGATGATTTCTCTTTTGATGAATAATAAGAAGGTAACCATACAATAATAGTAGAGGCGGTTACCCTCTGGGAAACCGCCTCTTTATTCTTTTAAACTATGAAAAATATGACTTGCTTTTGTGTAATTCCTTTATTGGCGATGATGGGATGTGGTGATGATAATAAAACTGTTGATAAGCCATCTGGAGAAGATAATGTGATAGAAGTATCTCCTACTGAACTGCAATTTCCTGCTGCTGGGATGGAAAAGACTATAATTGTAAAGTCTGATACTCCATGGTTATTGACTACGGATGGCCAGACATGGTATTCTGTGGATTCAAAGTCAGGGTATGCCGGTGAGAAAGTTGTGAAGGTAGTTGCCCTAAAGAATAATTTGGATATAGAGCGTTCCGCTACCTTGTCTTTTACTTCCGGTACAGATTATAAGAAGGAATATCAATTTAAACAAGACAAAGGTGAAGTCGAAAACTATGTTCCCGAAGGATATTCGCTTGTTTGGCAAGATGAGTTTGAAGAATCGCGTCTGACTGGCGGTAAACCAGCTTTACCGAGTACTTCTGAATGGTGGTATGAGGTCGCAGATCCGGGATGGGTTAATAATGAACTCCAACACTATGTTGCGGATGGCGTTTTAGGAACAGATACTTGTACCATGATTTCGGATGGAACTTTGAAGATTGTTGCTAAGAAAAGGGGCAATGAAGTCATTTCTGCCCGTATCAACACGAGTAAAAGTTGGACTTATGGTTATTTTGAAGCACGCTTGAAACTTCCAAAAGGAAAGGGTACATGGCCTGCGTTTTGGATGATGCCTAAAAATTATACAGCATGGCCGGATGATGGTGAGATTGACATTATGGAAGAAGTAGGATACCGCCCGAATTGGACCTCTTCGTCTATTCACTGCAAGGCTTATTATCATTCTATCGGTACACAAAAAACAGCGGAAAGGTTTATTGATACAGCAGAATCGGATTTCCATATTTATGCACTGGAGTGGACTGCTGACTTTATCAAGACTTATGTGGACGGAGAACTCCTTTTTACATTTAATAATGATAAGGCTGGGAATAAGGACACATGGCCGTTTGATGCTCCGTTCTACTTGAAGCTGAATCTTGCATGGGGCGGTGATTGGGGCGGAGCCCAAGGGGTAGACGAATCCGCACTACCTGCTACTTATGAGATTGACTACGTGCGTGTATTCCAAAAGAAGTAATTAATAGGGAAAGGGAGAGTAACAATATTCTGTTATAGTCTTTCTTTCAATTTAAAGTTTTATTGGTATGAAGAAACTATCGTATTTTACTTGTCTTCTTCTCTGTTGCCTGTTCTTGGGTTGTTCGTCTTCTTCTATACCGAAGGAGGGGATTGCAATACAGAAGACCGGCGATGGATATAAAATGTATATCGACGGAAAGGAGACTTATATAAAAGGTGTTGGAGGCACTTACAGGCTGGACGTTGCCGGCCAGAGTGGAGCCAATGCTTTCAGAACATGGGGAGGCAGTGTTGAGGAGGTGACAAAAATCCTGGCACAGGCTGCTGAAAATAAAATGTATGTGATGCAGGGCATTGGCTTGCCCAAAGACTCCATACGTTACTATGACGCCGCATTCAAAAACAAGATGCGTGAAGAAGTGCGCACTTTGGCGGAAACATTCAAGAATGATACCTGCTTGCTGGCTTGGGGCATCGGCAATGAAATAGAATTGGGCAATGCCAATATAGGAGCGGCATGGAGCTTTGTTGAAGAACTGGCACAGATCATAAAGTCGGTAGATAAACGCCATCTGGTGTCTACTGTTATTTCATATAATCCGTCGGCATTGGATTCCATTGCTAAGTATGTACCTTCTCTCGACTATGTAGGTATCAACGTATATGGCCCGATGAACGAAGTACAGAACACGGTTGATAAATCGGCCTATAAAGGTGCTTTCATGATTACCGAATGGGGACCGACCGGTTGGTGGGAAACCGCTTCTACGGAATGGAGAGCTCCTATCGAACAAACAAGCGAAGAAAAACGGCAGGTGTACGAAGAACGCTATACGAAGTATATCCAATCGAATCCCCGTTGCCTGGGTTCTTTCGTCTTCTTGTGGGGACAGAAAGAAGAACGTACTCCTACCTGGTTCAGTATGTTTGTAGAGGACAGCGTGGAGCAACTGCCGCTGCATGGAGAAAAGACACCGATGGTGGAAGCCATGCAAAGAGTATGGACCGGCAAAGAACTGACGGAAACCGCTCCGGTAATTGAAGGACTGACCATTGATGACAAGACAGCCCTTGATAATATACGGGTAAAAGTCGGCAAACCATTAAAAGCCCGTGTGGCTGTGACCGATAAGGAGAACGACCGCCTGACTTATGTGTGGGAAGTTCTGAAAGAAGCTACGGTTCTGGGATTCGGCGGTTCTTATGAGCCACGCCCGGACAGGATGGGGGATGTGGTAACTTCGGATGCGGACACGTATGAAGTTACAATAAATACTCCCGGAGAATATAGATTATATGTATATGTACTGGATAATACAGGTTTTGTATCTACAGTAAACGTTCCATTTCAAGTAATAAAATGAACATGAAAACAGTTAAATTACTCTCAGCTTGTTTGTTCCTGCTTCCACTTGTATCTTGTACGCAAGTACAAAATAAAGGAGGTGATGCGGCTATCGAACAGAAAGTAGAGACTCTGTTGTCCAAGATGACTTTGGAAGAGAAACTGGGGCAGATGAACCAGATTTCTTCTTATGGAAACATTGAGGACATGAGTGGATTGATAAAGAAAGGTGAAATCGGCTCCATCCTGAATGAGGTGGACCCGGTACGTGTCAATGCGTTGCAGCGTGTAGCCGTGGAGGAATCCCGTCTGGGTATTCCTTTGCTGATGGCCCGCGATGTGATTCACGGTTTCAAAACGATATTTCCCATTCCATTAGGACAGGCGGCCTCTTTCGACCCGCAAGTGGCTGAGGATGGTGCAAGGATTGCTGCCATCGAGGCTTCGTCCGTAGGCGTTCGTTGGACTTTCTCTCCGATGATTGACGTTTCCCGCGACCCACGCTGGGGGCGTATTGCCGAAAGTTGTGGTGAAGATACCTATCTCTCTTCAGTAATGGGAGCGGCGATGGTGAAAGGTTATCAGGGCGATTCACTGAATAGTCCGACTTCGATAGCAGCCTGTGCAAAGCACTTCGTGGGCTATGGAGCCGCAGAAGGCGGACGCGATTATAACTCGACGTTTATATCGGAACGCAATCTGCGCAATGTATATCTTCCACCGTTTGAGGCTGCTGCCAAGGCCGGAGCTGCCACGTTCATGACTTCGTTCAATGACAATGACGGGGTGCCTTCTACCGGAAACAAGTTCATCTTGCGCGATGTGCTTCGCGGTGAATGGGGCTTTGACGGATTGGTGGTGACGGACTGGAACTCGGCCCGTGAAATGATAGCCCACGGTTTTGCTACGGACGATATGGACGCGGCTGCACTGTCTGTGAATGCCGGAGTGGATATGGAGATGGTAAGCTATACTTTCTTCAAGCATCTGCCGGAACAGATAAAAGCCGGAAAGGTGAAACAAGCTGTGATTGATGATGCTGTACGCAATATCCTGCGCGTGAAATATCGTTTGGGGCTGTTCGATAATCCGTATGTGGACGAAAAGAAACCTTCGGTGATGTATGACGAGTCTCATTTGGCCGCCGCCAAGCGTGCCGCCGAAGAATCAGCCATTTTGCTGAAGAATGAAGGCGAAGTGCTGCCTTTGAAAGAAGGTGTACGCACGGTTGCCGTAGTCGGTCCGATGGCAGATGCTCCCCATGACCAATTGGGAACCTGGATTTTCGATGGCGAAAAGGCGCATACACAAACTCCGCTGGCAGCCATTAAAGCGATGTATGGAGATAAGGTACAAGTTGTCTACGAACAAGGACTGGCTTACAGCCGCGATAAGAATACGGCAGGTATCTCGAAAGCTGTAGCTGCTGCCCAGCGTGCCGATGTAGTGATTGCGTTTGTAGGAGAAGAGTCCATCTTGTCCGGTGAGGCGCATTGCCTGGCTGACTTGAATTTGCAGGGTGCGCAGTGCGAACTGATTGCTGCTTTGGCCAAGACCGGCAAGCCGCTGGTTACAGTTATCATGGCAGGCCGCCAGCTTACCATCGGTAAGGAAGCGGAAGCATCGGATGCCGTGTTGTATTCTTTCCATCCGGGAACGATGGGTGGTCCGGCAATTGCCGACTTGCTGTTTGGTAAAGCAGTGCCGAGCGGCAAGACTCCGGTTACTTTCCTCAAGACGGTAGGGCAGGTGCCTTTGTACTATGCGCATAATAACTCGGGCAGACCGGCGTCTTCTCATCTCAAACCGTTGGACGAAGTGCCGCTCGAAGCAAGCCAGACGTCCGAGGGTAGTTCTTCTTCTTATATGGATGTAGGGGCTCAACCTCTTTATCCGTTCGGATATGGTTTGTCTTATACCACCTTTAAGTATGGCAAACCCCAGCTTTCTGCCGATGCGCTTTCTTCGAAGGATGTGTTGACGGTGAGTTTCGAGTTGGAGAATACCGGCAAGTATGAAGGAACGGAAGTGGCTCAGCTTTATGTACAAGATAAAGTAGCTTCTGTGACCCGTCCCGTAAAAGAATTGAAACGCTTTGCCCGCATCACGTTGAAGCCGGGTGAAAAGAGAACAGTATTATTTGAACTCCCTATAAGTGAACTCGCTTTCTGGAATATAGATATGGTACATGCGGTGGAACCGGGAGACTTCGGTCTCTGGGTAGGACCGGACAGCCAGACTGGAGAAGAGGTTTTCTTTAAGGTAGTAGATTGATTGTTGATTTTAAGGTTAAAAAAGAGAGAGGACGGTCCGCGATGGATCGTCCTTTCTTGCTTTCACTAACACATGTTTCACTAACCTTCAAAAATCCATTTATCTAAGTTTCTTATATCCGTAGACTGCATTGCTGCCCAGCTCTTCTTCGATGCGCAGCAACTGGTTGTACTTCGCCATGCGGTCTGAGCGGCTCAGTGAACCGGTCTTGATCTGCCCGCTGTTGGTGGCTACGGCAATATCGGCGATGGTTGCATCTTCGGTTTCACCGGAGCGATGGGAAGTAACGGTAGTATATCCGTGGCGGTGTGCCATTTCGATGGCATTCAGCGTTTCGGTCAGCGAACCAATCTGATTTACTTTAATCAGGATGGAGTTGGCGCAACCTTTCTCAATACCCATAGCGAGGAAATCGACGTTTGTTACAAACAAGTCGTCGCCTACCAACTGGCAACGGTTGCCGATGCGTTCGGTCAGCTTCTGCCAGCCATCCCAGTCGTTTTCGCTCATGCCGTCTTCGATGGAGTCGATGGGGTATTCGTTGATCAGTTGTTCCAGATAATCAATCTGTTCGTCGGCGGTACGTTTTTTGCCTTTCTCACCTTCGAACTTGGTGTAGTCGTAGATGCCGTCGTGGTAGAACTCGGATGAAGCGCAGTCCATGGCAATCTTTACATCCTTGCCCGGTTCGTATCCGGCTGCTTTGATAGCGGCAATGATGGAGTTCAAGGCATCTTCCGTACCTTCCAGACTGGGGGCAAAGCCACCTTCATCGCCCACGGCTGTGCTGAGACCACGGTCTTTCAATACTTTCTTCAGGGCATGGAATACTTCGGCACCCATGCGCAGGCCTTCGCGGAAAGAAATGGCGCCCACCGGGCGTATCATGAATTCCTGGAATGCGATGGGAGCATCACTGTGCGAACCACCGTTGATGATATTCATCATCGGAACGGGCATCACGTAAGTATTGGTGCCGCCGATGTAGCGGTAGAGGGGGACGTCGAGGTATGCGGCAGCGGCTTTGGCTACGGCGAGCGATACGCCGAGGATGGCGTTGGCACCCAGGTTCGACTTGGTTTTGGTGCCGTCCAGCGCCAGCATGGTGTGGTCGATGCCCATCTGGTCGAGGGCAGACATACCGATGAGTTTGGGGGCGATGATATCGTTGATATTATCTACGGCCTTCAGCACGCCTTTGCCACCGTAACGATTTTTGTCGCCGTCGCGTAGCTCCAGTGCTTCATGTTCTCCCGTAGATGCACCCGAGGGGACGGAAGCACGGCCCATAAAGCCGGATTCCAGCATTACATCTACTTCTACTGTGGGGTTTCCTCGTGAGTCGAGGATTTCGCGTCCGATAATTTTTTCTATTTTCATATTCAATAAGTTTTTAATGTAAACTATGTTTATAACAAATGAAAATGAGGAAATGTTTAGGGGCGGAAGGGTTTGTTTAAACACAGTTTTCAATCGTCGCTCTTACTCTTTCTTTGGTGGTGATGCTTCGCTCGAATTCGTTGATTTGCACGGTTGCTCCCATGGGGATTCTGCTTTTGCGGTATTGCATACGGCTTGCAATGGTTTCTCTGGCGGAGAAGTGGAATTCGTGAATACCGGTTTCATGGGCGATGCGGGCAATGTTGTTCTCGTTGACGCCGCAGCCTGCCAGCAGGATGATGCGGCCTGCTGCCTGTTGTTGCAGTTCCTTTAGCAAGGAGATGCCTTGTTCGGCGGTGGGCTGCTGCCCGGAAGTCAGGATGCGGTTGCAGCCTAAGCGAATGATATCTTCCAGTGCTTTCTGCGGGTCGCGGCAAACGTCGAAGGCGCGGTGGAAAGTGACGGACATACCTTGTGCAGCTTCCATCAACTGTTCCATTAGAGGAATATCTACCTCTCCCTCTGCGGTGAGGCAGCCGAACACGACGCCATCTGCTCCCAGCCGGTAGGCATTGTTTATATCCTTCAGCATGATGCGTTGCTCGATGGGGGAGTATAGGAAGTCACCGCCACGGGGACGGATGATGACATGAAGCTTCGTTGTTTTCAGCACCTCCCGGGCGATGGTGATATCGCCATGCGAAGGGGTAGTACCGCCTTCGGGGATGCCTGCACATAGTTCTACCCGGTTGGCTCCTCCGGCTTGGGCGGCAATGCAACTCTCTACGGAGTTGGCACAGACTTCAAATTGATAGTTCTCCATATTCCTAATATCTGTCTTGTGGTGCAAAAATAAGAAAAGGGTGAAATAAATTCACCCTCTTTCTTTATTATTATTCTAATTCTTTGTTCTTACTTAGCGTAGCTCACCGCACGTGTTTCGCGTATAACGGTAATCTTAACCTGTCCCGGATACGTCATTTCATCTTGTATCTTCTTTGCAATTTCGCCGGAGAGGTTCTCGGTTTGCTTGTCGTCTATCTTGTCGGCACCGACGATGACACGCAGTTCGCGTCCTGCCTGGATAGCATACGTTTTTGTTACGCCCGGATAGGCCATAGCAAGCTGTTCGAGGTCGTTCAGACGTTTGATGTAGGCTTCTACGATTTCGCGGCGTGCTCCCGGACGTGCACCTGAGATGGCATCGCAAACCTGTACGATAGGAGCCAGCAGGCTGGTCATCTCCACTTCGTCGTGGTGGGCACCGATAGCGTTGCAGATATCCGGTTTCTCTTTGAATTTCTCTGCCAACTTCATACCATAGAGAGCATGCGGCAATTCCGGTTCTTCATCGGGTACCTTACCTATATCATGCAGCAATCCGGCGCGTTTTGCCTTCTTCGGGTTCAAGCCCAACTCTGATGCCATCACAGCACAAAGATTGGCCGTTTCGCGAGCATGCTGCAAAAGGTTCTGGCCATAAGAAGAACGATATTTCATCTTACCGATGATACGGATCAATTCGGGATGCAGACCGTGGATACCCAAGTCGATAGTAGTGCGCTTACCGGTTTCGATGATTTCTTCCTCTACCTGCTTGCGTACTTTAGAAACTACTTCCTCGATGCGTGCCGGGTGGATACGTCCGTCCGTTACCAACTGGTGCAATGCCAGGCGGGCAATTTCACGGCGAACCGGGTCGAAGGCTGATAATACGATTGCTTCCGGAGTATCGTCCACAACGATTTCCACGCCGGTGGCTGCTTCCAGGGCGCGGATGTTACGGCCTTCACGGCCGATGATGCGTCCTTTGATTTCGTCCGATTCGATATGGAATACGGTTACCGAATTCTCAATAGCTGTTTCTGTGGCTACACGCTGGATAGATTGTATCACGATGCGCTTGGCTTCTTTGCTTGCCGTCAGTTTGGCATCGTCCATAATGTCGTTGATGAAGGACTGGGCCTGTGTCTTGGCTTCCTCTTTCAAGGACTCTATCATGCGGTCCTTGGCTTCTTCGGCCGAGAGACCTGAAATTGTTTCCAGTTTCTCAATTTCCTGGCGCTGCATGTGGTCCAACTCTTCTTTCTTCTTGTCTACAATCACCAGTTGGGCTTCCAGATTCTCTTTCACCGCTTCGGCTTCCTGCTTCTTGCGCTGGATTTCTTCCTGGCGTTGGTTCAGTACCAGTTCACGTTGTTTCAGCTTGTTTTCCGCCTGCTGTATCTTTTGGTTGCGGATAGATACTTCTTTCTCCAAGTCGGCTTTCTTATTCAGGAATTTCTCCTTTACTTCCAGCAACTTATTCTTTTTAATCACTTCCGCTTCCGTTTCGGCTTCTTTCAGAATGCTGTCATATTTGGACTTCAAACCATGCTTGAAGAACATATACGAAGCAAATCCTCCGACAATGAAGCAGGCAATGGATACTACTATTGTAACTACTGTCATTTTATTAATTTGTTTTAGTATATAAATAAAAAAAGCACTGCATAAAAGCCTGCTCCGATGAAGGGCAGACTCTTGTACAGTGCGCGAATTTCCTTTTTACACAGACCGGAACGGACGGGTGACGGGTTTATTGTTCCTTGAAATATGCTTCCAATACTTCTGTCAGTTCCTTTATCTTTGTTGTATAAGGTTCTGTATCGTTACGGTCTTTCAGTTGCAGGTTCTCCAAAACAAACTGATATGCCACCATGGCTATCACCCTCTCCGGAGCTACATTCTGATAACGTTCCTGAATCAGATTGAACCTTATGTTTACCTGTTTGGCAGCTTCCCTTACCATTTCTTCGTCCTCACGGTTGATGGTGACGGGGTAGGAAGAGCCTGCCATTTGCAGGTTTATTTTTATCTTATCGTTCATACATCTTCTTTCTTTTATTCATTCAACAAAGCGATGCATTTATCGACCTCACGCACTAATTTTGACAATCGCAGCTTAGTCTCTTTCACATCGCTGCCGTTAAGGCTGATTGTCGTTGCTGTTTTTAGGTTCGTGTAGTTAAGTTCCAGTTCATTATATTCAGCTTGTATCTTCTCTAATTCTTCTTCTTTGGCTTCGAGAAGTTGTTTTAGTTCAGCATTTTCGCGCTTTAATTCATCTTGCAGATAGATTAAATGCCGCAGTCTGGCTTCAAAGGTACTTAATAGCTTCTTTTCTTTGTCTGTCATTACTACACCAAAATTGTACACAAAAATACAATTAACTTGTAGATTACAAAAACTTTTCGGATAAAATGTCACTTTTCTGCCAAATAAATTCGTTTTTCGACGAATATTCTTCTCTTTCTGTACCTTTTTTCTCGTTGCATCGGGGGGATGGGGAAATGTAGAAATGGGAATTTACCAGCGTAGCGCTGGAGCAAGGTTTCCCTTTGGTATGTTTGCGCATCCTAAGGCTGAAAGCCTTTCATCTATAAGCCCAAGGCAACGCCCTGGGTAATAATGCACCTCTACCTTTTAGGGCTCCTAAATTATCATTTAACTACGTATTCTTCGGCTGAATCCTTTAATTTCTCCTGTATAGCTTGCTGTCTTGTCAGGGACTAAGGATAAGACAGCCAAAGGTATGGAGAGAGGAAGGCTGGCATAGGGACTAAAAAAGTCAGAGTGTTTTGGTAAGTATCCGTATCGTTTCTTCTGCTAATGCTGTCCGGCTGGGAAGATAATGCCTCTCGGATAGGGAGATTATTTCCTTCGGATGGGGGAAGTATGTTTTTTGTCTTAGAGAACATAAAATAATTTATGATATAATTTGGTTTATAAAATAAACTACTTATATTTGTACCGGAGTTCGAACCCAAAATGTGATTTATTCAATTAACATTAAACATGATGAAGTTATGAAAACGATTGGTTATAAATGTATTGTGGTTCTTCTTTTTAGTATGTGTGCGCTTGCGGCAACGGCACAAAGTGATTTGACTGTGAAGGTAACGAACGTTCGTTCGGCAAAGGGGAGGGTGATGATTGCTACCGATAAGGGGCAGTATGCGATGGTAGATGCCAAAGGTGCCGATGCCGTGCTGGAATTGAAAGAAGTGCCTGAAGGGAAGTGTAAACTTTATGTTTATCACGATGAAAACGGCAATTATCAGTTGGATAGAAAGGACGGCGTACCGATTGAGTTCTGTGCCATGGTCGATTTAGATGTGACGGCGGGCATGAAAACGCTGGATGTGAAGCTGGTGGATGTACGGAAGGAAGTGAAGAGAGGGGAGAAGGAGTAAATGATGGAAAGCAAGAATCGGTTTTGGTGGACATCTACAGTGTTGACCATTATGTGTTTGTACTGGCTTTCCAATGTGGTGCTTTGGATGCCTTGGCGTTATAGCCCGCAGTTGGGCATGGTGATGATGCTCACGGTGAATCCTATTTTCTGGGGAGTGGGATTATACAGTTGCCTGGCTTGTGAGGGTGGTGCCCGGAGTTTGATGAAGAAGGCGATGTTGGTGTCGCTGGTTGCTGTTGGCATCTCCTTGATTTCAGACTTTTTGTTTTTTGCTGTGTATATGGGCTCTAAGGAGGTATGGCATATCACTACTTTTTATGGCTATGCCTGGTTGGTAATATTGGTCTTTGCTGAAGCTTTCTTGCTTAGGAAGAGATTAATAACTAAACAATATGTTGCGAAAAGGATGAAATTGCTAATTTTGGCAGGCTGCCTGTTGTTCTTGTGGATTCTTCAGCTTTTGTTTGTGTGTAACTTTAAATAGAATAAGAAATGGAAACTTGGCTTGTGGCTTTCTTGGTAGCCGATTGGGTGATAATGCTCTTTCTGGTATTGAACGTATGTAATTTGGATTAAATAATTGAATAGCAATGGAAGATAAGAAATTGAATGAGAAGGAGAGTTTGGAACTCATCGCTCAAATGATACAGAATACAAAGTCCGGGATGGCAAAGAATGCCGGACTGCCTTTTCTGATATGGGGATATACCACCGTGGTGACCTCGCTTGTGGTATGGTTTCTCTTGAAAGAAACCGGAAACTATAATTGGCAATGGTGTTGGTTCTTGCTGCCTACCGTAGCCTATACTATTATGATGTGGACCGGGCGGAAGCAGCAGAAGATGGTGAAAACCTACATAGACCGCATACTGGGATATGTGTGGCTTGTCTTCGGAATAGGCGGTTTTTTTGTATCCTGGGTTGCCATTTTCTTTTGGGATTTGTCGGTGCTCTTCGTCATCTTGCTGATGATGGGAATGGGAACGGCGCTGACCGGACTGATTGTAAAGATGAAACTTGTAACCATCTGCGGAACTTTAGGTGGACTGCTGTCATTGGGCTGCCTCTGCCTGCATGGATTCGACCAGATATTGCTTTTTGCACTGGCTTTTGTCTTTATGATGGTTATACCGGGACACTACCTGAATAGGGTAGCCAAACAAAATGTTTTATAATAACGAATAGCATGTTTAAAGAACTGAACCCTTTGCTCCATTCCGAACTGCGGCTTGCGGTGATGTCGTTGCTTATCAGTGTCGAAGAGGCGGACTTTGTCTATATCCGCCAGCAGACAGGGGCAACTGCCGGAAACCTCAGCGTGCAGTTGGATAAACTCAGCAAGGCGGGCTATGTGGAGGTGACAAAGACATTTAAAGGAAAGATGCCTTGCACGGTTTGCAAGATTACTCCGCAGGGGATAGATGCCTTTGAGGAGTATGTGGAGGCGCTGAAGAGTTATATTGTGAAGTAGATAGTAGCTGGTAGATAGTAGAAGATACATTAATGTAAATAGATAGTTATGAAAATTTTGGTTACTTACGCCGTTCAAGGCGAGTTTGCGGAATTGAAGTTCCCCGGTATGGTAGGGGGAGAGGAGTTGCAGATAGGTTATCTGCGTACCGGGGTAGGAAAGGTGAAGTCGGCCTTTTATCTTTCGGAGGCGATTAACTTCGGGCAACCGGATTTGGTAGTCAATGTCGGTACGGCAGGTACTATCCGGCACAAGGTAGGAGATATCTTCGTGTGCCGTCACTTCATAGACCGGGATATGCATAGCTTGGCTGATTTGGGACTGGAATACGAGATTGACTCTACCGATCTGCTGGAACAGAAAGGTTATTGCCTGCACTGGCAGGGAGAGGGCGTATGCAATACCGGAGACCGGTTCTTGACGGAACTCTCGGAAGTGGAAGGCGACGTGATAGAGATGGAGGCATACGCCCAGGCAATGGTGTGCCGTGCCAAGAACGTGCCGTTCATAGCCGTGAAGTATGTGACGGATATCATCGGACAGAATTCAGTGAAGCATTGGGAAGATAAGATAGTAGATGCACGCCGGGAACTGGGACTGTTCTTTGAGAAGCTGGGAGGGGTGTTTCCCGAAAATCAGAGCGGGACGATGAAGTAACCTCACTTTGCTTTCAGTGTCTTGAACGACAGGATATGGTAGCTTGTCCCTACGGCGATAAGCAGCAGAATCAACTTCAGCCACCACTGCGGCACGATGAAGAAGGCGGAGTAGGAGATCGTTATCCAGATAAGTGCGACGGAAACAATCTTCGCTCTTAGTGGGATGGCTTTGTGCTCGCGGAAGTTACGGATATAAGCTCCGAGATGAGGCTGGCGCAGGAGCCAGGCATACAGACGCGGAGAACTGCGCATATAGAGCGCCGCCGTAAGCAATAGAAACGGGGTAGTGGGCAGCAACGGAAGGAAGATGCCAAGTATACCCAAGAATAAAGAGAGCGTGCCGAGCAGAATATATAGGGCTTTCATGCCGCAAAAATAGAAAAAATAACTATGTTTGTGGGTTGAAAGCCTGATTTTATATTTATAAGAGGAGATGTATCCCTGTTAAAGCACTTGTATTATGAGAAAGAGATTCTTCTTGCTGCTGTTCGTCCTTAGCAGCGTACTGACTACTGCCGTAGCACAGACCGCAGCCGATTCCCTTGCACTTGTATCTGCCGACTGGCAGGTCACCCCTTTGCAGAAAGGCATCTTTTGCCGGCAGGCAACCTTCGCTTCTCTGTACGGAGTACCACAGGAAATCTCCATATTTGAAATATCTCCGAAACATCATCATCTGGATATTCTTATTCACAATCCCAAAGAAGAAACCAGCGTGGCTGCCCGCCGTTCCGGTGCGATAGCTGCCATCAACGGCTCTTACTTTGATATGAAGAAGGGTAATTCCGTCTGCTATCTGCGCAAAGACGGGGTGGTGATAGACACTACTGCTGCCGGTGGGGTATTGACCACCGTATCAAACGGTGCCGTACTTATTAAGAAAGGTAGGTTACAAATACTTCCCTGGAGCAAAGAATACGAAAAGACCTGCCGGTTGAAGCAGGGCAGTCTCCTTGTTTCCGGCCCCTTGATGTTGCTCGGAGGGGAAGCGCATGACTTGTCGGCCTGCAACCCCGGATTCGTAAATACCAAGCATCCCCGCAGCGCTGTGGCGTTGACCAAAGAAGGAAAGATACTGCTCATCGTTGTAGACGGACGCAGGAAGGGCCGGGCAGGAGGCATCAATATTCCCGAACTCACGCACCTGCTGCGTGTACTGGGCTGTGAGGATGCGTTGAACCTGGATGGAGGCGGTTCTTCTACCTTGTGGAGTGCTTCAATGCCGGGCAAGGGCATTGCCAATACTCCGAGCGGCAATGCCGAACGTAAGGTAGCCAATTCCCTTTGTGTATACGAATAAGTGGCAGCGAATCGAAGGATAATCCCGCTTTTTTTGTATTTTTGCAGCCGCATCGAGGTGACATTAGGTGCGGTAACCCATATTAATTAGCGTATTAACCCATATGTACACAGTCATTAAACGCATGGAAGTGTCGGCAGCCCATAGCCTGGAACTTTCGTATCATAGCAAGTGTGAAAATCTGCATGGTCACAACTGGATTATCACCGTATATTGCCGTTCCCGGGAACTCAATGCCGATGGAATGGTAGTCGATTTCAGCCATATCAAGCAAGTGGTAAAGGGGCAGTTGGACCACCGCAATCTCAATGAAGTGCTCCCCTTCAACCCCACAGCCGAGAACATAGCCCGCTGGATATGCCAGCAGATACCCACCTGCTTCAAGGTCGAAGTACAAGAATCCGAATCGAACGTAGCCGTTTATGAGAAAGATTAACGAGATATTCTACAGCCTGCAGGGCGAGGGATATTATACGGGCACGCCCGCCGTGTTCGTCCGCTTCAGCGGGTGCAACTTGAAGTGTTCCTTCTGCGACACGCAGCACGAGGAAGGCCGGCTGATGACCGATGCTGAAATCCTGGAAGAAGTGATGCAGCATCCTGCCACGGTGGTGATATTGACGGGCGGTGAGCCTTCGCTCTGGATAGACGATGAGCTGATAGACTTATTGCACGAGGCCGGCAAGTACGTCTGCATCGAAACAAACGGCACGCGCTCCTTGCCGCAGGGCATCGACTGGGTGACCTGTTCGCCCAAGCCGGAAGCAAAGCTGGCAGTTGCCCGCATCGACGAGGTGAAGGTGGTGTATCAAGGTCAGGATCTGGCTGCTTATGAACAACTCCCCGCCCGGCACTTCTTTCTGCAACCCTGCTCGGGCAGCAACATTGCCGAAACCGTGGAGTGCGTGATGCAGCATCCCGGGTGGAGACTCAGCTTGCAGACACACAAATTGATAGATATACGTTGAAATCTCCGCTTTTCCTTCCCCGATTAAATGTTACAGAAACGTGATGGAAATGACACACTCCTTTGTCGGCTTGCCGCTTACTTTTGCGGTAGAAACAAATGACAAAGAATATGAAATCACCCCGTTTTTTGGTCCTGTTCTTCCTGCTCTCTCTCTTCACGACAGGAGGATGTGCCACAGGACAATCCGCAGATCAGGAAATTCGTGTAAGAGGAGTTGTTATGGATACATCCCGCCAGCCGGTGGCAGGAGTCGTTGTGACCGATGGAGTCAACTTTACCCAGACCGACCAGAAAGGGTTGTACCAACTGTCTTCCAACCCCGCACGTTCAAAGTTTGTTTATATCTCCGTGCCCGCAGATTACAAGGCACCGGTGGAAAAGGCGTTGCCCACAGGCTACTATGCTCCGATTGACGCAAAGCGGAAAAACAATCATCATGACTTTGTATTGGAGAAGCGCGAACAACCCCTAAAGAAATTTGCTTTCATCGCCATCTCCGATCCACAGGTGAAGAACGATCAGCATCTGGCACGCTTTACTTCGGAAACCGTTACCGACCTGAAAGAAACTCTCAATGCCCTCGCCCCGCAAGAGGTGTATGGAATGGTGCTGGGAGATATTGTTTGGGATGCTATGCCTCTCTTTGATTCCTATAAGGCTGCCATTGCGGGACTGAATATGACGACATATCACGTCATTGGCAATCACGACTTCGATGAGCAATACCCGGCCTTGAGCATTGCAGCCGACAAGAATGAGTACGGTGAACACGCCTTCGGCAGCCACTTCGGCCCTACGGATTACTCTTTCAATATAGGCAAGATACACATCATTTCCATGAAGGACATCGACTATCGGGGCGGCAAGAAGTATAAGGAGCAATTCACTCCCGAGCAGTTGGAATGGTTGAAGAAAGACCTGAGTTATGTGCAGCCCGGCACCACCGTCTTTCTGAACCTGCATGCTCCCACGTCCAACCGCTCTGTAAAGGCGGACTCTGCCCGCAACTCACAACAGTTGTATGATATCCTGAAGGACTATCGCGTGCACATCTTCGCCGGCCACACTCACTTCTACGAGAACCGCATTGTTACTCCCCACTTCTACGAGCACAACATCGGCGCTGCCTGCGGAGCATGGTGGGCGGGGAATGTCAACTGTTGCGGCGCTCCCAACGGATATCTTGTGGTTCAAGTGGATGGAGAGTATGTTACGTGGCAGTATAAGGCTACCGGACGTCCTGCCAACTATCAGTTCCGTGTATACAAGCCCGGAGAATTCAAGAGCCAGTCCGACTATCTGGTCGTTAATCTTTGGGATTACGACCCTGCCTGGAAACTGACTTATTATGAGAATGGAGTCGAAAAGCCCGGTGTGTTAGAGTCCTTTGCAGATGAAGATCAAGACTACATTACAATGAAGGAAGGCAAAGCCCGCGGATACCACACCTTGCACCTCTTCCGGGTGCGCCCCACTTCCGCTGCCCGGTCGGTAAAGATTGTAGCTACCAACCGCTTTGGGAAGAGTTTTACGGAGACTGTGAACCTTTGATGATTTTGGTGTAACTCCGAAAGTCCCATCAGTCAGGAGATATATAAGAAGAAAGCCGCAGGTCGAATATCGACTTGCGGCTTTTTTCTTGCACGGGAGGAGAGGCTCGAACTCCCGACACCCGGTTTTGGAGACCGGTGCTCTACCAACTGAGCTACTCCCGTGTTTGCGGCTGCAAAGGTAGTGGAAACTTTGAAATACGCAAACACCCTGCACCTTTATTTTCTATGGAAAGTTGCTTACAATAGCTCTAAGTCTTGATACATAATGCGATACGCTGCTGCTTTTTTATCCAGCGCCAGCGGGTAGGCCCTTGAGGACGAAGGCATCCGGTAGAGGCGCATCGGCCGGTCCTCGAAAAGAAACTCCGTGAAGTCGCCCACCCGGGGCTTCGGAGTGCAGAACTGTGCGCAAAGCGTGTCGGTTGCCTTCTCTCCGGTAGTGACGATGGCCTTGCATTGCGGTAGCCGGTGTAGCAGCGCGGGGATGTCCGTAGGCTGCACCACTTCCAGGAATTTGTCCGAGGCATTGTCTTGCAGACGTCGTACGGCAGAAGCCGTATCGAACAGGGCGATGCCTCGTTCTTGCAAGAAGCTGATGAGCCGTTCTTTGCAGAAGGCTTTCTTTGCCTTGTCTACAAAGTAGTCCTTGTCGTTGAAAAACAAAAGTCCCGTGATTCGCCACATATCGTTGTTCCAGTTGGGGTAGTAAAACTCCATGGACCACCGCTTTTGGGGCGGTGGAAAACTTCCCAGCATCAGCAAGCGGGCGCCGGCGGGAAGAAAAGGTTCTAAAGGGTGCTGTTCTATATCCATACTTTCTTTGGTTTCGGTCTTTGCCTGCAAAAGTACGGATTATTTTGGAGATGCGCGCTACCCGGCAATCTCCAGATTGCTCATTCTTTCGGTAGTCCGGAAAGGAAAGTCGGGATATTCGTAGAGGCTGAACCTCGATTCGGTCTTGCCGCAAGTATAATTCCAGATGGTGGCATATTCTTCGGCATCCTCGCCCATGGCTTGCAGTTGCCGCAGGTAGGAAGCGATGGACTTGTTCTCAACGATGTAGACCTGTCCCAGTTGGTTGATAATGGGGCTGTGCCGGCGCGTGCTGTCGTGCTCGAAGCGTAGGATGCGTTTGCCGTCGGCAGTGATGCCTACCGTGTCAAAGGTCATGCTCTTGCCGATGGCAGGCAGGTTGAGTACATTCCGGTCAGTGGCCATGAACGGCAGGCGGTGGCTTTTCATGAAACGGCGGATGCAGGCGGCCGGGTCGTTGGCTGTTTGCAACACTGTGGACAGGTGGCGGGCATCTTCGTCGTTCATCTTTCCGAAACGCTTCTCCTCCAATTGTTCTTGCACGGAGCGGCTGTTCGGGGTGAATACGGCATTGTTCTCTTCGAACCCTTTCACAGAGAAGGTGTAGTAGCACACTACTCCCAACTGATTCAGCACCTGGCGCAATCGGGTGGTATGTCCGCGGCGCGAGGCGGCCACGTTGTACACCAGTTGATTGTCGATGAGCCAGCCTGCTGCCAGCAGCTTGCGTATTCCTTCGGCAGCTTCGGGCGTCACTTCGAGTGGAGTCTGGAAGTGCGTCTGGATAATGAACTGGCGGACGCCGATGGCGGATGCTTTCTTCTTGAACTCCCGCAGCATTTCCACCAGTCCGTCGTCAATGCGCATGGGCAGATAGGCGGGCAGCCTGGAGCCAAGGCGGATGCGCTGCAACTCTGCGTACTTTTCTCCTTCGGGGCGTTCCTGGTTGGCTTTCCGCTTGCGCACTGCCATGCGGTATACGGCATCCAGGATATTGCTCAACGTCTTGTTCTGGCTCATCAGGGCGTCCCCACCGGTAATAAGGATGTCGCGTAGCTGTGTATCTTCCTCGAAGTAAGTCATTAGGCGGCGCAGCTTCTTGTCCCAACTCTCTTTGGGGCGCAAGGTCTCGAATTCGAAGTTGAGCCGTTTGCTCTGGAAGTCGTACATGCGCTGGCAAGATGCACAAAGCCCTCCGCAAGCACGTCCCAGGGTATCGGGAATGAGGATGGCAACTTCAGGATAGCGGCGATGGATGTTGTGTCCGTCGGGTAGCAGCCAACCGGCGGCATTGGGCTTGCCTTCTTCTACCACGTCTTCGCGCTCCCAGGCACGTATTTGTCCGTAAGTCTCTACCAGTTGGGGGGAGTAGAGGATGTAGCTGCGCAGAGCCTCGTCGTTGTAGCCTTCGCTGGTGCAGTTCAGCAGCGACAAGTAGTAAGGAGTGGCAAAGAAGGGCATTCCCTTCTTACGGGCTTTCGTCAGCAGATACATGGTTTCGGCGGAAAGAGAGTTGCCCAGGAAGCGGTTCAGTTCTGCCGGACTCTTGACGGCCATGGCAAGATGGAAACGGTAATCGTTCCACCACTCGCTCACCAGGCGGTACTTCTCTTCGTAGCTGATACCCTCCTCGAAGTGGAAGCGTGAGGTAGGGGCCTTTCGGTGTTCCACCTTCTGTATCAGTGCGTGCAGGATGCGTTCTTTGTTTTTGCGCCGGATTTCCTGTACCTCTTCGTCGAGTCCTGTGGGCCATCGTTCGGTCAATGCTTTTATCTTTTGGCCGGATGGCAGGGCAGGTGACGGTTGGTATAGCCGTTTGAATTGCAGGAATAGGTCGATGAACAGGTCGTTATCGGTTTCTTCTTCCCATCGTCCGGTCAAGAAGGCGTATAGCATGGATAAAGTTGATACAGACATTTGTTCTCCGGTAGATAGCTCGTGTACTTCTTGCCCATCGAATTCTATCAGGAGCCGGATTTGCCTGGCAGCTTCACTATCCACTTCCGGATGTTCGGCAATGTACTCTGCGAGGCTGCTTTTGAATGCTTCTGCATGGTCGCTTTGGGCAGCGATGCAGACCAGTTCGGGGAGTTCGTGTCGATAAAGTTGTTCCAGTTGTGAGAGAGTAAGTGCAAGAATTTTCTTTTGTTTCATACTTCGGTTGTCCTTTTTTTAGAAGTTAATAATAGGCGATTGACGCGGGCTGCGTCTTGGTGTTCCGTGAGAGGAATTTATTAGGATTGCTAAAAATAACAAAAAAAAGCGAGGAATTTCTCCCTCGCCTGTCTCCTTATGAAGTACTTTAAAGTTATTTTTCTTTTAATAACAAGAATGCTACAATCGTATTGTAAGGTGATAATGTGGTAAGGTAATAGGGGTAAGGTACTGCATTATCACCTTACTATCCTATCATCCTGTCACTTTATCCTTCTGTTTCTTTCTTTTTCGGCTCTTTTTTTGCCAACATCACCACGTTGTACACATATTCCGTCATCCATTGCTCCGAATATCCCAAACGCTCTTTGTATTGGCGCACGGCCATTGCCGTCTTGTGTACGTCGTCTTTTTTCCATACGGTTTTGGTGCAGACTTCGTGTACAGTTTTCTCAGTCATGCTGCGCAGTGCTCCTTTAAAGATGGAGGGGGTGCGGAACTTCCATTGCATCAGGTTTCCCATCAACATCATCAAGTCGTTGGAGAAACCCTGATACATGAAGAGGTAGCCTTGCACATCGTTCTGCGTGCGGCAGTGCTTCTTGATGGAAGCATCGATTTCCTTGAAAAAGTTCTCGCTAATTCCGTAGTCCTGCATCAGCATCTTGCGTGAGGCGGTCTTTTCGCCTTGCCCCAGACGTCCTCCCTGGGTAGGAATCTTAAACAGGCGCTTAAAGTTGGCCACATCCGGCACAAAGCGGATGTTGGTGATGCCCAGGTTGGCTGCCATTACGGACTGGAAGTAAACGCGTGTCAGCGATACGAAGTCTTCTACGTTCTTCGAAGAAACTTCTTCGTTATTCTTTTTAAATAGTTTGGCAAATAAACCCATTTGATTTCTTATTTATGATTGTTGTTTCTGTTTTATTGTTGCCGAAGCATTGTGGTTGCAAAAGTACGAAATAAGTTGATTAGCACCAACTATTGCGTCATTCTTAATTCCTAAACCCTTCGGTTACCAGCACTCTATGTCTTTTTCCACTTCCTTCAACCTGTCTTTGGTGAAAACGGGGTCTTTGATGCCTGCTCGTTTCTGTGCGCGGTAGTCGTCCAGCAATCTGAAGGCATACTTCCCCAACAGGCTGATTGCAATGAGGTTACAAAGTGCCATCAATCCCATGGTGATGTCGGCAAGACTCCAGGCAAGATCGAGGGTGGCAAGTGCGCCGAACATCACCATGCCGCCCACGAGCACGCGATAGATGTTCAATACCCATTTTCGGCGGGTGAGGTAGCGCACGTTGGCTTCACCATAATAATAATTGCCCAGGATGCTGCTGAATGCGAAGAAGAACAGGGCGACGGCAACGAAGATGCCCCCTAAAGGGCCGATTTCATTGGTCAGTGCATGTTGTGTCAGTTGCACGCCGTTGGTCGAACCATCCAGCGGAGCGCCGCTGAAGAGGATGATAAAAGCGGTACAGGTGCAGATGATGAGTGTATCGGTAAATACTCCCAAGGTCTGTATCAACCCCTGTTTCACCGGATGGCTGACATGGGCGGTAGCTGCTGCGTTGGGCGCCGAACCCATACCGGCCTCGTTGCTGAACAGTCCGCGTTTGATGCCTTGCATCAGCGCTACGCCTACGCCGCCTCCCAGAGCTTGCTGCCACCCGAAGGCATGGCTGACGATAAGTTCGATGACTGCCGGTAATTGCTTGATATTAAGCAGCACGATGATAAGTGCCAGTGCAATGTATCCCAGTGCCATGACGGGTACAATGATACTGCTCACTTTGGCAATGCGCTGCACGCCGCCAAAGATGATGACCAGCGTGGCCACGGTGATGACGCCTCCCACTATCGCATGGTCGAATCCGAATGCGCCTTCGAAAGCGGCGCACAGTGTGTTGCTTTGCACCGAATTGAATGCAAAGCCGAAGGTGATGGTGATGAGTACGGCAAACACGGCGCCCATCCACGGCTGCTTCAGTCCTTGACGCATATAGTAGGCAGGTCCGCCGATGAAGGAATCCTTTCCTTTTATCTTATAGAGTTGTGCCAGGGTAGATTCTACAAACGAACTGGCTGCTCCGAACAGTGCGATAATCCACATCCAGAATATCGCCCCCGGGCCGCCTACGGCAATGGCTGTGGCTACACCTGCCAGATTGCCTGTGCCCACGCGGCTGGCGATGGAGATGGCGAATGCCTGGAAAGAGGAGATGTGTTTCTCTCCTTTGTTGCCTGTGCCGCCCGAGTCCGCCAGCAGGCGCACCATCTCGCGTATCATCCTGAATTGCACGAACCGCGTCTTCAAAGTGAACCACACGGCGCACCCCAGTAGCAAGGCTATGAGGATATAGGTCCACAGTACATCATTAATCAGATTGATTATTCCCATAGTCTATGTATATTCATTAATTACTTTACGTTAAAAAAGCTCCTGTTTGTCCGACACCGGGGAACGACCCGTTCCCCGGTGTCGGACGTATCGTTCCTCACCGGGGAACATAACGAGCGGCACCGGGGAGGATTTCTCACTCCTTTAGGCGGAAGTGAAACTTGTGTCCTTCGAACACCGGTTCCACAATCTCATATCGCACGAACTTCGCCAGCAGATGCTCTGCCGCACGGCGCGAGAGATGTGCCAGCCGGCAATAGCGGTTCAGTGACAACCGGTCGTTCTCTTCCAGCAAACCGAGTAGTAACTGCTCGCGTTCTGTATATTCTATCAATTCTCCTTTCGGGCTACCACTTTGCTGCCATACGCGCAGATGCACGGGAGTTGCCAGGATGTTTTCGTCGTCGATGCGCAGGTAGGCGAGGAACTTCCCCGTTTCGTCCTTGGCATATACCGGCTTCTCCGGGCTTTCGTCAATCTGTACCACAAGCACACTCCGGCCTCCCACCTGATAAGTCTGCATGGTGTATTCCACTTTCGGGCGGCAATAAAGTTCCGCCGCCGCCTCTATCATATATTGTTCTTCGTCGGAGCGGACTCCTGCAATTTTTCCATTGTCTTTCACTCCGATGAGTAGCCGCCCACCATCCGTATTGGCAAAAGCCGACAACGTTTTGGCTATCTTGCGGGCATCGGAAATTTCGAACTTGAAATCCTGCTGCTGGTGCTCTCCTTCGGCTATCAGGGCGTGTATATACTCAGTGTCAGTAAGCATTTTCATGCCTGCAAAAGTATAGAAAAAACACATAAAGGCCCTTTTTTGTGCCGTTTTTGCCGATTATTTCGAAAAAAATATCGTTTTTCTGCATTTATTTCAAGAAAGAATGTATTTTTGCCGGACATTATTAACGAAGTAATTAAAAGGATTATGAAAGAATTAGTTGAAAAAGTAGCAGAATTGTATGCTGCATTTGAGAAAGATGCAAAAGCTCAGTTGGAAAATGGTAACAAAGCAGCCGGCACTCGTGCTCGCAAGGCTTCTTTGGAAATCGAAAAGTCTATGAAAGCTTTCCGCAAAGCATCTTTGGAAGCTGCAAAGTAACTAAGGAAAAAAAGCAAATCAATGCTGTGAAAGACTGCCCATCCGGCGGTCTTTTTTTCTTTGTTAATAGCTAACAAATTTCTTCCTTTCCCTTGCGCCTCAACAGATGAATTTGTACTTTTGAAGAATGAAAAGATCTGCCGCCTTATGAACGAAGATGTCCTCCGAAAGCTCAAGATACTTGCCGAGTCGGCAAAGTACGACGTGTCATGCTCCAGCAGTGGCACCGTGCGCTCCAATAAGGAAGGCATGCTGGGCAACACCGTAGGCGGATGGGGTATCTGTCACAGCTTTGCCGAAGACGGACGTTGTATTTCTCTGCTCAAGGTGATGCTCACCAACTACTGTATCTATGATTGTGCCTACTGCATCAACCGCCGCTCCAACGACCTGCCGCGTGCCACGCTCTCCGTCAGCGAACTGGTGGATCTTACGATGGAGTTCTATCGCCGCAACTATATCGAAGGGCTCTTCCTCAGCAGCGGTGTAGTGCGCAATCCCGACTATACCATGGAGCGCCTGGTGCGCGTTGCCAAAGACCTGCGCACCGTTCATCGCTTCAACGGCTACATCCATTTGAAAAGCATTCCCGGTGCCAGCCGCGAACTCGTGAACGAAGCCGGCCTTTATGCCGACCGCCTCAGCGTCAACGTAGAAATACCAAAAGAAGAAAACCTGAAATTGCTTGCACCGGAGAAAGACCACAAAAGCGTATATGCCCCCATGCGATATATTCAGCAAGGCGTGCTCGAAAGCTCGGAAGAGCGCAAGAAGCATCGCCACGCACCCCGCTTTGCCCCTGCCGGACAGAGTACGCAGATGATCGTAGGGGCTACTACCGAGACGGATAAGGATATTCTCTACCTTTCGTCGGCACTCTACAAGGGGCCTACGATGAGGCGCGTCTACTATTCCGGCTATATCTCGGTAAATACTTACGATACCCGCCTGCCGGCTTTGAAGCAACCGCCCCTGGTACGCGAGAACCGTCTTTACCAGGCCGACTGGTTGATGCGTTTCTATCAATTCAAAGTAGAAGAGATTGTGGATGATGCCTATCCCGACCTCGACCTGGAGATAGACCCTAAGTTGTCGTGGGCATTGCGCCATCCCGAACAATTCCCGGTAGACGTGAACCGGGCAGACTATGAAATGCTGCTCCGCGTGCCGGGCATCGGCGTAAAGTCGGCGCGGCTGATTGTAGCATCCCGCCGCTTCTCGCGCCTGGGCTTCTATGAACTGAAGAAGATAGGGATTGTGATGAAGAAAGCCCAGTACTTCATCACCTGCCACGAGTTGCCCATACGCACGGTCCATGAACTGACCCCGCAGGGTGTACGCGGGTTGCTGATAGCGAAACCGAATAAGAAAAAAGTAGATGAACGGCAGCTTATGCTTGACTTTCAGGAATGAATATCTTTCTATACGATAATACCTTTGAGGGACTACTCACTTCTGTTTTCGAAGCTTACTCCCGCCGCACTTTCCCCGATGCATTGCTACAGGAAGGTGAGCCATTGCCTCTGTTTCACGACGAAGTGTTCACCGTAATTACCGACGAAGAGAAAGCCCGCCGCGTGTGGCGCGGATTGCAGAAGAAATTATCTTCTTCCGCTCTTTCCTGCCTTGCCCAATGCTGGCTGGCCGAGGAACCCGAAACCCCGATGCTTCTCTTCCGCTATATCTGCAAGGCGGTAGATGCACCCCGTTCCATTGAAACGAACTTTGCCGACCCGGACGTACTGGAATTCTCGCGTATGTGGAAACGGGTGGACTGGGAACGCTTGCGCCTGCTCCAGTTTGTCCGCTTTCAGAAAGCGGCGGACGGCACCTTCTTTGCTGCCGTAGAACCGGAGAAGAACGCCCTTCCTCTGGCCATCGATCACTTCAAAGACCGCTATGCCGATCAGCGCTGGCTGATTTATGACATCAAGCGGGCTTATGGATATTATTACGATTTGAAAGATGTGCGCGAAGTGACCTTCGACGAAGACAGCCGCGAGCGCCATCTCGTCACCGGTATGCTGGACGAAAGCCTGATGGATAAAGACGAGAAACTATTCCAGTCTCTTTGGAAAACCTACTTCAAGGCCATCTGTATTAAGGAGCGCATCAATCCGCGGAAGCATAAGCAGGATATGCCCGTGCGTTATTGGAAACACATAACGGAAAAGCAGCAATAAACTTTATGAAAACGTTGAGTACTATTCTATCCGCTCTACGGTGACTCCCGGAAACTCTTGCATCAGTTGCAATAAATTGCCTTCGTCGTTGCTTCTCTTCGATTTGATGACCATTGTCACCTGGAAGTTGGTACCTTCTCCCGATCCTTGCTTTTCCATATTATAAGATACTATCAGGTAGTCTTTAGAATTGAAACGTTCCGATACTTCTTTGAGCGTGGTTTCGTGATGTGTGGAGAAAGTTATCACAGAACTCTTCATGCCGAGGCTTTTGAATGCGAGACTGAGCAGTTCGAGTCCTGCCAGCGTCAGTAAGGTGGCGGCAATGCCAATGGTGTACATACCTGCTCCTATGGCAAGCCCGATGCCGGCGGTGGCCCAGATACCGGCAGCCGTCGTCAGCCCGCGGACAATCTGCTTTTGGAAAATGATGGTACCTGCACCGATAAAACCGATGCCGCTCACCACTTGAGCGGCCACACGGCTGGGGTCTAATGACACACTGTCTTCTTTGATGATTTCCTGGAAACCATATTGGGATACAATCATGATAAGCGCACTTCCCAGAGATACCAGAAAATGTGTACGGTAGCCTGCCTCTTTGGCACGGTACTCCCGGTCCAGGCCGATGATAGCACCCAGTATTCCAGCTACCAGCAGTCTGAGTACAAAGTCTAAGTTCAATGTCATCATAGCTCCTCCTTTTCCTTATTTATTAGTCAATCACCCAATTCTTGTTGTGAGGTACAGTCTTTTTGGGGTCATAGTGCATTCCGGCTTGTGTCGGTATTTTCAATACATAGGTACGTCCGCTTTTGTTTGCCAGTGAGGCATCGCGTAGCCAGGGGTTGGCGTCTTTCAGTTGGGCATAGGTGATGCCTTTGTCTTTAGCATACTGTGCCAGGTTGCTGATTTCCGTAGTCACCGTTGTTTCCGTGTAGGGGATGGGTGGGTAGAGATGCTCCCGTTTCAATAGAAAACCGTATTGCTGCGGGTTACTGACTACTGCTTTGGCTGCCAGTAACCGGAACATATAGCGCGAGGTCTCTTCCACCAACCACAGGTCTACGGCTTGGTCCACCATCTGTTTCTGTAGCTGAGACGAAATACGTCCCTGTCCCGCATTGTAGGCGGCGGCTACGCAAAGCCAGTTGCCGTATTTCTTGTAGGCATCTTTCAGATACTTGCAGGCTGCTTTGGTTTCCTTTTCTATATGGTAGCGCTCGTCGATGTTGTTGTTCACCTCCAGTCCGAATTCACGTCCGGTGGCGGGCATGAACTGCCATAAGCCGGCTGCTCCTGCAGGCGACTTGGCAATGGGGCTGAGGTTGCTCTCTATCACCGCCAGATACTTGAAGTCATCGGGCAGCCCGTTTGCTTTCAGTATCGGCTCTATGACGGGGAAGTAGCGGTTGGCACGTTTCACCATCAGCATGGTGGTGGAGTGCATATAGGTGAAAGCCAGCAGTTCGCGGTCCATGCGTTCGCGATGGTCGTAGCGCAGCAGGTCGATGTCTTGTCCGGCAAAGGTAATTCTGTCCGGCACGGTGGGAGAGGTGACACAATAGGGCACCTCCGACTTCACGGAGTCACGTTCGGGGTTCAGTGTACTGCTGCCTGTGAGGAAGGGCAGGGTGGAACCTGCGCACAAAGCCACAATAGCGGTAATCGCTATATATCTTGAATTCTTTTTCATCTTAGTAATATTTATTTTGTGGGGTGAAGATACAAAATCAATTCTTTATAGGCAACCTTTCCCACAACCATCGTGGAATCAAACGCCAAAAGAATACCAATACCCCGTAGCGTCCGTCGATGACCGCCACCCGCTTCTTCCGCTTTAAAGCCTTGATAATGTGCAATGCTACCCGGTCTGCCTGCATCAGCATCGGGTACTTGCCGCTCTTTAGCAAATCGGTGGCAACGAATCCCGGGCGGATGTCCGTAAAACAGATATTGAGGTGCTGCATCCTGGCAAGTTGCGCCAATGCATCGATATAAGTATTTTGGAACCGCTTGGTGGCGGAGTAGGCAGGAGCAACGCCCAGTCCTTTGGTGCCTGCAATGGAACTGATGACGGCAATGTGTCCGCTACCTCTCTCTTTGAAGAAGTCGAATGCAGTTGTTACCATACGGATGAATCCCTCCACATTGGTGCGAGCCGTGTTCAGTTCTATCTCAGGCTTCAAGTCCTGGTTCTGGTTGCCCACTCCGGAACTGAGGAAGAACAAGTCCATATCTCCCAGCTTGTCAATCAGCCTGTGCAAACGTTCGGGTGCATCGGGTTCCGTCACGTCCAGCTTTTCTATTTCTATCTGTTCGGGAGCAGTGGCCTGCAAAGTTCGCAATACCTCTTCCCGTCTGCCGACAATGCCTACGTGCCAACCTTGCTGTATCAGTAGTTTGGCTACTTCCTGTCCGATGCCCGAGGTGGCGCCTATGATGATGGCTTTCTTCATAATGGTATATTATTGAATGATGGTTGCAACGATTCTTCTCCCTCCGCCCCGGTTGCGAAACTCGCAGAGATAGATTCCTTGCCAGATGCCCATATTCAGCCGTCCGCTGGTGATAGGAATCGTGAGACTGGCACCGACAAGCGTCGTTTTGGCATGGGCAGGCATATCGTCGTCGCCTTCGCACGTGTGCTGATAATAAGGTTCACGTTCCTTGACGAGACGATTGAATATAGCTTCCATATCCGTCTGTACATCCGGGTCGGCATTCTCGTTGATGGTGAGGGCGGCACTGGTATGCTTGATGAACAAATGCAGCAAACCGGCCTGGGGGAGTTTGGGAAGGTTGCGGACTATTTCTTCCGTTATCAGGTGGAATCCACGGCGGTGTGGAGTCAATGTAAATTCTTTCTGTTCTATCATAAGGCTCTATTATTCTACAGTTTTCGTCCGGCAAGGCAATTCAACACTGAATGTACTTCCTACGCCCAGGGTCGAATCTACTTTAATTATTCCGTTCAGTTTCTCGGCGATAGTCTTGCAGATGGATAGTCCCAGGCCTGCCCCTTGTACGAACGAATCCACTTTCTCGAAGCGCTCGAATATCTTGTCTATTTTATCTTCGGGAATACCGCGGCCCGTATCGGCAACGCTGATCTTTATACCGGAATCATTTACTTCGTAGGATACTTCAACGCGTCCCTGCGTCGTATTCTTCAAGGCATTCGATATAAAGTTATTCAGAATCTGTTTGATGCGCATCGGGTCGTGCTCTACCAGACAGGCATGAGCCGGAACTTTGGCGGTAAGGGTTACGCCATCCGGCACATATTGCTCATGTTCGGTAATGCTTTCATTGATGAGTTTGGATAAGTCGAACCAACTTGTGTGCAGTTCCATGCGTCCGGCTTCTATCTTCGATAAATCCAGTACGTCATTGATCAGATTAAGCAGCAGTTCATTGTTGCGGTTTATCAAGGATATGTACTGTTCCCTTTCGTCGTTGTCGTCTACGTATTGTAGCAGACTTGAGAAACCGATAATCGCATTCAACGGAGTACGTATTTCGTGGCTCATATTGGCGAGGAAGGCTGATTTCAGGCGGTCTGATTCTTCTGCTTTTTCTTTGGCCTGTATCAGCATGGCTTCGGTGCGCTTCAGTTGAGTGATGTCGTAGTTGATGCTGATAATTTCTATGACATTGTCTTCGGGGGCATAATTTCTGACTATGAGGTGGGTGCGTAACCACGTGATAGTACCGTCTTCTCTGAGGACACGCACCTCCCGGCTTAGTTTGTTCTCCAATCCTTTCTCCGCCTTATTCAGAAAATCAGCTATGGCAGCGCGGTCTTCGGGGTGGAAATGCTTGTAGCTGCCGACGATCTCGCACAATGGTGTCTCTTCTTTTTCGCCTACGTTTTTATACCAACTATGCTGTGCATATCCTTCCTGGCTGAGTATATTATAGTGTGCATATCCCACTTTGGCGTAATCGCCTATCAGTTCGAAGAAGTTCTCGAACTCTTGTATCTTATTGTAGGCTATTGTGGCTTCTGTCTTGTCGGCGTTAATCAGCAGGTAGTTGGTGGGGTTGCAATGGTCATCGTAGAGTGTTGTTACCTTAGTTACGAGGTCCATTGTCCCCGTCTTTTTCAGGTTCTTATAATAATTGCCTACTTTAGAGAAGTCATATCGGAAAGTAAAGTCGGCATCCTCGTATTTCCTTAGTTTTGCTTTCATCTCTTCCGGGAAGATGGGATTCTCAAAGATATTGATTCCGAGCAAGTCCTCTTTCCGTTGCAGGTGAAACATTTCAATTTCTTTGTCATTCAAGTCTATCAGAACTCCTTCCATATTGTACAATTCAATTCCTACCGGGAGAGACTTGTAGATGTTGTGGAGAAGTTGCTCACGCTCTTGCAAGACACGCGATGCCGACGACATGTCAGGACCATCTTGCATCTCGGCTATGCCGTAAACTTTGAGGTTGCCATTCTCGTCGGTCTTCTGTAAACAAGCCTTGCTTCGCACCCAAATAGGTCCTTGCACCGTATTGAGCAGATACACGGCTTCGGATGCCTCTTGGATGTTGTCGAACGAATGGGCGGAGGTGTGTCTTTGTTCTTCTTTCAAGATGCGATTGTTGAAATCTTCAAAACTGATGATTCCGTCTTTGCTTAATCCTAGTAGTTCAGAAATGTTTTCGGAGCAGATGTAACTTTCTGTGCTTAAATCTGCTTCCCACCATCCCATATTGGCATTGGTCATCATTTCTGATAGTAAGTTGTAGTCAAATTTAGAGCTCATACGAAGATATTTATGATGATGTATAGTTGTATTCTTAGTAAGAAGAATAACACAAAGGTACGTTTTTCTCAGAGACTTTTTGTACTTGCCGGAATAAAAAGTATATTTGTTACCGATTTTTACAGCCTAAAAGAACAGAATAATGAAGCGAATCGGGACCTTTGTAATAGTAATTTTGTGTACAATGCTTTGGGCGCATGCAGGTGGTTTGCGTGTGTTGTTTATAGGCGACTCTATTACCGACGGTAATTGGGGGAATGCTTGCGGCATGCCCAAACCTACCTCCGAGCGTAGCCTTTGGGATATGAATCATATTTATGGTAGCGGATATATGTACTTGTGTGTAAGTCACTATCAGGGTAGCTTTCCTGAAAAGGGATATGAATTTTTTAATCGTGGTATCAGCGGAAATACTCTTCAGGACCTGGAAAAGCGTTGGGAAGGAGACGCTCTTGAAATGAAGCCAGATGTCCTCTCTGTTTTGGTAGGGACGAATGATGT
The DNA here is from genome assembly GCA_030843315.1 of Bacteroidaceae bacterium. GTDB lineage: Bacteria > Bacteroidota > Bacteroidia > Bacteroidales > Bacteroidaceae > Bacteroides. The sequence goes on along the minus strand of JAUUPT010000010.1, from coordinate 41,791 downwards.
ACATTACTACTTGCAGAGTGATAAGAAGGAGCCTTTCGATTTTGAGACTTGGGAGAAACGTTATCGTTCTTTGCTGGACCGCTCCTTGCAGGCCAATCCGAAGCTGAAGATTGTGCTGGGTCCGCCGTTTGTTGCCAACGTCGGTAATATGCGGAAGAGTGATGACTTTCCGGAACGTGACGCTTTAGTGCGTCGTTGCGCAGCCATTGTAGAGAGGATAGCCGCAGATTACCATGCTGTATATCTTCCGTACAACACCATGTTTGATGAAATACTGAAGTCTACTCCGACTTCCAAAGATACTTACTGGATATGGGATGGCATTCATCCCACTCCCGCAGGACATAAGCGGATGGCAGATATGTGGATAAAGTATGTGAACTTATAATTTATCAATAAAATAGAGAATAATGGAAAAAGTGATTATCAACTCGTATGAGGACTTTGAAAAGCTGGTAGGCCAGCAAATAGGTATTTCGGACTATGTGGATCTTCCGCAGGAGCGCATCAATCTTTTTGCCGATGCAACATTAGACCACCAATGGATTCATGTCAACCCGGAGCGTGCCAAAGTGGAAAGCCCTTTTAAGAGCACCATTGCACACGGATATCTCACCCTGTCTATGCTGCCCTATCTGTGGAACCAGATTATTGAAGTGAACAACCTGAAGATGATGATTAATTACGGCATCGATAAGATGAAGTTCGGTCAGGCCGTATTGTCCGGACAAAGTATTCGCCTGGTAGCCGAACTGCATTCATTGGCTAATTTGCGCGGAGTAGCCAAGGCAGAGATTAAGTTTGCCATCGAAATTCAAGGCGAAAAGAAGAAGGCACTCGAAGGAATCGCTATATTCTTGTATTACTTCAATTAAGAAAAATATTCCCGCCGCAGGTGTCGGATCGCTGCTATAAGATGATATAGCAGCATCCGTAGTCCTGCATAGCGCATTACTTCCTTCTCAGCCTTTCGCCTGCCAGCGCTTCAGTGTCGGAAAGAATTCCTTCATGGCGGCAATAGCTTGCTCTTTCGTGAATTTTATTTCAGAATCCTTGTTGAACTCTTCTGTAAATTGGGCGCAATGTTCTATCATCTCATCCATGGTGCAGTCTTGTGTGAATGCGCCATGCTGATAGCAATAAGTGCAATATTCGTCGTTGAGGCTACCGTCGGCATTCGTACCGCGTACTTCGTCGGATGACAGAGGCATCCCGCAACTTTGGCAAAGTTTAGCTTCCATAATGTTTTTGTTTTTTTAGGTGATGCGCAAATATAGAACAAAATACCTAATAATGGGCTATCAAGGAAAAAAAAGAAGGTATTTGTAATTCTCCCCATAGGTTTGTGTTAACAGACTATGTCTTTCTTCTTACAAAGTATAGAGTAGACGCTTCTTCTTACTTGTAGAAAATGATGTTTTTTTGTGCTAAATGATATGTATTTGCAATAAAAGGAGTATCTTTGCTCCATGTCATTCGTGAAATACGCATACATATTACTCTTCATACTTCTTGCCGGAAGTTCTATTTCGGCGTGGGGGCAGAACAATCCTTATAAGATTGATGATTCGCTATATCCCATATACCAGCGTGCCACCGAGTGGCGTACTAATCCCAAATGCCTGTCGGTAGCTGATACCCTCTATTTCGAATCCACAAGGAAGAATGACAAGAAGGCCCAATGCCTGGCACTTGCCGTTCCACTCAACTATTATTATAGTACCACTGACTACGACCGCTTGGTACAATCGGCGGAAAGGCTGAAAGAAGAATCGCGCGCCAACGACTATCTGCAATACTACTATTACGCCTATACAACCGAAATCAGCTGGTTGCTGAATCACGGCAAGTCCCTGCGTGCTCTTCAGAAGGCGGAGGAGATGAAGGTGCAGGCTTTCAAAGATCAGCACGAATTTGGCATCTACTCCTGTATACGCACGATGGGCAACATCTACGTCATGCGTGGAGATGGAGAGATGGCCATGGAGTATTACAAGAATGCCTTGGAGTATATGCTGGAACACCTTCCCGAGCAAGAACCTTCGGAACTCTATATAAATCTTGCCACTTATTACCGTAATAAGAATTCTCTTTTGGAAGCACTGAAATGCGACGAGGAGGCCATCCGGTCGGCAAAAACTGAGGGAAGTCGTTTTGCGGCTATGCTGGACAAGTGTGAGACGCTCTATTGCATGGATCGTGCCGAGGATTTCAATCGGTGTTATGAAGCATGTATATCAATGACCAGTCACCTCGGCGGTTATCGGCAAAGTACGGTCAAGCAACTGCGTGCATTCAAACTTATCCTCGACGGCGACTATGACCAGGCATTATTGGCGGCAGATTCGGTAGGTAGCCTGAGGGAGATTTATAAGATGCGTAAAACTATCTACCTAAGGGCAGGGAACTACGAACGTGCTTATGTCTATAATAACTATTTGAACGCCTATCGTGATTCGGTCAATCGTCAGGTACAATCTTCTGATTTGGCGGAATTGAATGCACAGATAGGTAACGAGCGCATCAAGTTGGACGCTAAAGCACTGGAGGTGAAGAATGCCGAACTGGATTTGAAGAATACCCAGTTGGAACTGGAAAAGACAAAATCGCAGGTTGAACTGGGAAAAATCAACTCGGAGAATAGCAAGTTGATATTGAGAAATCAGGCTTTAGAATTGGAACGCTTGAATGTGGAAGCCGAGCGGCAAAGAGTAATCCTTCTGGAAGAGCAGGTTTCGGCGCGGCATCATATCATCACCTTGAGCCTTGTCATTTCATTCTTCTTCCTTTTTACTTGCTTCTTGATATTCTACTTGTACAAGCGGCGCAAGTCGATGAAGATTCTGCAAGATAAAAACAGCGAATTAACTATTGCACGCGACCATGCCGAGCAATCGGACAAGATGAAGATGTATTTCATACAGAATATGAGTCATGAAATCCGTACACCGCTCAATGCCATTGTGGGATTCTCGCAGATGCTGTCTACTCCAGACCTGGAATTTACTGATGAAGAGAAGCAAGAGTTCGGTTTGCGCATTCAGCAGAGTTCCGATTTGCTGACCGGTTTGGTGGAAGACCTTCTTGATCTTGCCAGTCTGGAAAGCGGCAAGTACACCATGTCTCTGAAGCCTTGTTGTTGCAACGAATTATGTCGCTCGGCCGTAGCCACGGTGATGTATCGGAAGCCGAAAGACGTGAATCTTTATTTCACTTCGGAAGTGGACGATGACTACGAAATCGTTACTGACGAGAAGCGTTTGGTACAAGTGCTTATCAACTTCCTTACCAATGCCGAGAAATATACCGAACATGGAGAGATTCATCTTCATTGTTCCCTTGTGGAGACTCCGGGGAAGATTACATTCTCGGTTACGGACACTGGTTCGGGCATTCCGCCGGAGATGGCAGAGTGCATCTTCGAACGTTTCAAGAAACTCGATGAATTTAAGCAAGGCTCGGGCTTGGGACTGAATATATGCGCCACCATAGCCGAGCGACTGAATGGAGAAGTAAAACTGGATAAGAGTTATGCTTTGGGGGCACGCTTCCTGTTCATACTACCGCTGAGTTAGTCTGCCGGTGGCCCAAACAAATCTTCCCGGAGATTGTTATCAGCGCAATAACAATCTGATGAATCATGAACAAGTTAAAACTCTCTTTGCTGATAGGGATACTGATGTCGTCCGTATCGGTCTTTGCCGATTATGCTCCCGCCAGTGTGCAGGCAGCTTTGAAGGAGATGTATCCTACGGCCGGTGATGTTGCCTGGTCGCGCGATGAAGCCTATTACGTAGCCGATTTCATGATGAACGGCTTCGATACCAAAGTATGGTTCAATGCGGAGGCGGACTGGGTGATGAAGCAGACCGACTGGGTGACGATGGATGAAGTGCCGCCTGCCGTCTACAACACCTTTGCCGCCAGCGAGTTCTCCGGCGACAGGGTGCAGAACGTCACTTGGGTACAGTTTCCCCGTTGGCAGGCGATTGTAGCTGTGGAAGTGGGGAGGTCGAATCTACAGACTAAATATCAGATCTTGTTCACCCCGAATGGTGAAATACTACGTGCACGCAACGTTACCTATATGTATAATCCTCTCGGAGCGAACACTTTCTTGTAGGCAGATAATGTATTCCTACTGAATTTATCCTATCTTTGTCTTTCCAGAAAGAAAACATCATGGATCGAGATACCTTTCAGCAGGAAGTATATGATATCGTTTCCGCCATCCCTCGGGGGCGGGTAATGACCTATGGGCAGATAGCTTATCTCATAGGTAAGCCGCAATGTTCCCGTATGGTGGGCCATGCCCTGCACAATGTGCCTGCCGAACTGCATCTGCCTTGCCACCGGGTGGTAAATAGCCAGGGAAGACCGGCACCCTGCTGGGAAGAACAAAAAGTATTGTTGGTGGACGAAGGCGTTGCGTTCAAGAAGAACGGATGCATTGATATGCGCCGGTTTCAGTGGGAGATATTAAACGATATATAATAATAAGGTAAACTATGAGAATAGCAATTGGTGGAGTATCCGGTTTTATAGGAAGCCACCTCACGGAGTATCTGACGCAGCATAATCATCATATCATTCCTTTGGGAAGAGGGCTGTTGCGTGCGGACTCTTTCCAGCAATTGGTAGAGACGCTGGAAGATTGCGACGCGGTGATAAACCTGGCTGGTGCTTCCATCAACCGGTGCTGGACGGCGGCGTATAAAGAAGAGTTGCTCGATAGCCGTCTCGGACCTACTTCCCGTTTGGTGAGTGCTATCGAACTTGCCAAAAGGAAACCTAAAGTCATGATATCCGCTTCTGCCGTGGGATATTATCCTTCGACGGGGAAGTATGATGAACAGGACGAAGTGGCGGCTGATGGCTTTCTGGCATCGCTCTGTCGGAAGTGGGAGGGCGAAGCCCGGAAATGTATTTCTGATACGCGGCTGGTCATTACCCGTTTTGGCCTTGTGCTTGCGGTGGATAGTGGCGGTGTGATGCAAGAGATGGTCAACCCCTTATTGAAAACAAAACTCTCTGCTGTGCTTGGTTCCGGTCAGCAGGCTTTTCCGTGGATAGCCATGCAAGATATTTGTAAGGCTATTGCTTTCTTGATGGAGCATGAAGAGGTAAAGGGTGTTTATAACCTGGTTGCTCCGCAACAGATTACGCAAGGATACTTGGCCCGGGTCTTGGCAAAGGCTTATCGGGCGTGGGGCACGTTGACTATACCGGCTCCGCTCCTTCGTTGTCTTTTCGGCGAGCGGAGTATGATGATGCTGGAAGGGCAGACGGTTTACCCTTCACGTTTGCTCCAAGCCGGTTTCGAGTTCTCGGTGCCGACGGTTGAAGAGTTGTTTGGCTAACCTCTGAGGTATAACGTTGGTTAGTCTGCTTTCATTTGCAGATGCAATATCGGGAAAGGATTACCCGTCGAGTCGGTTGCATCACGGCTGATGACCTGAAAGCCCAGATGCTGATAGAACTGACAGGCTTGCTCGTTTTGCTCGTTCACATCTACTTTATATATATGTTTCTGATGGATCGCATACTCCATTAATTGCTTGCCATAACCTTTGCCTTGTTCGTCGGGGTGTACGAAGAGCATTTCGACGAGTTCTTCGCTCAATCCCATAAAGGCCGCGATGCGCCCTTCTTGATTGCGTATGATGTAGAGATCTACGGCAGGGAAATATTGTTTGCGCACTAATGGCTTGTAGAACTGGATATTCTCTTCCGTCAGGAAGTGGTGGGTACTCCGAACGGAGGCTTCCCATACTACCAAAAGCTCGTCATAGTCTTGCAGGGTGGGTTGGAATATTGATGTCATTTTAGATGCAATTTATTATTTATTACTTATCGCTCATCAGAAATCTGCTTCTTTCGTTATCTTTATTGTTTCTCCCGTCATCGGATGTACAAATTCCAATGTTTCGGCATGCAGATACAAACGGTCTGCCTTCTTGCCATAAAGCTCGTCGCCCACAATGGGGCAATGCAATCCTTGTAGATGCGCGGCGTGTACGCGGAGTTGGTGGGTACGTCCGGTGCGTGGATAAAAGGCGATGCGTGTACGGCTATCGGTGCGCTCTATCATCTGGAAGTCTGTTATGGCGGGTTTCCCATGTTCGTCGTGCACCATCTGCCGGGGGCGGTCGAGTGGATCGAGGCAAAGCGGGAGTTCAATCGTTCCCTGGGCTTCCGGCACAATTCCATCAAGCAAAGCGATATACCGCTTCTTGATGAGCCGGTTCTTGAATTGCGCTTGCAACTTCTGATGTACCTGTTTGGTTTTGGCGATGATCAGCAAACCGGAGGTTGCCATATCGAGGCGGTGCACAATCATAGGGCCGTCTGCATCCGGATATCGCTCGCGCATCAGGCTATAAACGGAGCCTGCATCTTCCTTGCCGGGCACGGATAGCATACCTGCCGGCTTATTGATTACTAAAAGCCATTCATCTTCGTAGACTATCTCCGGTTCCCGGACGGCGGCGCATTGCATACTTTTCAACATCGGATTCTCTTCTACTTGTAGTCCTTGCAACATGTGTTGCAAGATGGGTTCGCACTTGCCTTTGCAAGCCGGGTAGTAGTGCCCGTGGTGGCGTATTTCCGTCTTTGGAGAGGAACCCCACCAGAACTCTGCCATTGCGATAGGTTTCCAACCCTTCAAATAAGCTTGTTGCAATAGCTTGGGGGCGGCACATTCACCCGCACCGGCGGGTGGTGTCTTGTGTGCGGTTTGCTCAAAGATTTCGCATAGGGTTTTGACCTCTCCCCGATAGTTCAACATCTTGAATTGTTCGAATAACCTCTGTTGTAAGGCGGCGGAACGGGTTTTGCGTTCGGCTTTCAATGCTCGTATCTGCTTCTCCCAATCGTCGATTTGCGCTTGCAGGGAACTTGTCTTTTCTCTCCACGAGCGTTCCAGTCGTTTGTATTCGGCTTTCTGGAACTGGCTTTCGCGTATCAGGTCTTCTTCTTCCCGGGCATCAAGCACTTCTTCTTTCCGGCGTTGCTCTCTGATGGTTTTCGCTTCTTTCAAACGAGTTTTGGCAATAGCCAGTTCTTCTTGCGCCGTTTGGAGGATTTGGGCGAGCTCGGAGGTCAGACAGGTATAGGCTTCATCTTCTTCCAATTGTTTAATCCGGCGGTTGATGGCAGAGATATTCTCTTCTTCTATCTTGAAGAAGCCTTCCGGTTGCAACAGGTCGTACACGGACGGCACGAAGTAAGGATGCCGGTTCTTACCTGCCAATATACCGGAAAAAGCTGCCAGGTAGCCTACTTCGCCCTCTTTGGTTTGCACCACGAGTACCCCGAACATCTTGCCCTGGTCCAGTTCTTCTTTCCATTCATCTTGTTTGCCGAGGTAGGCTTGCATTTCTTCGGCGGCGAGTACGCATAGCGGATGCGGAGTGTAGCAGAACGGATAAGTAAACCTTTCTGGCAATGGGATGTCGGATATGGAGATAGCAAAGTGGTGTAGCATAGTGGTGCAAAGATACTACATTTCTCTCATAACGTGCTATCTGCTCTACAAATCTTCGGTTGCCGGATTTCTATTTTCCCTTGAAATTTTGTATATTAGCATATTAATGCTTTTTATGTATGGTATACTCGCTTTGAGCGTACCTATCCTCTTAAAACCACTAATTGCAATATGACTAAAGACAAAGATAGCCTGAATATATTTGTGCTTCATTTTTTGGAACAACTAAACGGTAGTGATTCTATTGAAAGAAAAATTATAGAATCATTGAGTGTCTTTTGTCATTACTTTGGTTTTAAGAGAGGGTTTGTTTATCAGACTGATGGATTTCGTTATTTCTTCCTGAAAGAGGTGATAGGGGATGAAGATCGCGTTTTAGAGCCCCGTTTTGAGATGAGCGATGCAATGAAGCGGCTTGTAGGTATGTGGCCTCAAGGCAGACCTTTTTATACCAATGGAAGTGCAGACCTTTCTCCTGACGATATAGAGGTACTGGACTTCTGCAAAGCGGAGTCGCTACTGGTTCGGCATTTTGAAGATACGGAAGGGAAGATTATCGGGTTCATCGGGTTTGCTGACAGAGAGAATGCCGATCCTTTCTCGGATGAAGAATTGCGCACTATCCATCTACTACTGGGTTCGCTCTCCAAAGAGATAGCCGTGCGTGAATATAAAGAGAGAGAGGTACGGGCAAGCAATACATTGAGTAGCATCATGAATAATATGGGAGTCGATATCTACGTCAACTCCTTCGATTCTCATGATATGCTTTATGCCAACGAGTCTATGGCGGCTCCGTATGGTGGCATAGAGCACTTTAAAGGAAAAAAATGTTGGGAAACTCTTTATACCGATAAGACGGGAGAATGTGAATTTTGCCCTAAGCGGCACCTGATTGATGAGAACGGGCAACCTACCAAAGTCTATTCGTGGGATTATCAGCGTCCGTTCGACAAATGTTGGTTCCGCGTGTTCAGTGCTGCATTCGCCTGGATAGACGGGCAGATGGCGCATGTCATTACCAGTGTCGACATAGATCATCAGAAGAAGATAGAAGAGGAACTGATTGTAGCCAAGGAAAAGGCGGAGAACCTGGACCGGTTGAAGTCTGCCTTCCTCGCCAACATGAGTCACGAGATTCGTACTCCGCTCAACTCTATCGTAGGCTTTGCCAGCCTGCTGGTCGAATCGGAAGATAAAGAAGAACGGCAGGAATATATTGAGATCATGCAGGAAAATACGGAGTTGCTTTTGCAATTAATCTCCGATATTCTGGACTTGTCGAAGATAGAGGCGGGTACGCTGGACTATAATATGGATTACTTGAACGTCAGAGACTTCTGTGAAGATATAATGCGCATTTATGATATTAAAGAAGATAAGTTGGTTCCCGTCCTGCTTACTTCGGGGTTGCCCGATTACCGTATTTACACGGATAAGAAACGCCTGACGCAGGTGGTTACCAACTTTATAAACAATGCCCTTAAATTTACCAAGGAAGGACAGATTGTGCTTGATTATCATTTAAAGGAAGGCACTAATAAGATAGAGTTCTCCGTTACGGATACCGGTATGGGCATTGCTCCGGATGCCATAAATACGGTGTTCGACCGCTTCGTAAAGCTCAATACTTTCTCAAAAGGTACCGGTCTGGGACTATCTATCTGCCGAAGCATCATCGAGCATCTCGGTGGGGCTATCGGTGCTGAATCTGAACTGGGTGTCGGTAGCCGTTTCTGGTTTACACATCCCTGTGTGGAATAAAAATGTGCTAATGTGATTAATGTGCTAATGTGCTAATTGGCTGCGCTACCACGCCGCAGGTCATTAGCACATTAATCACATTAGCACATTATCTTACTCCACTATTATATTATTGAAAGCACTTCCAAAAATCAGATAGCTGGTATTCCCGCCAATCGTACCTTCGTTTTGTCCCCAGAAGAAGGGCCAATCGTCGTAGTTCTCAAAGTGGTCGGGCTGACGGAAGAGTAATCCCGGCGCCACATTGCCCGGAATGAATGAGAAGTCCGCCCGGTTGTTGCCATAGAATACTTCTTTGGGACGAGTGGCGCCCACCGTTGCTACCAGTGAATAGTTGTGATACGGGTGGCAGCCAAACAACCAGTTGGTAGCTTTGAATGCGTTCTTGGCATCTATAATGTCAGGGAATTCCCTGTTGGCAAAGCAAATAGTAGTACCGAAGTTCACTACGTCTCCACTTCCCGCCCAGTTGCCCAGGCCGATGGGTACTCCGTAGGGGTTATCCTTTTCGAGTCCGTCGATATATTCCTGGTACTTCACTACGTAGGGGCGGAGTTTTTCCTTGTAAGAAGCGTCCATGTGAGGTATGGCGTGCAGGGCCGTCAGGATGTTGCGGCTGACGTTACGATCGAGTGTAGGCCACAGGAGTTCCTGGAACTTATCGATGTATTGTTGCTCTCCGGTGGTGATGTATAGTTGCAGGTTGGTGGCCATATCTGCCGTCCCGCGTTGGTCTTCCGGTAGTTTGGCAAGCAGCTCATCAGCTTCTTTCAAGAGTCGTTTCGATTGTACCAATGCCCTTGCCGCAAGGTCGTCGTTGTATCCCTTCAGTGCACGGCTTACTCCGGCAAACATGGTTGCCGCACTAAGGTCACGTCGCGGGTCGCGGGTGGTGAATGCCCACATATCATCCTTCACTCCGCTGGAACGGCCGTCGCGGGCTACTTCGTACGGGCCGAGGTTCGGATTATAAGGAAGTCCGTCCGTTATAGAGGCGGCATCGCCCAGGTGATGGTAATTGTCGAGCACGGAGTTGGAAAGCGTCTGTGCCATGTGGCCTATAATCTCGGCTTGGGCTACCAGTTGCAAGGCACCGTGTTCGATGTATTGCAACACGTCGGGCGTTCCGTCCGGACGATGAAGATTGACGTAGCGTTGCTTCTGATCGACAAAAGTCTCGTCGCGCATGGGCTTGAAGTATTCCCATGCCTGTACAAGGTTCTGCACCACGCCGATGTTCGAGCCGGTTTCAATGTCAAAGTCGCCGGCATCGAAGAAGCCACCTACGTTCAGTCCGGGTATCAGTTGCAGCCCTTTATACTTGGTGTCGGTCGTCGGGCCCTGTCCGTGAAGGTCGAAGTGGTCGGTATTGGGTGGAGCCTGGAGATAACCTTCCTTGAACGGTTCGCCATGCCACACTCTATAACCTTCTTTTACGTACATGTGGTCCATGTGTATCGGAATCCATACATCGCTGGTGGCATCGGTAATCTTGCTATAAACGTTGTCTTCTATCAGGAAGTGATTGGTGGCGATGTCGCCATACTTGATGTAGTATACGCCCGGGGTGTTGACCGAAGAGAAATCAAATCTCACATAGTTGTATTTAAAGTAGTTGCCCCACGGCTCAATCTTGCCGCTGAACACTTCGGTAGCTTTTCCGTCGTTGCCTACCTTATATATAGATGCTTTGGTCATCGGTTTGTCCTTTTTGTCGAGTTCAATGACCGCTACTTTGGGTTGCGAAGGGATGTAGCCCACTTGAGAGAAACCGATATTAGGCTTTCTTACCCATCCGTCGATGGTGTTTCCTTCCACCGTCCAGGTCAGCACTTTGCCGGTCTTTCCCTTGGGGAGCAAGCTACGGACTACGAACCAGCCATTCTGAGCCAGTATGCGGCCGTCGTAGAGCGACAGGTCAGCATCTTCCGAGGTGATTTTCACCAAACGTTCGGGCGTATCGGATGCCAGGATCAGTTCGCGGCCGGTTTCAATGGGTAGGGGATCGATAAACGTGCCGGTGCCCCTATCGTCGGAAGTTACATAGCCTTTGTATTGCTTCATCTTCTCGCTATTGGGCCTTGTGATGGTGTTGCTCACCGCATAGCGGGGGATGAGTCCGGCACGTCCGTCCATCAGGTAGGTCTTGCTCCAGTATTGCGAAGGTAGGAATTCAAGATTAAAACCGGCGTCCTTTTCAAGTTTCTCGGGAACGGGCTTATCCAGGTAAACGGATATTTCGATGGCCTTTCCCTTGCCCGTAACCACCACTCGCGAATCAAAATCATAATCGGGATATCTGAGCGTAACTTCGATGGAGTTTGCTAATGTATCCACCACTCGATTGGTCATCTGAGGCACGAGGTCCCATTGCTCGGGAGTATTAGAGAGCCTCACGGCACCCCCTGTTACGGTTCTTACGCCATGATGAATCATCTCTATACCGGAGTTCTTTTCATCATTAAAGCCACCACTATACTGGTTGTTGAATACAAGGACATTGAGGCCTTGCGTTTCAAAATACCCAAGGGAATTGATTTTCAAATCCTTTTGGTCCGAATTACCGCCACACGCCGATAGCAATGCAGCTACTAAGAAAAAGGCTACTTTCTTCATGCTTGAAATTGATTTATTTTATTTTGATTTCAAATTTTCTATGAAATTTCATATAAAGAAAGAAAATATAAGTGATGTACACAAATTATTCATGCACTTTGTATCAATAGGATACATAGATGATATTAATTGTATCATTAGCGCATCTTTTTTACTAAATCTCCTTAATTTGTCCGCTCCCCGGAGGTATTACTTCATCTATTTGCGTAGATTTGGATATTCATTAATTTAAAAAAAAGGAGTCGATGAAGAACAAAACATGGAGTTATCTGGTTGCCCTATCCGTGGCATTGCTACTGGCAGCTTGCGGTAGCGGCGCAAAGAAACAAACAAGTAAGGAGGTAAGTATGGATACTACAAAAGCCACCGTTGATGGCGTAAAGACCCTGCAACTCGATGGGGTGCAGGCATCCTGGATTCAAGATAATGCCCAGGAGCACTTCATGCCCCGCACTATCTTTCCGGATGCAAGTGATGCCTTGATAGATAGCCTTTCGCTTCAGGATGGAATCCCCGCTTCTATGAGCGCCTTCCTGGTAGAGACAAACGGCATTCGTATTCTCTTTGATACCGGGATGGGAGCGCTGGATAGCCGTCTGCTGGCCGGGCTGAAGTCTTTGGGTGTGGAACCTGCCGATATTAAGTATTTATATCTCACCCACTTCCACGGCGACCATATCGGCGGAATGATGAAGGGCGATAGCGTAGTATTTCCTAATGCTGAAGTCTATGCATCAAGAGTGGAGTACGATGCCTGGATGAATATGCCTGCCGATAGAAAAGCCCAGGTGGTAAAGACGATGGACGCCTACAAAACGCGCCTGCACCTGTTTGAGTTCGGCGATACCCTGCCGGGCGATGTCGTGGCGATGGATGCCGTGGGCCATACTCCGGGGCACACCGTTTTCCAGGCAGGAAAGCTCCTGGTGATTGGCGACCTGATTCATGGTGCCGCCCTTCAAATGGAACATCCCGAGATTTGCGCCTCGTTCGACATGAATAAGGAAGATGCCGTGAAAGCCCGTAAGCACTATCTCCAGTATGCCCGCGACCATCAACTGACGATGGCGGGGATGCATCTGCCGCCACCGGCTTTCAAATAAGGGTATGCCAGTTTATTATATGTTATAAGGTCTGTTTTGGCTCACCCTTTTCTTCCGGCTTTGGGGATTGTTGGCGCGTGTGCACCTTCTTCTTGCCATATTTCCGTTCCCTTTCCCAAGCCGCTTTCCGGGCTTGGTACTGCTCCATTTGCTTTTCGAGGTAGTTATCTGCCATTGTCTTTATCTGCTTGGTTCATACCATCTTGTTGACGTGCGCGTTTACCGCTGGGTAGGCAGCGAGAACTCCTGCCAGTCGTATTCGTTTCCATACTCGTCGGACACGGCAATGTGCAGGGTGATGTTGCCCGTCTTTATCCGCTCTCCGGCATGGATGCTGGCGGTGTACTTCATCCCGTCTCCGGGCGCCATCTGCTCTATCATGACGGATGGCGAGATGTAGATGCGCTTCATCCCGCTGGTTTCCGCCACTACGGGCACCACGTTGTAGGCCGTCCGGTCTCCTTCGTTTACGATTTCAAAAATCACTTTGCAATGCTCGTTCGAGTTGATCACATGGTCGCGGCTATCGTCAATGAAGCGTATGTTGTGTATCCGCAGGTAGCCCACGGCGGACGGCATCTCTTGCCTTCCGGCGCGCGGTGACGGCTCTATGCGGTAGCTATATTCTTCCTGCTTCTTGGGTGCGGTGGCGGCATTGGCAATGGCGGCTCCTGCCACGGTGCCGATGATGCTGCCGATGGCGGAGCCCCGGTATCCACCTCTCCATCCACCGTTACTATCGCCTATCAGTCCACCTATGGCGCTACCCACGTTGCCGCCTATGGCAGCTCCTGCCAGCACGGCACCGGGGTCGCCCGATGCCATTCGGCCCGTGCCGCAACTTGCCAGCATCAGCAGGGCGGCGGTCAATATTGCAATCTGTTTCTTCATATTTATGAGGATTTGGCACTGTTATTTGATACAAAGGTAGGGAAAGTATTCACGAAAACAATTATATTTGCCGCCAATAATGCATCAGCAATATTGATTTTATGGGAACACGAAAGCGTAAGATAAGGAAAAGCATTTCTATTGAGGACTATATCAAAGCCGTCAAGAAGGGGAATAGGGTAGCAGAGCAGGAGATGCTTGGCCCGGGATTCCATTCGTCCGATCGTGTGCATCGGTCGAAGAAACTTTATACGCGGAAGGAGAAGCACAAAGGGGAGGATTTATAGCTTTATTAATTAGGGAAGGAAAATATAATGCTTGCATATACGTATGTTGAAAGCGGAAAATTTGAACTGCAAGAGAAACCGATACCCGAACTGCAGGATGCATGCGATGCAATCGTTCGTGTGACAATTAGTAGCATCTGTACTAGTGATCTTCATATCAAACATGGTAGTGTGCCTCGTGCGATTCCTGGAGTAACTGTCGGACACGAGATGGTAGGTGTTGTGGAGGAAGTGGGTTCCGGCGTTATTTCGGTCAAACCCGGTGATAGGGTTACTGTGAATGTAGAAACCTTTTGTGGTGAGTGCTTCTTTTGTAAACATGGATATGTCAATAATTGTACCGCCCCTAATGGTGGTTGGGCTTTAGGGTGTCGCATTGATGGGGGGCAAGCTGAATATGTTAGAGTTCCTAATGCCAACCAAGGATTGAATCGTATTCCGGATGCAGTGAGCGACGAGCGAGCATTGTTTGTGGGTGATGTGCTTGCAACAGGCTTTTGGGCAACCCGCATCTCGGAAATCTCAGAGAGTGATACAGTTCTTATCATCGGTGCCGGTCCTACCGGAATTTGTACCTTACTATGTGTGATGCTGAAGAGACCACGGCGTATCATTGTTTGTGAAAAGTCTCCCGAAAGAATTCAGTTTATTCGTGAACATTATCCGGATGTGCTGGTAACGGAACCGGAAAGCTGCACGGATTGCGTACTTAAGAACAGCATCCATGGCGGAGCAGATGTCGTCTTGGAAGTGGCTGGAAGTGAGGATACCTTCCACTTGGCGTGGAACTGTGCTCGTCCTAATGCTATTGTTACTATCGTAGCCCTCTACAACCATCCCCAACTTCTTCCTCTGCCTGATATGTATGGCAAGAATTTGACTTTCAAAACAGGCGGAGTAGATGGCTGCGACTGCGCCGAGATTCTTAATCTGATTGAAGAAGGCAAAATTGATACCACTCCTCTTATTACACACCGATTTCCACTAAACAAGATTGAAGAAGCTTATCATCTTTTTGAAAATAAGCAGGATGGAGTTATTAAGGTGGCAATATCGAAATAGTGAGTTAGTCTAGTCGTTGGTAATCATCACCTACTTTCCGATGCAGGATATTGAAAAACTATGCAAAATACTGATAGTCAATCAATTCAAACAGTGAATGAAAAAGAGAGATACACACGAGGTACAAAAAATGAAAATGTAAAATACTGATAATCAATAATATAGCAATGATCGCATTTTCTAAATGTCCTTAACTCATTGCAAAAATACTGATTTTATCTCAAATAATCAAGTCTTTTTTTGTTTTTTCATTGAGGTACAAAAATGAGAAGTATTGATCAATCTTAGACCTTTGTTTTGGGGGTAACTGACTCTAATATGTATGGTTGTTTCTCCTCCTCTTTCACTCATATATTAGACGATCTCATGAGTATTTAGAAAAGACTGATTTTATTATTTCGATTAATTTATTCATTTCGTAATGTCAGAAAAAAACTTTCATGTTGGGTGCAACGTTGTGCCTTGTTCTACTCCCAATTGATAATTGCTGTTATTTAAACCTCCATGACAGTATAGCCTTAACTTTAAATTTTAGCGTTGATGATTTACGATAAAGTGTTTGAAAAGGCTGATTTTTTTGAGTTTTCAGGAATGATGTGTAAAACTGTGTGGGGAAATGGAATTTTGTCAGCCAACATTTTGCAGCGTTTATGGATAAAATGTACCTTTGCATAGGTAACAATAACATGTTCAAAAAATTTAGAATATATCTTTTATTCGCCAACCAATTAAGCCAGACAGACATGAAACTGACTAGAAACTCAGCAGCAGGATACTTTTTCACATTTGAAGAGCACTGAAATTTGTATATAAGCAGGTTACTAAAAGTAAACATCAATGATTATCTTGACAAAATCAATAACAGAATGATAAACCTATCCAATAAATCCTTCATTATAGCCCAGGCATTGTGTGTCTCCTTAATTGCGTGCTCAATGCTATTGGACATCCCATGGTACCTAAAATATTATATTTTCCCTATTGTTCCGTTAGGGTTCATGGTTCTTCTGGCCATTCAGAAAGTCAATGAAACATGCGAACAAAAAATAGACGCATATATTGATGCTCTGCAAATCCATAGGAATGATAAAGAGTGGTTGGATAAAGAACTTCTCGAAGTCTCAAAAAAATGTAATTATGTTGCGTTCAACAGAATCCACAAGGGTAAGTATGAGGTGCTGAAAACCTATCTGAAGAACCTTTCTCAACCAGAGAATCGTTCTTCTGATAGCACGACTTCTGAAAACATAAACACGCAGCTCTCCCTTTATCCGGGAGGTGCCACCTCGGTTTCTACCCAAAAGGTTACGGTTGACGACTATAACAGTGAACTATACAGCAAAACATGGCAATTTCTTGAGCGCTACATTACAACAACATTATCGGCTTTTTTTTCGGCGGATGATATTACCACCATCAAGCAAAGTATATTTGAATACTTTATCAACGAC
Source organism: Bacteroidaceae bacterium (assembly GCA_030843315.1). Classification (GTDB taxonomy): domain Bacteria; phylum Bacteroidota; class Bacteroidia; order Bacteroidales; family Bacteroidaceae; genus Bacteroides. Next base: position 25,128 of record JAUUPT010000010.1, on the reverse strand, counting down.
AGGAGAAAAATTGAGGTTGTCAATAAAGTCGTAATTCCACAGTACCTATCCATGCAGGACGTGGCTCACTTCTTTCATAACATATCCGAGTTGATGAGTTATTATAAAAAGCTCAAGCAAGCGGATTTTTTCAAATATTTATCGTGTTTTATCGACTTAAAGGACTATGATCCCCAATCACTTTATAGGAACTCGACCCGTACTTCCTCTACGTCCATCATCCCTCTATACAGAATATCAGAGGAAGGCAATATCATATCTGATTTCGTAAAGGAGATGAGAACGACAATGCCATATAACCAAAGAATCATTTCATAAGGCAAATACATACAGCCCATTAATGAGCCCTATGATCTCCGACAACGAGATTATAGGGCTTTTTCCGTTTACGAGGCATGCATTAAGACATCTTAAATAATTGAAGATTAGATGATGACAAATTATCATCATTAGTTCTTTGCTTTCCTTTGCTGCATCAAATCAAAAATGTAACAAAATGGCAAACGTTGAAAAATTCGGCAAAGTTACACACGATAACTTGCCACAGGCAATCGAGCATCTCATCGAAATGATGTCAACCCAAGTGGAGAACCAGTCAAAGGAGAGTGAACAGATGCTATTCATTGATAATGGTGACGAAATCGACATTGAACAAGCGAGCGTACTGTTGAAGAAGAGTAAAAGCACTATTTACCGCTATACATGCAACAATGCGATTCCGTATTACAAGCTCGGGAATAGTCTGCGTTTTCGTAAGTCTGAATTGACTGAGTGGATAAAAGCTCACAAGATAAAAACCGAAGAGGATATTTTATCCGAGACATCCATTCCCTTTCACCTACGATAGACAATAATTATGAGAGATCAAAAGACGGCAGGGAAAAAGCCCGTAACGCCTGAAGATGTTATTGCAGATGCAAAACAGATACAAACAGAAACAGCACTGGGAGAATTTCCGGTCGAAGCCTTTTCCCTTAGAACCAGACAGTTCATCTTGTCCATCCACGAGCATCTTCGTTTCAAGAAAGATTATCTGGGAATCAATATTCTGTGTGCCATAGGGGTGGCTATCGGCAAACGGTTCCGCATTGAGATCAACAACACTTTCCACGATTATCCGGGACTGTTTTACGTAATGGTTGGTTACCCAAGCATCGGAAAGACACCGCCCACACGTTTAATCCTTAGACCTTTGCTACTACACAACAGGAAACTTGCCTTGCAATACAACCAAGAGCTGGAAGCATTTTACCAAAAGTTAGAAAAATACGAGAATACCAAAGACAAAGAAGGGCTGGAAAAGCCGAAATCACCTAAAAAAGCATACTTCATAACTCAAGATTATACGCTTGAATGGCTGGTTTCTGCGCTCGAATGTTCTAAAAATGGAATGTTACTATACCAAGACGAGATTAGCCGATGGACGAAGAACTCCCAAAGATATACCAAAGGCATGGATGAAAGTACGTTCTGGAACGAACGTTACAATCACAGTGACATCATCTACAACCGCAAGAGCGAAGATTATAACATTGTAGTAACAGAACCCTTAATCTCTGTAATCGGAGGAACTCAAATTGAACAATTGAAACACCTGATTGACGGAGATAAAACAGAGAATGGTTTTATGGCCCGATTATTGTTTGCCTACCCGCTTGATCAGAAGCTGGAATTGGCAGACGATGATAACGTCCCCGAGCAGGAGCTGGATTGGTGGAATTCCTTCATCGAGGATATCCTTGAATTGGCAGTTATTGATGATAGCAAAGAGGTTATTCCTAAAAATCTCAAACTATCAAAAGAGGCAAAAGCCAAATTCACCGAATGGAAACAAGCCAATGTGCAAATGATTAACGAGATGAATGACAGTGGTAATATCATACTTGCCAGTTACTTCGGTAAACTTAGTACAGCATTAGGACGTTTGTGTCTCATCATTCAGGCTGAACGGTGGAGAAACGGTGAAGCAACGATGGAACAGATAGACCTGTCCACTGTACAGCGCGCCATTTTACTCATTGAATATTTCAGAAAAGTTTTCCATCGGATTTATTTCTACTTTTTTGTTGAAAATGACATCCACCTGTCAGAATTGGAGCGCAAGGTCTATATGGCTTTGCCCGAAGAGTTCGAGACGAAAGCAGGTAAAGATATTGCTACGAATCTCGGAATGCCACCACGAACCTTCGACCGGTTTGTTGGGGACAGCACCCGGTCAGAGAAACTATTTTCAAAGCAACGACATGGAACTTATAAGAAGATGTACAGCTTTTAGTAATACACACTGGCGATTCTGGCGATATTGGCGATTTGCCATCTTTAAAATTCTATTTTATACAAACAAGAATCTGAATATCAACGGATAATATATGCAATATCTAAAGAGTGAAACAATACCATTTCGATGGCGATATTGGCATTTTAGTCCTCAAAACAGCGAATAATTCATGAAAAGCTATAGATTCGTATTAGAAAAATATGACCGTACCAACAAGAATCGATACACTTGTCCCGGTTGCGGACGGCAGAAGGAATTTACACGTTATGCGGATACAGAAGGCAGCTTTATCTTTCCCGAAACTGTGGGTAAGTGCAATAGAACCAATAATTGTGGCTACCATTATCCGCCGGCAGCGTTTTTTAGAGACAATCCCGAAGCTCTAAAAGAACTGATGGATGCAGGTAACGATCAAGTTACAACGACTTTCATAAAACAAGTACGCCCACATATCTCACAACCTCATATGGTAAGTTGCATTGACAAGAAAGTAATGTGTGCTTCGTGTTCCGGACACTGGTATGCAAACAACAATCTATTTTTTTTCCTCTGCACAAAACTTGGACAGAACGAAACGACAGAGTTATTCAAAGAATACCACGTAGGCACATCGAAAAAATGGAATGGTGCTGCTACTGTATTCTGGCAAGTATCCATTGATGGAGAAATCCGTACCGGAAAGATTATGCTCTACCACCGAAGCAATGGGCATCGAGTGAAAGAAGGGTACAGCCGGATTACTTGGGCTCATAGCGAAATGAAACTTGAAAACTTTCATTTAGAGCAATGCTTCTTTGGAGAACATCTCCTGAAGCTATATCCGGATAAACCAATTGCCATTGTCGAAAGCGAAAAATCAGCATTAATTAGTGCAGCCTACATGAGGGAGTTTGTTTGGATTGCCAGTGGCGGTAAGAATGGTTGTCTTCATTCAAGGTATCACATTCTTCAAGGCAGAAGAATATGCCTTTTCCCTGATTCAAAAGCGTATGATACATGGTATGCCTTTTATGCTAAATTAAAATCAGAACATTTCTCAGTGTCTATTTCAAATCTGATGGAAGAAAATACAAGCGATGAACAATGGAATGCCGGGATTGATATTGCCGACATTCTGCTTCAACGACCTTTGCAAGAAGCTGTTTTAGGTCAATTCCTCCAAGCAAATCCAGCTTTACAGTTATTGATAGATACCTTTGGATTGGAACCAGTATAAGTTTCAATACTGGTAATTCGTCAGATTCAGGTATAGTATGTCCAAGTCCTATATTTAGTCTGATTTTACATTAAATCAGACTTGTCACTTTTTGTAGTAAAGCGTTAATAGACATCACTATCAATTAATGAACATCAGACTTGTTAATCCACAACATATTGATAAACAATTTATAATTAAGCTGTAAATATTGAATTTGGATTAGCCAATACAAATATCCTAAATCCGATATTAGTTCGATTTAATTAAATAGATATAATAATCAAACTTTATACTCATAATGCTTTCTTATCTCGTTGTTTTTCACGATATTTGTGTATAAAATAAATAGAAAAATGTATCTGAACAACTTAAACAAAGAACAAAAAGCGGCTGTCACTTTTAACGGGAAGCACTTATTGCTACTTGCTGGTGCCGGAACAGGGAAGACGATGACCATCATCTCAAGAGCCGCATGGCTGATCAAAAACAACGTTGACTCATCCCGGTTAAAAATCATCTCATTCACCCGAAAGTCTGCCAACGAGATTGCAGTACGTGCCGCCCATATCCTTGCCGAAGAAAAAATAGATGCGATGCTGCAAGGCTCAACCTTTCATGGCTGGTGCTTAGAGATTATCCGTGCCAATCCAGATTTCTTCCACATGGGTGGATGGACTATTATTGACGGAGACGACCAAGAGGTTGTCATGAGGCTTGTATTCAACAAAGAGAAGAACAGCCTTACTGATAGCATAAAAGCGTCAGACATACTTTCTATCCGCTCATTTCAGTTGAACACGGATTGTGAAATGAGTGTGTCTGTACATAAGTTTCTGTATAACAAATTTGGCGATCAAGCCACCGAGTCTTATTTGAAAAGCATCACGGGAACCATAGAACACATCATCGGACTCTACGAGGAATACAAAAAGCAACACCGATATTTAGATTATGATGACATACTTATCAAAGCCGTTGATGCCCTTACTCAAAACGCACCTCTCCGCCAACGGGTAACTTCACGGTATGACCATATACTGGTAGACGAAATGCAGGACACCAACCCGTTGCAATGGAAACTACTTGAGATATTCATGCCCGGTTGCCACCTGTTTTGTGTCGGAGATGATGCACAGTCCATCTATGCCTTCAGGGGAGCAGACTTTCACTCCATCCATTCTTTCAAAGAGCGTGTTCCTGATTCAACGGTAATGAAGCTGGTCAGAAACTATCGCAGCTCGCAAGCGATTTTGGATGTATCCAATCAATTGCTCGAAATGTCGCCATTGAAATACGAGAAGAAGCTTGTAGCACAGCAGAAGAAAGGTAAAAAGCCGCTTTTGGTTTTTGTGAATAACAAGGCGGAAGAAGCTGTATTTATTGAATCCGACATCAAAGAGCATCTCAAAAATGGAGCACACTATGCTGATCACATGGTACTGGCAAGAAATGCGTATCAAGCAAAACAGGTAGAAGCAACTCTGCTGGCCAATCATATCCCATACGTCCTGTACGGAGGTATCTCTCTATTGAAATCGGCACATATAAGGGATGTCGTATCCACTTTGCGCATCATCGCAAACCCGCACGACGAGTTGGCTTGGATGAGATACCTCGAACTTTGGCCGGGAATCGGCGAATCCAAAGCGAAGAAGATGATTGGCTCCATGAAAGATGAAAATACATTGGAAGAGATGGTGGATTTGATGAAAGACACGACTCACTTCAGCGCGCCTGCTCAAGTAATAAGGTATGCTTTATCCCAAAGCATGGATACCCAGTCGTGCCTATCAGGAATCGTAAAATCATTGGTCGATTTGCTATCCGATAAATATCAAAAAGACTGGAACAGGCGAAAGAAAGACTTTGCCGCTTTGATTGAAATTGCCGCAAATGCGAAATCACTTTCCGGATTCATCAACGACTATGTGTTGGACCCGCAAACAGGCACAAACCCGGCAACGGATGATGCCGTCATTATCTCCACCATTCATTCGGCAAAAGGTCTGGAAGCTGACTATTGTTACATTCTCGACATGTGTATTGGGAGCTACCCTTGTGATATTGCCATTAAAGAAGGTGCAGATGCCATCGAAGAGGAAAGAAGATGTTTGTACGTAGCCCTCACGCGCCCCAGAAAACAACTCGCCATAATGACTGAATACAATACTTGGGAGATGGCTACACCCAACCGAATGAGACCTGCCACTATAAAAACCGGTGACTATTATGTAGCGAATAAGCCTACACCTTCAGATCCTCCTTTCAAGAAAGTACAGATAACCTCCATTCAAGGTACAGAAGTAAGCTTTCATCAGGGAGGCAAAACCTATTATGCCTCCTCTAAGGACTTTTCATCATTATACAGAGCGAAAGAAGAGTCGTTTCCCGGACTTTCCATTCCCTATTTTTTCTTTTCAAATATCTCCCTTGATTTATTTGAATGTAAGTCAGGAAGCCACCAAACCATGTCGGAAGGCAGACTCCTAATGGATAATAATGCAAAATTCAAATTCTTCTAAAACAATGATTTGGGCAAGAATTCTTCCTGCAAAACTACTGACCATAATACGGACACTAACAAAAATGACATTCGTTGATGTTCCAATAGAATTCGGATGCGCAACTCTCACCTTCTTGTTGTACCTGTACACCCGGCAAAGCGAATGGCTGTGTTTTGGTATTCCATCTCTTTGCGGGATGCACTATCTTGGCAGGATAAAAAGAGTCATTTATTATGGAACACCGGCACTTTTTGTTATCTACATGACGGGAGCCTATCATGCCGGATTTCCTCATACGCTGATGTTGACATCATGGATAGCGGCACTGGCAACGTTGTGCCTGAGTGATGGAATCCGTATATCCAACCGTATTTACCAACTTTTCAGACATTTTTTCATAGCGTTGTATTATACGGCTTTTGCCATTCTGCTATTGGTAATCTTGTACGTGATTGCATCAATGGGCAATATAGGTGCCAGCGGATTACAAATAACTCTATTCAAAGCTTGTGTATTTTGTTTTTCGGTAATTTTTCCTTCACTATTCCTTGTAGTGGACCTGCACAGAAGAAAGGAATCGGTTCGTATTCCTCGATGGCTTGCCTGGACACAATTAGTCGTGGCTGAAACAGCCATACAGGTCGGCGTTATTTATTTGGGATATTGCATTATACAGATGGCATTTCTTTCCCTTACACCCAAACCTTATGTGATATACATCGTTTTAGCTTTATTTCTGATCATAGAAATAGGCGCAAAGCTACATGATTGGGTACCTAGAAAGTGGAACGAACTGTTTTTTTCTCAAAGGAATCTAATTTATATACCATTGCTATTATTAGGCATGGCAGCATTATATATCGAATTTTCGATAGTTGGATTCCGTCCACGCACACTAGCAACGTCCATCTTGTTCGGATGGATGACAATAATCTGTTCAGCAAGACTTGCAGATCTTCAATATGTAAAGGAAAGAGAACGTATATTTAGCTTATATGTAGCCATCTGTTTGACGATTATCATATTTGTGCATAATTTGATAGCCTAATCTGCTTTTTTCTTTTTACCCGGACGACGGTCAGGTTCCATACCATTATTCCTCAAAATTCTAAAAACTGAACTTTTTGAACGAAACCCTGTCTCTTTTAAAATATCTTCAACATTGCTACCACCCATATAAAGTTCAATGCAGAGTTTTTCTCTCTGCTTATCCCGACTGCCAACCGGCCGCCCGAGAGCATTCCCTCTATTCTGTGCACGGATGCGAGCACTAGCCCCTCTTTCCACGGCTATATCTCCCATTAAAGAAGCAAATACATCCATGAATTTAGAAGTAGAAGCGGGAAATAGTTCATCATTGGAATCTAGCTTATCTTTTAGAGAAATCAAACGGATTTTCTTTATACGACATAACTCAAAAAATGCAGCAAGTTCGCGCAACCCTCTAATTGCATTACTGAGACCAAGAACAACTAGCTCATCTGACTTTTTCAGTTGAGTTAGCATACGCTTCCATTGAGGACGTGTTACTTCATCTTCTACTTGCTCTATAATAATCTTCTTACAGCCAAGACTCTCCAGTATTTCCATACTGTCTTGAGAGGTGCTCGATACATTCAGTTTTATATAACCTATTCTGGTCATGGATTTATTTTTTATTAATGCACAAAGGTACAATTAATATTCAAATAATAAAAATCATACTTTAAATGCATGTTACTTTATATACTATTAACGGTTCATTTCACTTAATCGATGATTCAGAAATTACACACAATATGATAAAGCCAAAAGATACCAAACAGTATCTTTTAGAAGCTCATAGAACATTCTACTTCCTAATTTATCTCCTCTTAATTAACAATAGATTATCAATTCTAGCTTTATAAAAATAACAATACTAATGTTTGATTAATTAAATATAAACACATAATCAAACTTAATATAAATCACACTACTCATCAACACTAACAGTTCATAAATGTTCGATACGATCTAAAATAACAGCGACTTACAAAACATAACTAACTTATAGTATTTAGGTTCGATTAATTATTTTCAATAAAGTTCAATTGCATAAATATAATTAAAGCATACAAGTTCGATTTTATAGTATGTGCAATTATTCATACTTTTGCAAAAAAAGATATGAAAGAAAAAGTTAGATACAATTTAGCTAATAGCAAAATGCTAATAACAAAATCCATTGGTAAGAGTGATACCAAAGTAGATCGCCTATACCCCAAAATGAAAATGAACCAGACGCAAGAAAAGATTCCACTTCAAACATGTCAAAAAGAAATCTGTATAATGTCTCTAAAATACATATTTTGGAAGTTTATCAAACTTAGAGCACCCATTCTTAGTCTAACAGCGATTGATGACAAAAACATTTGCCAGTTATAATGGACGGTCAAACGGCGAAAAAGGTTTCAGGTCACCATATTTTCTATAAAATAAGATACAAACAAACTCATACCATCATCATACAACAAACAAGAACACTGATTATAAGCAATTAACATTCAACAACAATGAAAATACGAATACTTTATTTCTTGGCTTTAGTGTTAACGATTATCTCGTGTTCATCTAAAGGACAAATATCGAAAATAGATTGCAAGATAGAGGCTTTTTCTGCTTATGGGGAATTCCAGAAAGAACTGGGTACCATAGAAAACATATCCACTCCTGACCTAATAGTGACTCTGGAAAAGTGGAAAATGCTGGAAGATACTGTATTGCATTTTATGATAGCAGATACCACACTGGATAAAGCCGAATCCGTACAATATATGATTCGATGTGCTACGATAGGAAACTATATTTCCGATGAAATGCTAAGATTAGCCGATAGCAAACAGAGGACGTACAAAGACATCATACTGGTTCAACAATCTTTCAATAATAGAAATAACAATACAGTCAGTTCTTCTGCTCTCCAAGAAGCAGAAGTTTTTTTCAATAGACTGGATGACAAGGTACAGGCAGATAGAACTGCATCAGAAAATCTCGCTGAATACACAAACCGATTGACAGCATGGAACAGTGAGGGATTTATATCTAAAAAGGAAATGTTGGATTTCATAAGTGAAGAAAACCACCTTTTTATTAACTTTCTTAACTACTTGTACGAATACGATGAAAAGTCCGTCCGTACTGTTATTAAGACAACTGCCAAGATTACAGAACTTTTGGTTCAAGCAAGCTCCGACAGAAAAATAGCTCCCGAGGACTTAATAGCATATATGGGGGTAAGGACCAACAGACGGCTCATCCAGAATGCCCGAAGATGTATGGACGCCGTCAATCGGAATCAAGTAAAAACCAGAAGACAAGCCGCAATGACAATATCCATGTTATTAAATCCTTATTCCAATTATAATCAATTGTGTATAGAAACACGCACAGAAAAGCAAGTGAAAGAATTATATTCAATAGGCGAACAGATGGAGTCCTTATTCGAAAAACTCCAAAAACAAAAACTTACTGACGGGCTCAAACTAGATAGTCTACCCAACAAACTCATTAAAGAACAGATTCTAATTACAATGAAATAGACATGGGGAAGATTATTGGCATAGATTTGGGAACCACAAACTCCTGTGTGGCCATTTACGAAGGAAGTGATGCGACCATTATTCCAAATAGCGAAGGAAAACATACCACGCCATCTATTGTGGCAATTACTTCGGCCGGAATAAAGGTTGGTGAGTCTGCAAAAAGGCAGGCTATCACTAATCCGACACGTACCGTATCATCTATCAAACGCTTTATTGGGGAAAAAATCTCTGAAATAAGTGAAAAATCAGAAATGATGCCTTATGAAATACGGGGGTTGGAAGATGGAAAACTGATTGTACAGATTGAAGAAAAACAATACACTCCACAAGAAATATCGTCATACATCCTTCAAAAGATGAAAAGGAGTGCGGAAGATTATCTCGGTATGGAAATAAGCGAAGCTGTTATCACTGTACCTGCCTATTTTTCAGAAAAACAACGGCAGGCAACTAAAGAAGCGGGTATCATCGCTGGCTTAAAAGTCAGGCGGATACTAAATGAACCTACCGCAGCGGCACTTGCTTTCGGTATCAAAAATGGTGTACCTGGAAAAATTGTAGTATTTGATTTGGGTGGAGGAACTTTTGACATATCCATACTGGATTGCAACGACGGTTTTTATGAAGTCATGGCGACCAGTGGAAACTCCCATTTAGGTGGAGACGATTTTGACCATGCAATCATGGATTGGCTAATCAAGGAGTTTCATCAAGAATATTCAATAAATATATGGCAGTTTCCGGAGGCTGTCCAAAGAATCAAAGAGGCTGCGGAAAGAGCGAAAATAGAGCTGTCAGCCAATGAAATGACCGAAATAAATATTCCGTACCTGATACCGATAGACAATATTCCCCGGCATCTTCTCCAAACGCTTACCAGACGAAAGTTTGAAGAACTGGTGTCTCCGCTCGTGGAACAATGTTATCAACCCTGTTCACAAGCAATGCAAGCAGCAGGTATCTCCAATTCAGAGATTGATCACATATTATTGGTGGGTGGTTCAACCCGCATCCCATCTGTACAGAAAATGGTACGCAATTTTTTTGGCATAGAACCATCGAAATGTACGAATCCGGACGAAATTGTTGCGGCAGGTGCCGCCTTAGAGGGAGCTTTGTTAAATAAGGAACTTGACGATGTAATCTTAATGGATGTAACTCCCCTCTCACTGGGTGTCGAAACAGAAGGTGGTATCATGACACGGATAATCACAGCAAACGAAACAATCCCAATAAAGCGGCGGGAAGAATTTACTACCTCCAAAGATAATCAAGCAACTGTAACCATTCACATTCTGCAAGGAGAAGGATATTTTGCAAAGACAAACAGGTCGATTGGGTACTTCAACCTATCAGGTATGAGACTCACAGAAGCGGGTAAGCCTAAAATAGGTGTCACCTTTGAAGTGGATAAGGATGGATTACTTATAGTTTCAGCTAAAGACGAAGATACCGGTAATTCCAACATGCTCCGCATTGAGAGATCAGGAAACCTCTCGCTAGAAGAGATTGAACAGATACGTTCTGAAGCACAAGCAAACGAAAAAAGAGAGAAAAAACAAATGGAGTGGATACATCAACACTCCTGTTCAGAGCAAAATATCAACAAGATACGTTGCTGGATAACGGAAATGAGAAATCAAATGACGGACGAAGATGTCAACATTCTTGTTTCTCTTTTATTCCAGTACGACGACATTTGTCAAAAAGAAAACACGAAGGCGTTGCTACATATTGTCAAACAGTTAAATGCTGCATGGGAAGAAGCAAAAAAATGCCTGTATAAAGAATCATTTTAAAACCTAAGCAATATGATTACGCCAAAAAGAGCAAGATTTGAAAGCATTGCTAAGATGACAATGCCGGAATTATTTGACACGGTAAACATAACCGTGACCGAGATCCTCGATGATTGGGAAAGATTTGCCTATCATCTTGAAACGCCATTATCTTTAGAACAGATAATGGATATATGGGAAGAACAAAACGATATGCTTCTTCTATATTATTTCATCCCATCCAATGCTATTCTATGTGGACATTCTTGCTGCGCTGTATCCAATCCAGAGATGGAAAACATGGTGAGAATATCTGCCATAACGGATGATAGAGGACTGTGTGACACAATCCATCTGACCATTTTTAGTTCACTTGATATATTTTTGGGTGAAATTACAAATGAGCGGAAAAGAATGATGGAGAGATATAAATTCGATTTCGAAGAGACCTATTGTACTTTTCTGACCCTTATGTCGTAAACAGAGAGACCTATTATAGCCATGATTGACTATCAATAGCAGGTATCTTTACATCGACCGTTTTTTGTCCAAATGCAAAGGTCTGGTATCGGTTTCGTATCCTGCAAGATTAAACTGCATTTTCATCACAATCTCCATCTTTCAGATGTATTCTGATGAAAAATCTGGCAGGATACCTCCCGAATACCTAATACAGCATTTAGAAAAACCGGCAGACGGATGAAAGAATCCGGATTGCAGGGAAAAATAAATGTTCCTAAATAAAATTGTTATGGATAAGAATGTAAATCAAACAGCAGAGTTCCAACTTGCAAAACAAGTAGAAAACGGTATCAATAGTTTCTGCTTTAATCCTTCAAATTTTGCAGCGGCAGTATTAACCATGCACCCAACATTGCAACAGTCTTTATACCGGACTATCAAAGAATGTATTAAGGTAATGGCTAATAACAACTACATTGATGAAAGAAACAGGGCATCGCATGAGGAAGCAAAAGCAATCATGGCGTATTTGGATGAAAACGAAAGATACATCCCCTTCATTTGATGATGACGGAGAATGGCTTCACGATGGGTGTTGAAGAAATGGAACTCCAATAAGTGAGACAAACCCGGTAATCAGGAACAATCCGATTACCGGGACAACCATTTTCACTACCTTTTATACAGATAATAAATATTAGTAATCCTTTTATAATTCCTTGTAATATGGACGCAGCAACTCTCAATGAACTTCTTGCCCTGATTGATAAATATTGCACATGGGCAGTGATTGAAGAAGGGATATTTGAAAATAACGAAATCAAAAAAATAAATCTGCCAAATCTACAAAAAGAAATTCCTAAAATATTGATTGTAAGGTTTCGCATAGGTGATATAATAACAGATAGAGCCAGTTCCTTATTAATCAGGAATTGGAATTTCGAAAAATCCATTTATATGATGGAGTCTATTAGTGTGAAATTCAAGCATCGTGTAAAGATGCACTGTTGCACACCGGCTGATGCCGACCAATGGCTACAAGTAGCGGTTTTCGGGAATATCACATTCAAATAAGGCATACTTATGAGTAAGAAAAATATGATACTCGCCCTGATAGCGATCATTATCCTAATAGCAACCAGCTTGGAAGCTTTCGATATGAACCTTACGATACGCACTATATTGGTTACGATACTCATGGCGGCACTCTGCGCTATCCGTGGAGTAATAGGTATGAGTGAGGATGATACGGATTCAGATATGTCAAATAAGAGTGAGTAGTATTAATGCCACTCTATAAATATCCTTTTTTAGCACTCGCACGTTCTTCCCTTCCTTTTCTACCATCCACAGGATTATTTTTCTACTCGAACATTAAGTCACCTCTATTGTCGTAAAGCGATTTTTAGGTGCAAAGTTCAAACATCCTACACTTTATTCCACAAATCCAAGCTTCGTTTTACCCAAAATCTTCCTTTATCTGCAATAAAGAGTATTTGGGGTAAAAGATTTGTTCCATAGGAAGGATGTTTCTTGGTTGCACTAAAAATTAACCTTCCGACAATAAAGGGCTGAAAGTCCTTGACGATAAGGGAAATAAAAAAAATGAAGTATGAAATTTTTAGTATCATCAATCGTTCTTAGCAACAAATTGACCGCAATGTCAAAAGTGTTTCATCCAAAAGCCCAACCCATTTTTGCCAACTTTCTTTTTGAGGTAGAGAATGAAAGTCTACGAATCACCGCTTCTGATGGAGAATGCACACAGTGTAGTATATTACCGCTCGCCATGACCGAGGGGGATGGGAAAATTTGCCTGCCAGCTGACAGGTTATTGGATGCACTCAAAAACCTATCAGAGCAGCCCATCGCATTCGCAATTGACGAAGTTACGTTCGCCACCTCCATCAAGTACGCTAATGGCAAGTATGATTTAGTGGGACTTTCGGCTAACGAATATCCCATTTCACCAGTTCTTGCCGGGATAGAAAAACAGGTCAGCATAGATGCACCCATATTGAATATAGCTATCAGCCAATCACTTTTCGCTGTCAGCGAAGACAGTATACGTCCAATTATGACGGGGATTTACTTCACTATCAGTGACGGTATGTTTCAATCAGTAGCGACCGATGCTCATAAGTTGGTTAGAAACTCATACAAACTGGACACGCCAGTGGAAAGCTTTGATTTCGTTCTTCCACTCAAAGCTGCCAAAATAATTAAGAACCTCACCAGCAAACAAACAGCACCAATCACGGTCACACATAACGGACGGGAAGCAATCTTTACGTTCAAAGACGAATCATTCCGCTGTCGCTTGTTGGAAGGTTGTTATCCTAACTATAATGCCATCATCCCCAATGAGCATTCTCACATGGCAACTATTGAGAGAGAAAGCTTACTATCCGCCATCAAGAGAGTAAACATTTTCACAAGCGTTGCAACAGGTTGCATCATTTTGGATTTCATTGGTACATGCCTTGGCATTTCGGGTAAAGACATTGACTTTTCAACCTCTGCTGAAGAAACGTTGTTTTGTGCATACGCCGGAGAACCTTTACGCATTGGCTTCAAAAGTGAATATATAAAGTTAATACTTGAAAATATATCCAGTAAGGAGGTCGTCATCAAAATGTGCAGCCCATCAAAAGCGGCTATCATCCTACCTGCAATCGAAGATAAAAAGATAGAAAACCTTTCTTTAATCATGCCGATGGCTATTTGAAATTAAGATTGACTCTCTGAATATTAATTAAAGAAACAGATTACAATGAACATCAATAAAGCCAAGGCAGTAACCTTCACAGGACACAGGCAGGAACGTATTTCGACAGATAAAGAAACCTTATTTGTCGAAATATACAATATCATTCGCGAACTGTATGAACAAGGTTACAACACATTTATCACTGGTATGGCAGAAGGTTTTGACCTATTATCAGCAGAAGCCGTATTGAAGCTACGTGATGAATGTCATTCCGAAATACGTTTGATAGCCGTAATACCATTCCGCTTACAGGCGGGACGATTTACACCCGAAAACAAAGAGCGTTACTGCCATATCACAAATATAGCAGAGTGTGTAACCTTAGCCGAAAACTATTATACAGGGTGTTTTCACAGACGTAACGACTATATGACAGATAACGCATCCGCTATAATAGCCTACTTTGATAAAGTGCCCAGCGGTGGAACATATTACACCGTAAATAGAGCAATCCGCAAAGGGCTTACAGTAATTAACTTACATAAATAACATACAAATAGAATAATGACTACAACACATAAGAATATGAAGACTATAGAAATAGAAAGTACAATAGCCATATATTACCCTGAAACGGTATTGGCGTATGCACAGATTATCAACACAGCAGTAAACTGTTGCACAAAGAGCGACTTACGTGAAGGACTGGAACAACTAAAAACAGATACCGATGCACACGATTTCTTCGATTGGGGATTCGGCAAAAACCATTTTTGGCTGAAACAGCGTACAGGTTACAAAGCTTCTGAACTATTCAATAATCGTGTTTTAATCATTAAATTCCAATAAAAATAGATATGAAAGTAATTTGCACCCAATGTGGTAGAATGAATGTTTCTTGTGAAGCCGTAATTAACCCCAATACAAAAGAGTTCAAAGAATTTACAAGTGAATCCTTTTTCTATGGCTTTTGCAATGATTGTAATGAGAGCGTAATTCTGACAGATGTAGACGAAACGATGGATCGCATCCAAGCCGAATACAATAAATATGTAAACATGAACAATGCTATTCCTAAAGTAGCATCATGTAAAATTGTCTGGAAAGACACAAAGGATGTTTCAGATGTTAGAATTGCACTAAGTTTAGACTGTCAAAATGATGATGATGACGATATTTTTTTCTATTGCAATAGCTATGAAGATCTAAAAAGTCTATCCGGTCATGGTGGAGAAGACTTCATTGTGACAGAAATATATAACTTTCAAGAAGACTAAGAGCCAATAAAGTAAGGGGAATGTGCCAATTTGGTACATTCCCTTCTTTGTTTTCACCCAAAACGATTATACAAGTCTTTCACAAGAGGAAAACCTCCACATCAACGCAATCTCCTTTTGTAAATGATATGCAAGTGCATATCAGCCATCTCCCTTTTATAATTGAAAAATATTCTATATCACCACTTCTATTTTACACGATAACTTCGGATGATTAACCTATTTTTTTCTGCAAAATTAATTGCATTAACATCATTCTCCAGAAAAACACACCTACGTTTTTCCTTGTGAAAAATCTTCCTTTTCACTGCGTAAAAAGAGTATTTCTCACGGACGTTTTGCAGGAATGATATGCAATTATGAGAGCAGAAAAAATAGTTAATCTCCCTTGAAATCAGAATGATTAAAGGGAAAAAATAGTTTGAACATAAAAAAAACGGATTATGAACAAAGAAAAACAACTTAGCTGCCAGGAGTTAACTATCCTTATGGGTTATCAGAGTTTTAAGAAGGAGAGAAGCGCATGTACTGGAAAATGGCGAGGAACGTATGATTATTCTCTCATTTTTGATAACAGAACAAGACTGTTTATCAGTAATGGAATGAAATATTTTCATGAAAGAGTCCAGAATTATATTGGCTGTCTCAAAATATTCAATGCAAACAAGAGTCGTATGTTGAATGAAATAAAAGAACAAATATACTTGGATAATATCACAGCACAGCAAGAGATGCTTTTTCCTGTAACAGTGAAGGACGTTGCTATAAGTACACAATCAGAACCTTATTGTTTGTGGGCATATCTAACGTTAGAAGTTAATGGTATTACCTTTCAATTCATTGAAACAGGTTTAAACTATGCTATAAAGAATAATAAAGTAACAGAATATTTTGCAGAAAAACGCAGAAAAACAACATACACAGCTGGAGCAGTAATAGCACCAACTTTTATAGTCGGAAATGTTAGATTTTCACATTTAGACGGACTATATAAAATCAAAAATCAGCAGATTAGCAACAAATAAAACAAGAATATTATGGAAACTAAAGATGAAGTAATACATATCGTGTACAATGAATTAAATAAAAGACAGGAGGGGATAAGTGATTTTATTTTTCACAATATAATAAAGCAGACAGATCACTTCCTCATTGTCAATATTAGCTTTACATGGTCTTTACATGGGTGGAAAAAACAAGTCAAGAACACAATGTATGTCTTGCATAAAGAAAATGGGAATTGGAAAACACTAATATAATCGTAAAAAACTCATAAAATTATGACAGAAGAAAAGATAAAAGAATTCAAGAAAGAACTATCTCAATTATTAGAAAAATATGATGTGGGTATTGGTTTTACTTGTGGAGCAGGAAGTGATACATACGGGCTATACGATGATCGCATTGTAATCCAAGAAAATAGTAATGAAAAGAACATAATAGAAGCAGATGGTTGGTGGCTCTCTGCAAGTGATATAGAATAAGTTTGAATCAAATAAAAAAAATAAAAATCTTATCCGTCAGCGGATAGCAGCATAAAACGATTATGAAAAATATAACATTATACAAAGAGCAAGCAAAACAGAATAAATCTAAACCAGTGGCAGAGCTGCAAGTAAACGATTTTGTTAATCTTCACTGTTCTGGTTTAAAAAACGATTGTGGCTTGCAGTCGCAAGTGTTTTATACCTATGAAAGCAACTATCAAACAATTTGTAAGATAGTTGAAATAATGCACATATCCGACAAAGCATTACAGAATGGTGATTATCTACCGACAAATACGGGTGGTAGTTGCTCTGAAGACCTCCCCGACAATGCAAATATATACAATTTTACCAGCGAACAGATAGATACATTCTATCAATGTGTAACATTAATATTGTCCGATGGTGGTAGATATGTGTTTGTAGACAGACAGGGTTACGACTATTGTAGGTATATGTATTTATGGTCTGACTTCACAACCATGTATTCGATAGAGATTGAAGCGAAAAAAGCATACATACAGCGAATGGAGGAAGAAAGAAAAATGGAAGCGCAACTAAGATACATTGCAATTTGCGAAAAGCTTAAACAGCGTTTCCCATATTTGAAAGAGGGAGGACAAGCCCCTAACAATATCCGTTTATTACTTAAGAGAGAATTTCCCAACGTCAAATTCTCTGTAACCACAAGGCAATGGGGCGACAATATATACATCCACGTACCCAAAGATGTGGTTAATCAAGTAAGAGAACTTATAAAAGACATTGAAGTATATGAGAATCGAATATATACCATTGGTGCGGATGGTGAATCCTACGCACGCTTACCGTTTGAGGATTTATTCGGCAGATATTCGCACATTAATATAGAAACTAAATAAAAAGGAGTTAAATTATGGCATGGTTAGCAGTAAACAAAGATGGAACTGAAACAGTCTCACCCCAAAAACCGATCAGGGATTTTATGGAATGGAGTTATTCAGAAGAAATATGGGTTGAAAGCGAATGCGGTAGCGCAGAAATTACAATAATGTTACCAAAAGGTTCTGTCTATAAACTTATAGGTAGGGAATTAACATGGAATGATGAACCAGTAGAATTAACGTAAAACAACAAAAAAAATAAATCTAAGATTATAAGGGGGGGCCAGTAGAGATTATAGAACATCTATTTGAATAACAGCAAATACATCAACTTCACTCAACCTAGTTAAAAGTGAGTCGTTGGGAGGAGGGAAACAAATGTTTCCCTTTTTTCCCCTTCGGCATTTTATGTGTATTACATTTTACTTGTCTCTTCACGCCTCCCTTTTATACACCGGATAGAAAAGTATTACATCCGATCTTGCCTCTTTTAAATCTTGTCCCTCTCCCCTTATACGCTTTTCCAGAGCTTTCTGGATTCTTCTATTAATATTATCACTTTGACTGATTGGCCTGATTCATGTGCAAATTTCAACCAAAGCCGGATATGCCAACTTGCGGAACATTCCGCTGATTTCCATCGAAAATCTCCAGCTTTCAGCTCGTATTTTCTGGAAAAAGTTGGCTTAATCCGTTGCTTTTGTTCATTGTAGCACTTGAAAAAGTCCCATAAACAGTCAAAGAGCTAATAAATATAATAGTTCAATTGTAGGGAAAGAATTTTATTCAACTAATAAATATACAGTAATGGAAACAAAAAACTCGAAAGAAGAACAGAATGGAAAGTACAATATCAAGTCACTGATTGAACTGAATCCCTATTACTATTCAGAACATTGTGTTACACAAGCAGACATAAATACGGCAAATAGATTACAGAAAAATACAGTTATCAATATTATTTAAACTCAATATCACTATGGCAACAAATTTCAAAAAACTCAAAAGTCAAATCTACCCGTTTAAGCCGGAAGTAAAATGTGGTCATATCTTTATTGCAACAAAGCAACAGGAAGACAAATATATATGCGCCATTGCAAAAGTAGGTTCAAAACGTAGCCTAATCAAAATATTGACCAGCCTAATTCAATGCGACGAAGATTTCAAAGCTGAGTTTTCATTATAAGTCATTACAAATTTAATTATAAAGAAGGAAATAATTATGCATACAGGAAATACCAAAAAGATGATGGGTGAGAAACAAGTTCAATATTGCTATGCCTCAATCATTTTTATGCAAGGTGACGAAGCTGATGAGCCATTAAAGTTACTAAAAAGGAAGTCTGTTATGGCTGCTGTTCGTTATCTAAGAGAGTGGGATAATGATGAGTATTATGAACTTAACAACCATTCCCAAAGAGGAACAAGCGATAGCTACCAAATATGCTTAGGATATTTGCTAACATGGAATTTTTCTCTTGGGTATATTGGACTTGAAAAGTTATTACCGATATCGCAAAGTTAATAATTCAAGAATAAATGGAAACGAAACTCCTTCACCTCAAGAATCCACATAAAATTATAAAAACAGTATAAAGATGAAAACAAGACGAGGAAAAACAGTGGCGCAACAATGCCGATATTATGCGGTGGACAATATTTACGAGTATATGGCATCAACCTATATCAACGGTAATATAACCCCCTTTAAAGAACTATACAGAGAGTTGAACTATGATGCACGTAAAGACTTTGTAGTTTACTGTTTCAGCGAAGTGCATCCGCAGTATGTAGAAGAAATTATTTTAGCAACCATTCAATAATCACCATTATGAGAACGATAACACGAGAATACAACATTTTTCCGATGCATGAATTATCAGTAGACGCACAAAAGACCGCTTACTATAAGTGGATAGAGAATAGGGACTATTCCTTTTCGAGCGACAACCGAAATACGATGGAGGAATTTGCAAAACTCTTTAACGTTGACATCCGTAATTGGAGCTATGATACTTGTACCTACCATTACAGTTTCTTCACCTCTCTTTCTGGAGAGCTAGAAGAACTAAGCGGAGAGCGTTTGGCAAGGTATATCACCAACAACCATTGGCACAGGCTATTCATATCTAAGATTTATTGGGGTAAGACAAGCGTACAATGTAAAACAAAAAATCGATTAAGTCGGATATTCTACAATACAGATTGTACCCTTACGGGATATTGTGCCGATTGTGCCATATTGCAACCGATATACGATTTTCTGAAACACCCCGCCAAGAATATCACTTACTTTAAACTAATGGATAAGTGCTTGGACAGCTTTTTCCGTTTTTGCCGTGATGATATAGAGTATACGCAAAACGAAGATAGTTTCAAAGAAGAAAGCCACGCCAATAATTGGGAATATTTACAAGACGGACAATTATTTAATTAATAACAGGGGTAGGTGTCAGAGCCTACCTACAAATAGAGATGAATGACGAGCAAACTCAGAATTATGGCGAATTGAAGCCGAGTTGAAAAAAGCAGGTTACATGAAAACTGCTGATTATTATTGGTCTCAATATTTTTAAGAGGGTGGTATCCTTGTTATATTAGAAAGAAATTAAGTACAAACTAGGGCAAAAGCCCTGCATAACAAAATAGAAAGGAGCTAAATTATGGCATGGTTAGCAGTAAACAGAAATGGAACTGAAACAGTCTCACCTCAAAAACCTATCAGGGATTTTTGGGAATGGAGTTATTTAGAAGAGATATGGGTTGAAAGCGAATGCGGTAGCGCAGAAATTACAATAATGTTACCTAAAGGTTCTATCTACAAACTCATAGGCAAGGAGTTGACATGGAGTGATGAGCCGGTAGAGTTAGGCTAACGTAATAATAAAATATAATGAATAAAACTAAAGTCATATTCAGAAAATGGAAAGATAACGGACAGATTATCGCTCTTTTCCCAGAAAATACAGACCGAAGAAAGTTAACAGTAAGTTCTTATGAACATCTCGGACAGTACGCCGATGCTGATTATAATGGTGTTATTTCCCTTACTACATTGGCAAGAGAAGAGGAATATAAGGATTTACTCGCAGAACTTAAAAGTATCGGATATGAAAATCTGAGAATATTAAAGAAAAGACACGTTCAATTTTACTAAAGACTGAATAAACATGAACCAAAGATTCAATTTACAATCTTATGATAAATACATAGTCAGCTTTTCGGGAGGTAAAGATTCAACCGCATGTTTCCTTTACTTACTTGATAACAATGTACCTGTTGATAAAATCGAATTATGGCATCAAGAAATAGATGGCAGAGGCAACACTTTCTTCGATTGGGAAATCACACCTGATTACTGTCGCCAATTTGCGAAAGCATTTGGTGTACCTATTTATTTTCAATGGAAAGAAGGAGGATTCTACGGAGAACTAATGCGTGAAAATAGCCATACAGCCCCTAACCGCTTTGAACAATGGGATGGTTCTATTGGTAAGGCAGGAGGTTTACGGGGAAAATTGACAACACGACATAAGTTTCCTCAATGCTCCCACGACCTAAAAATTCGTTGGTGTTCCTCTTATCTGAAAATAGATGTTTGTTCCACAGCCATTATCAACCAACCTCGTTTTCGTAACAGTCGAACACTTGTACTTAGTGGTGAACGGGGGGAAGAATCAGCCGCACGCGCCCGATATGCCATTTTTGAAACCGACAAAGCCGACCTTCGCAATGGTAAACAGTTTACCCGTCACATAGACCGCTATCGCCCCATTCGGGATTGGACGGAAAAACAAGTCTGGAACATAATAGAACGCTATCAAATACGGGTTCATCCGTGTTATTATATGGGGTGGAATCGTTGTTCTTGCAAATTCTGTATTTTTGGAAACAAAAATCAGTTTGCAAGTGCGAATGTGATAAGTCCTCTCCAAATATCAAAAATCATTTCTTTGGAAAAGCAATTTGGTTGTACTATAAAACGTAATATTGACCTACAAATTTTGGTTGATACGGGAATTCCCTACAACCATATTTCCAAGGAGTTGAAAGACCTTGCAACCAGTTATATCTACAATCTTCAAATCAAATTGTCCTCTGAAGAAATATGGACTCTTCCGGCAGGTGCTTTTGTTAAAGAAAGTTATGGAGCTAACTGATGCTCCACTTGCTTTCTTTAGCTTTAACAGCATAGGAAATATCCTTTTGTAATTAAGAGACATTGTATATCAAGCACTTTTCTCTGAACTTGCTTAGAGACTATTTAGTCTAAGAAATATGCTACTTGCCATCGTAATATCCTTTTGTAACATATTTATCGAAATCCTTTTATAGTGTAACGCATTTACATCACCACTTTTATCCTTCATGATAGCTTCGGGAATTAATCCATTTTTTGCTGCAAAGTTAATTGCATTATATCATTCTTCTGAAAAACCCACCTACGGTTTTCCTTGTGAAAAATCTTCCTTTTTACTGCATAAAAAGAGTATTTCTCACGGATGTTTTGCAGGAATGATATGCAATTCTGAGAGCAGAAAAAATAATTAATCCCCCTCGAAATCAAAATGATTAGAGGGAAAAATAAATTAAGTTATGAATAAAGCAGAAATTTTACAAGCCGCTGAATCTATCAGAAGACAGTTAATAGGAACTACTAACATGAATGTGCTTTTGTCATGGGGTACTAATCAATTTGCAGCTACAATTTTTAAAGATATGGCTACTCTTAGATTCAAGGTGAATGCAAGGCTTTTCACCGGAGATGTTTTAATCTCCTACAATGCGGGCGCGGATTGTTATGAAATCTATTTAGTCAATAGACAGGGAGAACGTTGCATCTCCGATATGGCTTATCTTGACGAAATGGGTGATATTATTGATAGGAATATTGAATCTGGAGACAATACAGAAGAATATGAGATGTTTTGCGAAGGTGAGTTCCAAAAAATATGCGCTGGAGATTTCGCAGAGTAAAAAATGAACTAACGAGAATGTGTATAATACTATGCACATTCTCATCAAATAGAAGAATCACTATGTTATTAATTTTAAAGCACTTAAAAGACGAACATGAAAATAATAATAATTGAAGGACGTGAATACAAATTACTAAGATACAACGGAATGTGGGTGTTTCCCATTATTTCAACCTATGAATATGGAATGGGAAGTCCTATAGCTATGCTACTCGATGTTTTAGAAAAGGATCATTTGGTATATTATGGAGATATTACGGTAAATCTCCCGGAGTGTAATCGTAGTGCTGGATGCCAATTCATTGATATCAACAACAATGGCATTCCTATAATAGATTGGCTGGAAGAAAACAATTTCGGGAAACGCACAGGAAAATTCGGAGTATCAGGATTCTGTAAATATCCTGAATTCGATTTTTATCAAGGACAGGCTTTTTATGAATATAAACAAATTAATGATAGACACAATGGAAAAGAAAACAGATAACACATGGAGCCTCATACGTATAGTAAAGGATGGTGATGGCGATTATTCATTCTTATCAACTCTTTATGAAAAAGATAATTATGAAGAAATAGCCAATTATCTCAAGGAATGGGACTATGGAGAATCAGAAGAAGCAGATGAACCAAAGTTAGCTCTCTATGATTACACCTTATTTGTCGATGATAATTATAAATTAATATACAATATCAGCATAGGAGGCACTTTTGCCTTGTTCCGAAAGAACGTATGAATAAGACCCGAGGATGATTCAGAAAAGGAACCATCCTTCCCTCAAAGGGGATTTCCTTTTATATTTCATTTTCCTTTTGTAAAATTAGCCGCTTTCCCTTTTATAAAACAAGAATCTTCTAGTCCTTTTATAACTGATACCTAACCTTTGTAGCTGAACAAAGTCCATCGTTTGCAGCCCTGCGAAAGGCTATTTTTCCGCAAAGATAGCTGGCCGCTTCCAATCAGTTGCAAAGCCGGAGTACCTCCGCAAGTGATATTGGGAAATCTTCCTCTCCCTATGGTCGAGCGTATTTCCCATATCAGCTTTGCATGATTGTCCACACCCATCTGGAATAGCCGAAAAATATCCCTCTCACAGGTCAGAAAGACCGAATAAAAGGGAAATTAAAATAAACGGTTAAAATTATGGGCTATAACAAATTAAAATCATTGTCGGCTAATGTACAAGCCATTGCAACAGCTTTCAAAATTCGTCAAGAACAGAGAAAAGCGACAGGAGAAGAACGTATATTGTTGCAACAATATACAGGTTTTGGCGGTATTTATTCTGTTCTACTATTAGATAATGAGGATAAAGACCACGGCACAACGGATAATGACACAAAGCAAGTGTTACAACAGCTAAAAAGTGTGTTGACGGAAGCAACAGAGGGTAATACAAAGCTATACAAGTTACTGGTTAAAAGCATTAAAAATTCCGTTTTGACTGCTTTTTACACTCCACAATCAGTTATTTCTGCCGTTGCAGACAATATCCAGCACATTTTTAGTAAAAACAACCTGACTATCGGCACTTTTTTGGAACCCTCCGCTGGAATTGGAGGATTTTTACCTGTTGCTCCTGCTAACGCTGTAAAGATCGCATTTGAAAAAGACTATGTGACAGGGCTTATTTTATCATCTTTAGAACCCGACACGCAGGTATTTATTGATGGATTTGAAACTTTTGGCGACAAAGAAATAGAAACTCCTGCTCTTGATGTTATAGCCTCAAATATTCCTTTCGGTAATCTGAACGTGTATGATGCGGACTTTATTAAAAGGGGAGAACCTTATACACAAGCTGCCAAAACCATTCACAACTATTTCTTTTTCAAAGCCATCTCTTTACTCAAAGAGGGTGGGGTTCTTGCATTCATTACATCAAGAGGGGTTGCTGATTCTGCATCCAATAAATTTGTGCGTGATTTCATCGTTCACAATACCAATCTGATTACAGCACTTCGATTGCCTGATAATCTATTTATGGAGACTGGCGGAATTGAGGTAGGAAGCGACCTTTTCATTTTA